>DVKM01000099.1 GCA_018716015.1 Candidatus Enterenecus stercoripullorum | reverse complement strand
GGTCACGCCCACGGTGGCCATGGCGGACGCCGTCTCATAGGCCGCCGCCAAATAGGGCACACTGTCCAGCACCGCGATGGCGATAGAAGCCGTGAGGAACAGCAGCAGCACGATGAGCAGCAGCGTCACGGCGGACAGCACCTTCTGCTGAGGGATGGTGCGGCCCCGTATCGTCACGGTCTCCCTACCCCGCAGCCCAGAGCGCAGGGCTAGCAGCAGTACCCCCACCGTCCCTGTTTTCAGGCCGCCGGCGCAGGAGCCGGAGGAACCGCCGGCCAGCATCAGGAGAATGCACATCACGATGGACACATCGGTGAGCGCCCCCTGACTGATGGAATAGAAGCCCGCGGTGCGAAGGGTGGTGGACTGGAACAGCGCATTGAGCAGGCTTTGCCAGAAGGGCATGGACGCCATGGTCCCCTCATTGTCATACTCACTGAGCAGGAAGAAGGCCGTGCCGAAAGCCAGCAGAAACAGGGTCATGACGATGACCATCTTGCTGTACAGGGACAGCCGCTTCCAGCTGTGTCTGCGCTTAATCTCCTCCCACACAAAGAAACCCAGTCCTCCGCAGGCGATGAGGATCGTCACCGTCAGCAGTACCACAGGATGGTCGTCATAGGTGGACAAGCTGCCGATCTTCTCCGTGCCGAAAATATCGAATCCAGCGTTACAGAAGGCAGAAATGGAGGTAAATACGCCCTTCCAAATCGCCTCCGCCCCGTATCTGGGCCAGAAGCAAATGGTCAGCACCAGCGCGCCTATCCCCTCAAAGGCAAAGGTTGTCTTCAAAGCGCCACGTACAAGGCGGCCGATATCCCCCATGTCGTTCAGATTGAAATTGGACACCGCCATCAGCCGCTGGCTCAACGACAGCTTTCTCTTCACCGACAGGGCCATGAGAAAAATGATGGTCATGAATCCAAGGCCGCCCAGCTGGATCATCAAAATGATAACCACCTGGCCAAATACCGTCCAGCCTGTCAGGGTATCCACCAGGATCAGCCCCGTGACACAGGTAGCTGAGGTGGCGGTGAACAGCGCAGTCATCAGCCCGCAGCTCTCGCCGGAGGTGGAGGAGATGGGTAGCATCAACAACAGGGTCCCGCACAAAATCACGGCGGCAAAGGAGATGGCAACCACCTGGGTGGCCCTCAGAACCCGCCTTTTCTTTACTCTGGAGCTCAATTTAGTCACCTCATTGTGGACATGCAAAAGCATACCGGTAGAAAACAATTTACCGGTATGCTTTTTCTCATGAATCTAAAGGCCTCATCGTGGGGAAGAGCAGCACTTCCCGAATGGAATCGTTGTTGGTCAGCATCATCACGCAGCGGTCAATCCCGATGCCCAGGCCGCCGGTGGGGGGCAGTCCGTATTCTAGGGCGGTGATATAGTCTTCGTCCATCATGCCGGCCTCTTCGTCGCCTCCCTCACGCAGTTCCACCTGCTTTTGGAAACGTTGTTTTTGGTCGATGGGGTCGTTGAGCTCGGAGAAAGCGTTCCCCATCTCGTTGCAACAGATGAACAGTTCAAATCGCTCTGTCAGCCTTGGATCCTTTACAGAGCGCTTGGCTAGGGGAGATACGTCCACGGGATGCATGGTGATGAAGGTTGGCTGCACAAGGTGCTCCTCCACCTTCTTGTCAAAGACCTCGTACAAAGCGTTGCCCCAGGTAGCAGGGGCAGTCTCAGGCAATTCCACCCCCACAGATTTGGCCATGGCCACCGCCTGGGCGTCGTCAGATACCGCCATGAAGTCCAGGCCCGTGTACTGTTTGACTGCCTCCGCCATGGTCATCCGGGGCCAGCCTGGGGTCAGGTCCAGCTGTTTGCCCTGCCACTCCAGCTGATAAGTGCCTAGGATCTTCTGGGCGGCAGAGGACAGCAGGGCCTCAAACAGGTCCATCATGTCGTTGAAGTCGGCGTAGGCCTGGTACAGCTCCACGGAGGTAAACTCAGGGTTATGCTTGGTATCCATCCCCTCGTTGCGGAAAATGCGGCCGATCTCGTACACCCGCTCCAGTCCACCCACCACCAGCCGCTTCAGGTGCAGTTCGGTGGCAATGCGCAAATACATGTCGATATCCAGGGTGTTGTGATGGGTGATAAAGGGCCGGGCGGTGGCTCCGCCGGAGATGGTGTTCAAAACCGGGGTCTCCACTTCCATATAGCCCCGCTTGTCCAAAAAGTCCCGGACATGCTTGATGAACTTGGAGCGGATCTCGAAGGTGCGACGCACCTCCGGGTTGACAATCAGATCCACATACCGCTGCCGGCAGCGGGTTTCCACATCGGTTAGGCCGTGGAACTTCTCCGGCAGGGGCAGCAGGGACTTGGCCAGCAGAGTGATGGTCTTAACCTTGATGGAGATCTCGCCCCGCTTGGTGCGGAACACCTCTCCCTCAACGCCCACAATATCCCCGATATCATATTTCTTGAAGGTGGCCAGCGCCTGCTCCCCCACATCGTCGATGCGGATATAGAGCTGGATGCGGCCTGCGCTGTCCTGGAGGTCGGAAAACACGGCCTTTCCCATTCCGCGCTTGCTCATAAGGCGGCCGGCTAGACGCACGGTCTGCCCCTCCAGCTCCTCAAAATGTTCCTTCACCTTACTGCTGTGGTGGGTGACGTCATACCTGGTCTCAGTGAAGGGATCCTTCCCCGCCCTGCGCAGTTCCTCCAGCTTGTCTCTGCGGATCTGCAGCAGTTCCGGCAGGGAGGGTTCCTCCCGTGTCGATTGACCTTGCGTGGTCTGATCGGACATAGCAATTCTCTCCTTCTTCTCTTTGGTCGAGAAAATAATTAGCGCTGGATGTCCAGCACTTTATACTCCACATTTCCCGCAGGGGCCTCCACAATCACGAGTTCCCCCACAGACTTGCCCAGCAGGGCCTTGCCAAAGGGGGATTCCTCAGAGATCCGGCCATTCATGGGATCCGCCTCCTGGGACCCTACCACCTGGTAGGTCTCCTGATCGCCCAGTTCCACATCTTCTACTGTGATCTTACTTCCCAGCCGCACAGTGTCGGTATCCATGTCCTCTTCCTCGATGACCGAGCAGTTGGCCAGAATATTTTCCAGTTCCGCGATACGGGAATACAACTTTCCCTGCTCGTTCTTCGCCTCGTCGTACTCGCTGTTCTCCGACAGGTCTCCGAAGGAGCGGGCCTCCTTGATCTGGTCCGCGACCTCTTTCTCCCGGACCGTCTTCAGGTAGCTGAGCTCGTTTTTCAGTTCCTCCAAACGAGTGGCGCTCAGCTTGTATTCTTTTGCCATGGTAAACATTCCTTTCAAGTTCACAAATTAGAAGGCAGAATGCCGCATGACGCGGCAATTTAGATCAAATTATATTTTTTATTGTATTGCTATGGCATTATAGATACTTTATCCGCTTTTGTCAAGGGGGCGCAGCGCCGCTGCCCGGTCCTACCGAAGGCGCGTATTCCCCTTTTTCTTCCTTTTTTTACCTCTGGACAGCAGCCCGGAAATCGCTCCGCCACAGAGGCAGCCAGCCAGTTCGATCATCGCCTGGAGCCCCAGCGACAACTCCTCCCCAGACAGCAGGCCCACCGCCAGGATCAGCAGGAAGCAGACCGCCCCGGCAGCCAGCCCTGCCAGCAGCCTTCTGGCCGGCCACCAGGCACAGGTCAGCCAGCCGCCGATCAGGCATCCGATCACACAGGCGGCAGCCGTGATCTGAAGCGTGGCATCCTCTTTTAAGATCCCGTTGGATATGGCGATGGACCCCAGCAGCAAAACCACAATCTCCACCCCCAGCGCCAGCAGGCCGCCCAAAAGCACCCCCGCTGTCATATGGACCGCGCCGGCGTCCCGTTCTTCCGCTCTATGCATGGAAAGCACCCCTTTCATACGGCTGCTACAACCATATGCCAAAGGGGTGCTTGTCATGCAGGAATATGTTAGCAAATCTGCCGGCGGGAGAAGAGGATTACTTGTTCTCCTTGTCTTCCTCTTTCCCCTTCTTATTGCCCTCCTTGAGCTCCTTTTCCATGGGAGGCGCGGTGTTCTCCTCCTTCTGAGTACCCTTGCTGGAAATGGCCCACCGGGTGAACTCAATACGCACACGGTCCGCTCCCGTCTCCATAACGATGGTCTCTTCCTTCAGCGCGCAGATGGTTCCCACGATGCCGCCGATGGTGGTAATCTCATCGCCCACCTTCAGGCTTTCCCGCATCTCATTGGCAGCCTTCTTCTTTTTGCTCTCCGGACGGATGATGAAGAAGTAGAAAACAGCGACCATCGCCAAAAGCATAACGATGGTGGGCACAATGGAGCCTTGTGTGCTGGGGTCCGAGCCCGCACTCAGGGCCAGGATGTTGAAGTGAAACGGCATAATCTGTTCTTCCTCCAATGTGTAATTTGGTTTTTTGCTCAACGCATAAACTTAAGAGTATTATAACCGCATCGGGCACTAAACTCAAGTCTTTTTTTATTTCAAAGGCAAACCCCGGCAGCGTCTTCTCCCGGAAGGGAAGCTATTCTTGCACCCGCTGGGCCAGGCGCCAGGAATACTCCGCCCGAAACGCCCCAAAGGCACCGGCGTCTAGGGCCTCCCGGATCCGGGCCATCAGCTGGTTGTAGAAATACAGGTTATGGAGCACGGCCAGGCGCATGGCCAGCATCTCCCCCGCCACGAACAGGTGGCGCAGATAGCCCCGGCTGAAGGAGCGGCACGCCGGGCACTGACAGTCCGGGTCGATGGGCCTCCCGTCCAGCTTGTACCGCTCGTTTTTGAGGTTTAGCCAGCCGTTCCAGGTAAACAGCTTTCCGTGGCGGGCATTACGGGCGGGCATGACGCAGTCGAAGAAGTCCACCCCTCTGGCCACGGCCTCGACGATGTTGGACGGCGTGCCCACTCCCATGAGATACCGGGGCTTGTCCGTCGGCATATAGGGCTCCACCGCCTCGATGATCTCGTACATCACCTCGGTGGGCTCCCCCACCGCCAGGCCACCGATGGCGTAACCGTCACAGGGAATTTTCGCCGTCTCTTCCATATGCCAGATCCGCAGGTCCCGGAAGGTGGCCCCCTGATTGATGCCGAAGAGCATCTGGTGAGGATTGACACAGTCCGGCGAGGTATTTAGCCTGTCATGCTCTGCTTTGCAACGCTTCAACCACCGCAGGGTGCGCTCACAGGAGCGCTTGGCGTAGTCATACTGGGCAGGGTTCTCCACACACTCGTCAAAAGCCATGGCGATGTCGCTGCCCAGATTGGACTGGATGCGCATGGACTCCTCGGGGCCCATGAAAATCTTATGCCCATCGATGTGGGAGGCAAAGGTGACCCCTTCCTCGGTAATATTCCGCAAACTGGCCAAAGAGAACACCTGGAACCCCCCGGAGTCGGTGAGCATAGGGCCGTCCCACCCCATGAACCGGTGCAGCCCGCCCATGGCCTTGACCACCTCGTCCCCGGGGCGCAGGTGGAGGTGGTAGGTGTTAGACAGCTCCACCTGACAGCCGATCTCCTTCAGGTCGTGGGCGGATACCGCCCCTTTGATGGCCCCTTGGGTGCCCACGTTCATGAAAACAGGGGTCTGCACCGTACCGTGGACACAGGTAAACTCCCCCCGGCGGGCCTTCCCCTCTATCTTTTTCACTTCAAACATATCACACGTCCTTACACTGTTGTTTCCCTGCCTGTTCAGGCGATGAACATTGCATCCCCAAAGGAGAAGAAGCGGTACCGCTCCCGCACCGCCTCCTCATAGGCGGCCAGGATGTGCTCCCGCCCCGCCAGGGCGGATACCAGCATAATCAGGGTGGACTCAGGCAGATGGAAGTTTGTGATCAGCCCGTCCAGCACCTTGAAACGGTAGCCGGGATAGATGAAGATGCTGGTCCACCCCGCCTTGGCTTCCATATGCCCGTCCTCATCCGCCCAGCTCTCAATGGTGCGGCAGGAGGTGGTGCCCACGCAGATCACCCGCCCTCCGGCAGCCTTGGTCTGGTTGATGGCGTCCGCCGTTTCCCGGGGAATGACGCAGAACTCTGCGTGCATCTCATGGTTCTCCAGGTTCTCCGCCTTGACCGGGCGGAAGGTACCAAGGCCCACATGAAGTGTTACGTAGCATACCTTTACACCCATTGTCTGCACTTGCTCCAACAGTTCCTTGGTAAAATGCAATCCTGCGGTGGGGGCGGCGGCGGAGCCCGTCACCCGGGAATAGACAGTCTGATACCGCTCCTGGTCCTGAAGTTCCTCCCGGATATAGGGGGGCAGGGGCATTTTGCCCAGCCTCTCCAGACTTTCCAGGAAAATGCCTTCATAGTCAAACCGGATCAGGCGGTTGCCGCCCTCCACCTCTTCCACCACCTGGGCGGTAAGCGCTCCGTCTCCAAAGGTGATCTTTGTCCCCGGCTTGAGCTTTTTCCCCGGGCGCACCAGGCATTCCCATACCTGATCCCCACGGTCAATGAGCAGCAGCACCTCACAGGCGCCGCCTGTCTCCCGGCGGCCAAACAGCCGCGCGGGAAGCACGCGGCTGTCGTTGAGCACCAGGCAGTCCCCTGGCCGCAGCAGGCTGGGCAGGTCATAGAAGTGCAGGTGACGGGTCTCGCCGGTGACCCTGTCCAGGGTCAGAAGCCTGGAGCCGTCCCGCCGCTCCAGCGGCGTCTGGGCGATCAGTTCTTTAGGTAAATCAAAATAGAAGTCAGACGTTTTCAAACTTTATCCCACCGTAATTCCTGTATAGTAAAATTCGAGGATCTGCCGGTATGTACGCCCCTGAAGCGCCTGGGCATAGGCCCCCCACTGGCTCATACCCACATTGTGGCCCCAGCCGGCGCCGGAAATGGTAAACACGCCGCCCGAACTACCGCCGCTGCCGCCAAAGCCGGCCTGGGTCACGCTGCCATCGCCGCCGATCACATAAACCCCGTTGCCGATGGCCACGGTGTTGCCATTCCCGTCGATGGCATACATGCCGTCCAGGCTGTCTACGCCCTGGCCGTTGACCAGCAGCGGGCCGCTGCCGCTGCCTCCGCTGGAAATGTCATAGCGATAAGAGCGAAGGCCAAATGTGCTGTATACCCGCCTGGTAGTCAGGGTGTACGACCGGCCGCTGCTGTCGGTAAAGGTGACTTCTAGGGGGTTGCCCGTGTCAGTATATTCCCTCACCCTTGCCGACACGATATCAGTACAGCTGTAACCCAGAGCCCGCAATTTCTGAGCCAACTCACTCCCAGTGTATTCCCGGGTCCAGTAGTAGTTGGAAATCCCATCCGCCACCAGAGCTTCATAGGGGTCCATCACCCCAACCAGATAGGGATAACTGTCCTGATTGCTCCTCCACACCACAGAGGAGTCCTCACTGGCCCCGCCGTTGGAGGAGTAGTAAACACACTCCGCCAACCGGCCGTTGTAGGTAGCCACCTGTCCGGCGGTCTGTTCCACCGCAGCGTCAGAATTGGAACCGGCCCGGTTGGTGCCGTAATAGGCCTGGCAGTGGGTGGAGGAGCAGATGTCAAAATGATAGCTGCTGTGCCGGTTCAGATTGGACAGCGCATAGGTCCGGGCGCACACCGCCTGGGCCTTGAGCGCCTCGATAGGCCAGCTGTTGCTCATCTCATAGGGAACGACCCCCTTGACGTAATCTTCCAGCCCCAGAAGATTGACCACGGTGAGGTTGCCCCCATTGATGCGCTCGTAGCGGAACGCTCCGTATTTGGCGTATCCCTTGAACCAGGTCTCAAATTTCTCTCCCGTCTCCCCCGCCGCGTTGGGGGCGACTCCAAACAAGGCTGAGTTGTCACTATCGTCATACTGAAACAGGATAGTATTGGTTCCGGTGATGACAGCGCTGATCCCATAGGAGGAGGTTCCCCTGATCGCAGTGGTCACACCCTGGGCGGCAAGCTCTGCCTGGGCCGCCTCCGCGCCCGCTCGATTGGTGTAGTTTCCAATCCTGACATAGTATACGCCATCAATGTACGCGACAAAACCATCCTCATAGCCCCGGGCCGCCGCCAGGGCGCTGTCATAGCTGGAGTAGGTCCCCGGAAGTTCGAGGTGATAGCAGCCTACCACAATGCCGCTCCCTGTGTTGGCATCGTGGTAGCTGGTATAATCGTTCAAGGTACCGTAATATACATTTTCTGTCTTCACAATGGAAATGGCATCCTGGCGGGTGGCGGCCAGCTGGACGAATTGATTGTTTCCGTCAAAATATCCGAATCGGAACCCTGCCCCCACCTCATTGGCCAGGTTTGCCCCCGGTAAGGCGGAGGAACCATAGTAGAGTCCCACCCGGATGATCTGCCCCTCCTGGGCAGCAGCGCGGGCAGATGGCGCCGTCGCGGGGGCCAAGGCCAGGATCAACGCCGACAGAAGGCATACCGCTGCAATTTGCACGAATTTTTTCTTCATACCGTTCTCCATTTCTCTTGCGTGGGTAGATTCGGTTCATTGACACTTTAACGTGTTGATGTTATCATGAACAAAACAGATGTTCTCCGTTTCCCGGGGAACCGACCATTTTCCCCATTATAGTACACAAACCGCCCCTCTTTCAACCATAATCTTCAGGAAGTTTTTTCGGGCGGCAGGAGGTCATGGATATGAAAAAATACAAAGTAGGCGTCATCGGCGGCACCGGTATGGTGGGCCAGCGGTTCGTCACCCTGATGCAGGGTCACCCCTGGTTCCAGCTGGCCGCCATCGCCGCCAGCCCCCGCTCTGCAGGCAAGCGGTATGAGGACGCGGTGGCCGGCCGCTGGGCCATGGATACCCCCATTCCCGACGAGGCCAAGGACATGGTGCTGCTCAGCGCCCAGGATGACGTGGCGCGGATCGCCTCCATGGTGGACTTCATCTTTTCCGCCGTGGATATGAAGAAGGAGGAGATTCAGGCGCTGGAGGAGGCCTATGCCAGGCATGAGTGCCCAGTGGTGTCCAACAACTCCGCCCACCGCTGGACCCCCGACGTACCTATGGTCATTCCCGAGGTCAATCCCGAGCACATCCAGGTCATCGAGGCTCAGCGCAAGCGGCTGGGCACCCGGCGGGGCTTCATCGCGGTGAAGTCCAACTGCTCCATCCAGAGCTACGTCCCCGCCCTGTCTCCCCTGCGTCAGTTTGGGATTGAAAAAATTCTGGTGTGCACCTACCAGGCAATCTCCGGGGCGGGCAAGACCTTTGAGACCTGGCCGGAGATGGTGGATAATCTGATCCCCTATATCGGCGGTGAGGAGGAGAAGAGCGAACAGGAGCCTCTGAAGGTGTGGGGACGGGTGGAAAACGGCATCATCGTCAACGACGACCCTCCTGCTATCACCGCCCAGTGCCTGCGGGTGCCCGTTTCCAACGGCCACACCGCCGCCGCCTTTGTCTCTTTCAAAAACAAACCCACTATGGACCAAATGAAGCAAGCCTGGGAGAAGTTCAAAGGACGCCCCCAGGAGCTGAATCTGCCCACCGCCCCCCAGCAGTTCTTGCACTACTTTGAGCAGCCCGACCGCCCCCAGGCCAAGCTGGACCGGGATCTGGAGGGGGGTATGGCCGTGTCCATCGGCCGGCTGCGCCCCGATACCCAATATGATTACAAGTTCGTATCCCTGTCCCATAATACCCTCCGGGGCGCTGCCGGTGGCGCGGTCCTGCTGGCCGAGCTGCTGTGCGCCGAGGGCTATATTGAGCCTAGAGCCTGATGGCTTTCCCGGCCTCAGGCAGACCAACGATTCATGGAAAGAAAGGGTGTTTCAGATGAGAACTCCAGTGTTCACCGGCTCCTGCCCCGCCCTGGTGACCCCATTCAACGAGCACGGCGCCATTGACTACGACGCCTTTGGAGAACAGATCGACTGCCAGATCGCCGCCGGCGTGGACGCGGTATGCGTGTGCGGCACCACCGGGGAGTCAGCCACCATGTCCATCCGGGAGCATATCGCCGCCGTAGAATTTTGCGTCAAGCGGGTGGATCACCGGGTGAAGGTCATCGCTGGCGCGGGCAGCAACGACACCTCCGCCGCCGTCTATCTGTCCCAGCATGCCAAGGACTCCGGAGCGGACGCTCTGCTCCACGTCACCCCTTACTACAACAAGGCCAGCCAGACAGGACTGATTAAGCACTATGAGTACATCGCCGACCGGGTGGATCTGCCCATCATCCTCTACAACGTGCCCAGCCGCACCGGGGTGTCTTTCACCGCGGAGACTTACCGCTATCTGGCCCAGAATCCCCAGATCAACGGGGTCAAAGAGGCCTCCGGCAACTTCTCCCTGCTGGCCCACACCCGGTTCCTGTGCGGGGATGATTTCTACATCTGGTCGGGCAACGACGATCAGGTAGTGCCCATGATGGCCCTGGGAGCCAAGGGGGTCATCTCGGTAGCCTCTAATATTATTCCGGAGGTTATGGTGAAGATGTCTCACCTGTGCCTGGACAATGACTTTGAGGCTGCCTCCAAGCTCCAGATCCAGTACATGGACCTCATTGACGCGCTGTTTCTCGAAGTCAATCCAATCCCCATCAAAACCGCTATGAATCTACTGGGCATGAACGCAGGCATGCTGCGGCTGCCCCTGTGCGAAATGTCCGAAAAAAATCTTGCCACACTGAAGCAATCCATGTCTCGCATGGGTCTTCTGTAAGGAGGCCGCTATGCAAAGGATAATTGTCTCTGGCTGCAACGGGCATATGGGCCAAACCGTAGTGGGTCTATGCGCCTCGGACCCGGAGTTGGAAATCGCCGCAGGCATTGATATTCTGGGCCAGCCTGGGGAGGGCTTCCCCGTCTTTTCCTCCCCCGTGGCCTGTACCGTCCAGGCGGATGTACTGGTGGATTTCTCCCACCCCTCTGCTCTGGAGGGACTTCTGGAGTTCTGTTTGAAGCATTCTCTCCCTGCGGTATTGGCCACCACAGGGTATTCTGAGGAGCAGCTCTCTCTGATCGCCCGGGCCGCAGACCGCATTCCCGTTTTCCGGTCCGCCAACTTCTCCCTGGGCGTCAACGTCCTGCTGGATCTGGTGAAGCGGGCCGCCTCCAGCCTGGGGGAAGACTTCGATGTGGAGATTGTGGAGCGTCATCACCGCCGGAAGGTGGACGCCCCCAGCGGAACCGCGCTGATGCTGGCCGGCGCCGTGTCACAAGCCCTTCCCTATCAGCCCCAGTACGTTTACGACCGGCACAGCGTGCGAAACCCTCGGGACCGGCGGGAGATCGGCATTTCCAGCGTCCGGGGCGGCACCATCACCGGGGACCATACCGTGATCTTTGCCGGGCTGGACGAGGTCATTGAGATCAGCCACCACGCCGCCAGCCGGGATGTCTTCGCCGCCGGCGCAGTGCGGGCGGCAAAGTTTTTGGCCGGTGTGACTTCCCCCGGCCTGTATGATATGTCCCATCTACTCTAATGCTCCTCCACGTCAAACATAAATAAAAGCAGACTGCACCTGCAGCAGTCTGCTTTTTCTTCATACAATAACGTCGGAGCAAGCTCTGTATCGCTTGCTCCGACGTGGCGCAGCGGGTGGGATTCGAACCCACGTGCAGTTGCCTGCAAACTGATTTCGAGTCAGCCCCGTTATGACCACTTCGATACCGCTGCCTATTTATTTAAACGGCTCACGCACTTTATACAGCGCCTGAATTAAGATACCGCATTTCATTCTGATTGTCAATTCCCTTTTCACCCCGCTTTTCATGGTTTGGGAGAAAAGGAAGCGGTCTTCAGCCAGGCATTGCGGAATCATCCCCGCAGATATGCAGTGGTCTCGTCCGCCCGCGCCCGGGCATGGTCCAGTCCTTGCTGCCAAAGGGCTTGGATTTTTTCCACATCCCGCTCCGTTCTGGAAAATCCCTGGGTGCAGTCCGGGCAGTAGACCAGCGCCTTCCCCTGCCGCTCCGCTTCAAACAGTTCCTCCCGGCTGCGCTCATACAACTCCACGCGTCTGGACATCACATCCAGAAACTTTGGATAACGATGGTATACCGCCCGCATCATACCCATCAGGTGCTCCGGCTTTTTATGGTAGCCCCGCTCCCTGGTGAGGATCACCACCACCCGGTCACACCCCATCTCCAGCGCCCGCTTCCAGGGGATGGGGTCGGCCACCCCGCCGTCTAGGCACTTGACGCCCTCATAGTCGAATATGGGGAACAGCAGCGGCATGGCACAGGTGGCACGGAGCAGAATAAACTGCTTATCCTGGCGGTCCACGGGAAAATAGGCCGCCCGGCCCGTCTCAAGGTCCGTCACCACCGCCTCCGCCATCCCGGGCCACCGGTCAAAGGCGGCATAGTCATAGGGCACCAGACGGTTGGGGATCACGTCGTAGGTAAAATCCAAGCCGAAGTAACAATGCCGGTTGCCTGGCCGCAGCATGTTCCGCTTGCTCATATACCGTTTGTCATTGGCATACCGGGTGACGATCTCCAGATTTCGTCCGAATTGCCCGGACAGGAAGCTGACCCCATAGGCGATCCCCGCAGAAACCCCCACCACATAGTCAAAGTCCAGCCCCGCCTCCAGCAGCCCGTCGCACACGCCGCTGGAGTAGATGGTGCGCAGCGCGCCCCCTTCCAGCACAAGCCCCCGTTTCATGGTTTGCATCACTTCCCTTCCTTATCGCCGGATGCGCCGGATCCAACGACACCGTTCGCCCAAGGCCGTGCGCCATTTCTGCTATGATATCCGGAGGATACCGCCGCGTGGTCCGTCCTCCCGGTAGGCCCACCCGTTTCCCCGGCCCATTGCTCCGCTTTTCCTTCCCACATTATAGTTTTCACCGGGGAAAATGGCAAGCGTCTTCCAGAATCTTCATCTCCATTTCTTGAACTTTTCTTGACATTTCGTACACAATAGCACAAATCAAAGGAATGATACCTTTTGCTTTTTGTGCATCTTGACTTTACTTCCTCTATGAAGTATAATCTGGAGAGAATCAAAGAAATTTTTTCCGTTTTCCCCGGCACGGGGAACGCGCAAACGATATCCCACAGATCTGGAGGTTATACGCCATGAAGCAGTCAGCGCAGCTCAAAGCGGCCCTGGAGCGGTTCAGCAAAGGCGAAAGTCATGACGCCTATCGATTTATGGGCTGTCACCGGGAGGTCCGAGAAGGGCGGGAAGGCTATATCTTTCGCGTTTGGGCCCCTCACGCCAAAAGCGTGCGGGTGACGGGCCAGTTCAATAACTGGGACTGCCAATCTCCCGCTATGGAGCCCATCGGCTCCGGCATCTGGGAGCGGTTCATTCCAGGCGTCCAGGTCTATGAGGAGTACAAGTATTATATCCAGCGTCCTGACGGCTCCTTCGTGTTTCGGGGCGATCCCTACGGCTTTCATACCTGCACCCGGCCGGATACCGCCACAAAGGTCTATGATTTAGACGGCTTTCAGTGGACGGACGGGAATTACCGCCGGGCCAAGGCCCACAGGAAGGCGGTCAGCAGCCCTGTGAATATTTATGAACTCCACCTGGGGTCCTGGAAACTCCACGAGGACGGCAATCCTCTCACCTATGAGGAGGCCGCCCGGGAAATCGTGCGCTATGTCACCGACATGGGCTATACCCACATCGAGCTGCTGCCCATCAGTGAGTACCCCTACGACCCCTCCTGGGGTTACCAGGTCACCGGCTATTATGCCCCCACCTCCCGCTACGGCACCCCAAAGGACTTCATGAAGTTTGTGGACATCTGCCACAGTGCCGGTATCGGGGTTATCATCGACTGGGTAGGCGCCCATTTTCCCAAGGACGAGCAGGGCCTGTACGAATTTGACGGCGGTTACTGCTATGAGCCCGGAGATCCGCTGCGCATGGAACACCCTGACTGGGGCACCCGGATCTTTGACTATGGCAAATGCGAGGTGCGCTCGTTCCTCATCTCCAATGTGCTTTACTGGCTGGACTTTTATCACATCGACGGCATCCGGGTGGACGCGGTGGCCTCCATGCTCTACCTGGACTACGGCCGGCAGGACGGCCAGTGGCGGCCCAACAAGGACGGCGGAAATATCAATCTGGAGGCGGTAAAGTTCCTCCAGGATATGAACACCGCCGCCTACACTTTTGATCCCTCGGTACTGATGATTGCCGAGGAGTCCACCGCTTTTCCAATGGTGACCAAGCCTGGTTATGACGGCGGCCTGGGCTTCGGCTTTAAGTGGAACATGGGATGGATGCACGATATGATCGACTATATGTCCACCGATCCCCTGTTCCGCAAAGGCCGGCACAACAACATCACCTTTTCCCTCACCTACGCCTTTTCAGAGAACTTCATCCTGCCTCTGTCCCACGACGAGGTGGTACACGGCAAATGCTCCCTGATCAACAAGATGCCCGGAGACTATGATGCGAAATTTCAAAATCTTCGGGCATTCTATGGCTATATGATGACCCATCCGGGCAAGAAGCTGTTGTTTATGGGCGGCGAGTTCGGGCAGTTCATTGAGTGGGATTTTCACAAGCAGCTGGACTGGTTCCTGCTGGACTATGACAAGCACCGCCAACTCCAGCAATATGTCCGGGACCTGAACCACTATTATCTGGACCACCCCGAACTCTGGCAGAACGACTCCGACTGGCACGGCTTCCAGTGGATCGCCTGCGACGACGCGGCCCAGAGCGTGATCTCCTTCCGGCGGATAGACGCCAAGGGGAAAGAGGTTGTGGTGGTGTGCAACTTCACTCCGGTGGAGCGCAAAAAGTACCGCATCGGCATGGAGCGCCCCGGCGTCTATAAGCCCGTTTTGTCCAGCGACGCGGCCAAATACGGGGGCACCGGCGTACGCCTGCGCTCCGTCACCGCCAAGCCGGTCCCCATGCATGGGCGTAAGTATTCCGTGGAACTGACCCTTCCCCCTCTGTCCACCGTCTTTTACGAGCGGCAGGCCTCCGGGAAAAAGGGGCAAACAAGGGCCGCTTCCACTTCTGAAAAGAAGACCGCCGGTCAAAAAGCTGCACATCCCAGAAGTAGTCCGAAATAAAATAAAAAATATCCATTCTTCCTGAAAAGGATTCTTGCATCATTAAGCAGTAGTATAAATAGGGGGGCTTCCTTGTGATCGAACGAAAGAAAGAATGTATCGCCATGCTGCTGGCTGGCGGTCAGGGCAGCAGATTATATGTGCTGACCCAAGACACCGCGAAACCCGCGGTTCCCTTTGGCGGCAAGTATCGCATCATTGATTTTTCCTTGTCCAACTGTGTCAATTCCGGCATTGACACAGTTGGCATCCTCACCCAATATCAGCCGCTGGAACTCAACGACTACATCGGAAACGGCCAGCCCTGGGACCTGAACCGCAACTTTGGCGGGGCCCATGTGCTGCCGCCCTATACCAAGACCAGTAACAACCAATGGTACAAGGGCACCGCCAACGCCATTTACCAAAACATCCCGTTCATTGAGCGCTATCAGCCGGAATATGTACTCATTCTCTCTGGCGATCATATCTACAAGATGGACTACCACAAGATGCTCCAGTTCCACAAGGAGAAGGGCGCGGAGTGTACCATCGCGGTCATCACCGTCAGCCCTGATGACGCCAGGCGCATGGGCATCATGAGCACCGACGCCAACCAGGCCATCACGGAGTTTGAGGAAAAGCCCGCCAACCCCAAGAGCAATCAGGCCTCCATGGGCGTGTATATCTTCACCTGGGACGTGCTCAAACAGTACCTCATCGCCGACGAGGCCGATCCCGGCTCGGAAAACGACTTCGGCAAAAACGTCATTCCCGCCTTCCTTCGGGACGGGCGCAGGCTGTTCGCCTATCCCTTTGAGGGATACTGGAAAGACGTAGGCACTCTGGGCAGCCTGTGGGATGCCAACATGGACCTGCTGGACCCCAAAGACCCTCTGGATATCCGCAACCCCCGTTTCAAGGTTTACGCCCGCAACTACGCCAGCCCCTCCAGCATGCTCGCCCCGGGCTCCAAGGTGACCAACTCCTTCGTAGCGGAAGGCTGCGAGATCTACGGCACCGTTGAAAATTCCGTGCTGTACACCGGGTGCGTGGTGGAGGAAGGGGCCAGCGTGGTGGGCGCTGTGGTCATGCCCAACACCGTGGTCAAGCGGGGTAGCTGCGTCAACTACGCCATCATCGGCGAGCAGTGCGTCATCGAGCCCGGCGCTACCATTGGAGACCGCCCGGAGCACTGCGTGGGCGGTGAGTGGGGCATCAGCGTGGTGGGCCATAGGAGGACCATCCCCTCAGGCGCCGTCATCAAGCCCAAAGAAATCGTTTGAGGGAGGCCAGCACAATGAAAATGACCGGTATCATCTTTTCCGAGATGTATAATGACGAACTCAATGCCTTTACCCATGACCGCAACATGGCTGCCATCCCCTTTGGCGGGCGTTACCGCTTGATCGATTTCACCCTGTCTAACATGGTCAACTCCGGCATCACCAACGTGGGCGTACTGGCTAAGCAGCACTATCACTCCCTGATGGACCATCTGGCCAACGCCCAGGAGTGGGACCTGAACCGGAAGAACGGCGGACTGCTCCTCCTGCCCCCCTTCGCCACAGAGAGCTTCAGCCAGATGCACCGGGGTAAGCTGGACGAGCTGCGCAACGCCCTGAACTATCTTCAGGACGCCACCACCCCCTATGTGCTTCTGGCCAGTGCCCATGTGCTGTGCAACATGGACTACCGCCCGGCCCTGGAGTCCCACATCAGCAGTGGCTGCGACATTACTGTGGTGGCCACCAAGGAGGACGGGACCAGCACGGAGCCCTGCACCTTTGTCATGCTGGCCGACGAATCCGGCCAGGCCACCGCCTGCGCTTTGAATTATCCCGCCAGCGCCGGAAGTTTTTCCGGCATGGGTACCTACATCATCAGCCGGGAGCTGCTCATCCAGGTGATCAAGGAATACACCGCCCAGGGCGCCTACGACCTGGAACGGGACTTTATCCAGCGTAAGTTCAACCAGGACAGGCTGTCCATCAACATCTACCAGTGCCAGGATGTGGTGCTGCGGGTACGCAATGTGGCGGAATATTTCCGCAGCAACCTGATGCTCACCGACGCCAAGGTGCGCAAGTCCCTGTTCCGGTCCGATTCCCCCATCTATACCCGGGTCAACGACGAGGTGCCCACCTATTACGGCATGGACTGCTCCGTGTCCGGGTGTATCATTGCCGACGGCTGCATCATTGACGGCTGCGCGGAAAACTGCGTCCTCTCCCGGGGCGTGCGCATCGGGAAGGGTGCGGTAATCAGGGACTGCATCATCATGCAGGGCAGTGTTGTGGGCGAAGGCGCGGTACTGGAGAACGTGATCGTGGACAAGTGGGCCACCATTTCCGCCGGCACCGAGCTGAAAGGGCTGGCCTCCGCCCCCGTGATCATTCGGAAAGGAGTGACTGTATGAAGATCCTGTTTGCCGCCAGCGAGGCGGCCCCCTACCTGAAAACCGGCGGTCTGGGCGATGTGGCCGCGGCGCTGCCCAAGGCCCTGAGCGATACCCTCGACGCCGACGTTCGGGTTTTCGTCCCCTATTACAAGGCCATCAAGGACAACCCGGACTTCCACATCGAGTATGTGACCCATTTCTTTGTCCCCCTGTCCTGGCGCAGCGTATACGCCGGTGTGTTCAAGGCCACCACCGACCGGGACAATCTGACCTACTACTTCATCGACAATGAGTACTACTTCTATCGGGACAGCGCCTATGGCTACTACGACGACGGCGAGCGCTTTGCCTTCTTCTCCAAGGCCGTTTTGGAATCTTTGCAGCATCTGGACTGGTACCCCGATGTGATCCACGCTAACGATTGGCAGACCGCCCTGATCCCGGTGTTCCTGCGGGCGTTCTACATGGGGCTGGCGTCCTATCAGCCCATCCGCACCCTGTTCACCATCCACAACATGGAGTATCAAGGCAAGGCGCCCAACTCCTTTGTGGACGAGTGCCTGGGCCTGCCGGAGGACTGGAAAGGCACCATGGAGTACGACGGCTGCACCAACCTGATGAAGGCCGCCATCCTGGTGTCCGACCGGGTGAGCACCGTCTCCCGCACCTACGCCTATGAGATTCAGAACCCCTACTATGCCCACGGCCTGCACGAGGTGCTTCAGGCCCACAGCTACAAGCTGTCCGGCGTGGTTAACGGCATTGACACCGACGTGTTCAACCCTGCTACCGACCCTCTGCTCTATGTCAACTACACCGCCGATGAGCCGGAAAAAAAGCTAGAGAACAAGCGCTTTTTGCAGCAGAAGCTGGGCCTGGCCTGCCGGGACGACGTGCCCGTGGTCATCATGATCAGCCGGCTGGTGGGCCACAAGGGGCTGGACCTGGTCCAGGCGGTGATGGATGATCTGATGTGGGACGACATCCAGTTGGTGGTCATCGGTACCGGGGACCGGCAGTATGAGGACATGTTCCGCTACTACGCCGCCCGGTTCTCCCATAAGATGTCCGCCAATATCGTCTTTGACAACACTCTGGCTCACCAGACCTACGCCGGCGGCGACATCGTGCTCATGCCCTCCAAGCAAGAGCCCTGCGGCCTGACCCAGTTGATCGCCATGCGCTACGGGACCATTCCCGTGGTGCGGGAGACCGGCGGCCTGTTTGACACCGTCCCCGCCCTGAACCCGGAGACTATGGAGGGCCGCGGCTTTACCTTCAAAACCTACAACGCCCACGACATGTTGGACGCAGTGCGCCGGGCCGAAGGCCTCTTCCACGATGGACAGCGCTGGGACACCCTGCGCCGCAACGACATGGCCTACGACAGCTCCTGGAAACATTCCGTGGAGGAGTATTGGCAAATCTATCGCTCTATGGTATAATGATTTGCATGCGCCGCGGGGAGATCCCGCACCGACTGATCGGGATGCCCCCTGCATTTTCCACAAGGACAGCCTGCATATGCGGGCTGTCCT
The DNA here is from genome assembly GCA_018716015.1 of Candidatus Enterenecus stercoripullorum. Classification (GTDB taxonomy): domain Bacteria; phylum Bacillota; class Clostridia; order Oscillospirales; family Oscillospiraceae; genus Enterenecus; species Enterenecus stercoripullorum. The sequence goes on along the minus strand of DVKM01000099.1, from coordinate 13,752 downwards.
TGTGAGAGTTTTCATCACCGGGGCAAGTCCTGAAACTAAACGGACGCCGGAGGCCTTTCCCCGGCGGCAAAGGAGTTTACCATGGACGAGAAACAGATCATCAAAGCAATCAATGAAATGCTCCTGCTGCGTTACGGCTGCAATATGGACAGCGCTTCCCCCCAGCAGATCTACCGCGCGCTGTGCTATGTAATCAACGACATGCTTTTGGTCAAAAACGCCGAGTACAGCCGCAAAATGACCGAGCAGCATAAAAAGCAGGTTTACTATATGTCCATGGAGTTTTTGATGGGCACTTCCCTGCGCAACAACCTGTACAACCTGGGCATGGAGCAGCAGTTTGCCGATGCGCTGGCCAAGCATGGCGTCAACATCCACGACCTTTACGATATGGAGCCGGACGCGGGGCTTGGCAACGGCGGCCTGGGCCGGCTGGCTGCCTGCTATATGGATTCCGCGTCCAGCCTGTCCCTGCCGGTCACCGGCTTCTCCATCCGGTATGAGTTCGGTATCTTCAAGCAGAAGATTGTGGACGGCTGGCAAATGGAGTTTCCAGACGACTGGCTGAACATGGGCGACGTGTGGATTAACCCCCGGGAAGACGAGGCCGTCGAGGTCAAGCTGGGGGGCGAGGTCCACAGCTGGGACGACAACGGCAAGTTCCGGGCGGCCCTGCTCAACTACCAGTCTGTGATGGCCATCCCCTACGACATGTATGTCTCCGGCTATCACAGCGGCGCGGTGAACAAGCTGATCCTGTGGGGCGCCAAGTCTCCCCGCAGCTTCGATATGTCCGCCTTCTCCCGGGGCGACTACGCCAAGGCCCTGGAGGGCGATACCATGGCCGAGGTGATCTCCAAGGTCCTCTACCCCGCCGATGACCATGAGGCGGGCAAAATCCTGCGCCTGCGCCAGCAGTACCTGTTGGTATCCGCCTCGGTGCAGAGCATCCTGAAAAAGCACCTGCGGGAGTATAAATCCCTGGATAACCTGGCCGACAAGGTGTCCATCCACATCAACGACACCCATCCCGCTCTGTGCGTGCCGGAGCTGATGCGGCTTTTGGTGGACGAGTATGAGTACGGCTGGGACAAGGCCTGGGACATCACCTGCAAGACGCTGTCCTACACCAACCACACGGTGATGAGCGAGGCTCTGGAGCGCTGGAACGAATCCCTGTTCGCCAAACAGCTGCCCCGGATCTACCAGATCGTGTGCGAGATCAACCGTCGGCTGTATGAAAAGCTGCGAGGAACCTACGGCAGCGACGAGGGCAAGATCAACTATATGGCCATCGTCCACAACGGCGAGATCCGCATGGCCAACCTCTGTCTGGCCGCCTGCCACAAGATCAACGGTGTGTCCAAGCTGCACACCGAGATTCTGGAAAACAGCATTTTCCACGACTACTATCAGATTGACCCCAGCCGTTTCCTCAACGTCACCAACGGCATCGCCTACCGGCGCTGGCTGGGCCAGTCCAACCCCGAGCTCACCGACCTACTGTGCGACCTCATCGGGGACGGCTTCCTCACCGACAGCTTCCAGCTGGAAAAGCTGATGAAGTACTACGACGATGCCTCTGTGCTCCAGCGGCTGCAGGAGATCAAGCGGGCCAACAAGGTACGGCTGAGCGATCTGATCCTCAAGCGCAACGGCATCCAGGTGGATCCGGAGAGCTTGTTTGACGTGCAGATCAAGCGTCTGCATGAGTACAAGCGGCAGCTGCTCAACGTGCTGCAGATCCTCCACATGTACCTGGAGATCAAGGCCAACCCCAACGCCCCCTTCCAGCCCCGCACCTTTGTGTTTGCCGCAAAGGCCTCTGCGGGCTATATCATGGCCAAACAGATCATCCAGCTCATTGTGGCCGTTTCCAACATGACCAACTCCGCCCCCGCCACCCGGGACAAGCTGAAGGTGATCTTTTTAGAAGACTACAACGTCTCCCTGGCGGAAATGATCATTCCCGCCGCCGAGATTTCCGAGCAGATCTCCATCGCCGGCAAGGAGGCCAGCGGCACCGGAAACATGAAGCTGATGATCAACGGCGCCATCACTCTGGGCACCCTGGACGGCGCCAACGTGGAGATCCACGAGCAGGTGGGCGACGACAACATCGTCCTGTTCGGACTGAAGGCCAGCGAGGTGGAGGATCTGTGGCGGCGGGGCTACAACCCCATGGACTATGTCCACAGCGATCCCGAGCTCAAGGCGGTGATGGATCTGCTCATAGGCGGCATCCACGGCATGAAGTTTGATGACATCGTCCGCTCCCTGCTCACCAACAGCAGGGGAACTGCCGATCCCTATATGAATTTGGCCGACTTCCACGACTATGTGCGGGCCCAGCGGGACGTCAGCGCCATCTATGCCGACAAGCGACGTTTCACCAATATGTCCCTGGTGAACACCGCCAAGGCCGGCCTGTTCTCCGCCGACCGGGCTGTACGGGAGTACGCCCAGAACATCTGGAATCTGAAGTAATCTGATCTGCGCCCTGTCGGGGCTCTCTCTGACTGGCCGCGGCGTTTGGAGTTTGAAACCATGGAAATGCAATTCAACAGCCTGTCAGAGCGCTATAAACGTCCCTTCGGCTGCCTCAAGCGAAATGAGGTGTGCCAGTTGATGGTGGAGGTGCCCAAGGACTGTCCCCTCAACCACCTGGAGGTAGTGATCAGCAGTGACTCCGGCTACGGTATGCGGGTGTCCTTCACCCGGGAGGGGGAAAGCGAGTACTACTGGGAGTACCGCACTGAGTTCTCCCTCCCCCGGCAGGGCCTCTATTTCTTTTATTTCAACGTGGAGCTCACCACCGGCTCGTTCAGCTTATTCCGCTCCGGGGAGGCGGGGCTGCGCGCCAACGAGGGGGAGCAGTGGCAGATCACCTGCTACCCCGAGTACTTCCACACCCCTGAGGCGTTTCAGGGGGCGGTGCTATATCAGATCTTCCCCGACCGGTTTTTCCGGGAGGGGAAATGCGACCCCACCGGGAAGCTGGAGCCCTACTGGGTCCACGACAGCTGGGGAGACACCCCCCACTACCAGCCCAACGATCAAGGCGAAGTTCTGAACAATGACTTCTTCGGCGGCAACCTCAAAGGGATCGAGACAAAGCTGCCCTATTTGAAGTCTCTGGGCGTGGACGGCATCTACCTCAACCCCGTGTGCATGGCCTTTTCCAACCACCGTTATGACACTGCGGACTACAAGCGGGTGGACCCCATGCTGGGCACGGAGGCGGACCTCTCCCACCTGTGTGACACCGCCCACAAGCTGGGCATGAAGGTAATTCTGGACGGCGTGTTCTCCCACACCGGCAGCAACAGCGTCTACTTTGACGCAAAGCACATCTTTGGCCACGGAGCGGTGAGTGATCCCAATTCTCCCTATCGGAGCTGGTACGATTTCCAACACTATCCCGACCAGTACACCTCCTGGTGGGGCATCACTACCCTGCCCTGCGTCAACGAGATGAATGAGGATTATCTGGACTTTATCATCCGGGGGGAGAACAGCGTGCTGGCCCACTGGCTGGGCCTGGGAATCGACGGGGTCCGTCTGGACGTGGCCGACGAGCTGCCTGACGCGTTCATCGCCGCGCTGCGCAAGCGGCTCAAGGAGATCAAGTCCGACGCCTGGCTGCTGGGGGAGGTATGGGAAGACGCCTCCAACAAGATCAGCTATGGGGCGCGCAGAAAGTACTTCTCTGACGGAGAGCTGGACTCCGTGATGAACTATCCCTTCCGCAACGCCATTCTCAGCTTTATGGCGGGACAGGGCGGGGATCAGTTCCGGCACCAGGTGATGACCCTCGTGGAGCACTATCCCCCTTTCGTGCTTCACAGCGTGATGAACAGCCTGTCCACCCACGACACCCCCCGGATTCTCACCACGTTGGGGGATAACTTTTCCGGCTCCAAAGAGGAAAAGGCCGGCCGGCTCCTCTCCCCCGATGGCCGGGCCTGGGCCGTTTCCCGGGAAAAGGTGGCCGCGCTGCTCCAGTTCACCCTGCCCGGTACCCCCTGTATCTACTATGGGGACGAGGTGGGCATGGAGGGGTTTGAGGATCCCTTCAACCGGCGCTGCTATCCTTGGGGCCAGGAGGATCACGACCTTTTGGGCTATTACCAGGCTTTGGGCCGGATCAAGCACGATTGTCCGGCGCTGCGCACCGGCGGCATCGAATTTCAGCCTGTCCCTATACAGTCTGTCAGCTTCATCCGCTTTCTGGACGGTCAGCGCCTGCGCATTCTGGCCCACAGCGGAACAGAGCCTCTCTCCATGCCGCTGTGTGGACAGCTGCTGCTCATCCACAATGGACGGCAGGAGGGCGACAACCTAGTCCTGAACCAGTGGGGTGGAGCCATTGTCCTGGAAAAGGAGTGCTGAACCATGAAAAAAGTCTGTTTTGGCGTAGATGTCGGCGGCACCGCCGTCAAGATGGGTCTGGTGGATGAGGAGGGTACGCTTGTCAAGGATGTGGAGTTCCCCTCCCCCAAAAATCCTGATGATATGTTTGACGAAATCGCCGGCCAGATTGCGCAGATGCTGAAAGAATTCCCCGGTGTCCAATGCGTGGGCGTCGGCGTAGGGGTTCCGGGCCCGGTGCCCGACCGCGCCCACGTCCACGGCTGCGTCAACCTGGGCTGGGGCGTGGTCAATGTGGCGGAAGGCCTGAGCCGCCGGACCGGGCTCCCCGTCCTGGTGGAAAACGATGCCAATCTGGCCGCGTTCGGCGAGATGTGGCAGGGCGCAGGCAGAGGGCACCGCCATTTGGTTATGCTCACCGTGGGCACCGGCATCGGCGGCGGCGTCATCGCAGACGGCCGCATCGTCTCCGGCGCGGTGGGCGCGGGAGGCGAGGTGGGCCACATGCCCATGCCTTGGCACCAGGACTGGCAGTGCACCTGTGGAAAACGCGGCTGCCTGGAGGTCACCTCCTCCGCCACCGGCATTATTCGTGCCGCCAGGGAATTTCCGCCCTTCTCTCAAAGAGAGCGGGTCACCGCCAAGGATGTCTTCGACGCGGCCCGGGAAGGTAACGCCGATGCCCAGCGGGTGGTTACTGAGGCCGCCCACTGTCTGGGCACCGCCGCGGCCATCATCGCCTGCGTGGTCAATCCGGAGCTGTTCATCATCGGCGGCGGTGTCTCAGCCGCCGGGGAACTGCTTTTGACTCCCGTGCAGGAGGCATACCGGCAACAGGCCTTTCCCCCCAGCCGCAACACCGTTTTTGACCTGGCAATCCTGGGAAACCAGGCTGGGATCTATGGGGGAGCCGGGCTGTTTTTCTGTCAAGTATAATACCTTTATAACTATGAAATTCCAATTATTCTACATATAAAAGGAGAAATCATCTATGCTGAATCTGGATCTGGCAAAGCTGCAGCCTTATGTGACACAGGAGCAGTTGAATGCCATGGCCAACGAGGTGGCCGCCGCCCACAAAAAGCTGTACGATCCCAATGCCCCCGGCTCTGATTTCACCGGCTGGGTACGTCTGCCCGAGGACTATGACCGGGAGGAATTTGCCCGAATCCAGAAGGCCGCGGCCAGGATCCGGGAGGACTCCGACGTACTGGTCGTCGTCGGCATTGGCGGCTCCTATCTGGGCGCCCGGGCCGCATTGGAGGTCTTTCCCTCCAACGGCCCTGAGATCTGCTTTGTGGGCTGCTCCCTCAGCCCCAATGAGGTCCGGCATGTCATGGACAAAATTCAGGGCAAACGCTGGTCCATCAATGTGATTTCCAAATCTGGCGGCACCACCGAGCCCGCCATTGCCTTCCGCCTGTTCCGGCAGTTGCTGGAGCAGCAGTATGGCTACCAGGCCAACAGCCGCATCTACGCCACCACGGACAAAGCCAAAGGCGCGCTGAAAACTCTGGCAGACAAAAACAGCTGGGAGAGTTTCGTCATCCCCGACGAGGTGGGGGGGCGCTTCTCCGTGCTCACCGCCGTGGGGCTGCTCCCCATCGCTGTCGGCGGCACAGATATTTCCCAGCTGATGGCCGGCGCGGCCGACGCCATGAACCGCTTTGACCAGCGCTCCATGGAAAACCCTGTCTGGAAATATGTGGCGGCCCGCAACCTGCTGTACCGCCAGGGCAAGAAGGTGGAGATCTTCTGCAACTACGAGCCCTCCTACTCCTTTGTGGGCGAGTGGCTCAAGCAACTGTTCGGCGAGTCCGAGGGCAAGGACGGCAAGGGTATCTTCCCCGCCTCCGCCCAGTTCACCACCGACCTTCACTCCCTGGGCCAGTATATTCAGGACGGGGAGCGCATCCTGATGGAGACCGTCCTCTATGTGGACGACACCGGCTGCGACCTGCAAATTCCATACAGTGAGGATGATGGGGACAACCTGAACTATCTCACCGGAAGGCCTCTGAGCTTTGTCCGGGAGATGGCTTTCCAGGGCACTCTGAGCGCCCATCATGACGGCGGCGTGCCTGCTATGGTGCTGCGCATGCCCCATATGGACGCCCACACCCTGGGCGAGCTGTTTTACTTCTTTGAACTCTCCTGTGGCATCAGCGGCCATGTACTTCAGGTCAACCCCTTTAACCAGCCCGGCGTGGAGGCCTATAAGAAAAACATGTTCGCCCTGTTGGGCCGTCCCTGATCCGCCCTCTTCCTGTTCCCCTGCCGCCCTCCCCCCGGGCGGCGGGGGAATTTCGCTCTCCGCTGGGTTTCCCCCGCAGTTTCCAGTGAAGTTTTGCTTGCCCTTTCCCCTGCCATGTGTTATAATTTCCGCAGTAGGATTACCACGAGAAAGCGGCGCTTTGTTTTATCCGTGCGGATCAGGTGATATGCCACCGCCTCGGGCTCCCTCCCCGAGTAAAAATGGAGGGTTTCCTTTTACCCTCCTGCATATGCGGGTATGATGAAATTGGTAAACATGCTGGATTTAGGTTCCAGTGCCGTAAGGCTTGTGGGTTCGAGTCCCACTACCCGTACCATGGCGAGTGTTCTTATAGCATTTGAAACGCTGTAAGAACACTCGTCTTTTTTGCATTCAGAAAACCCGGCGCACCCCTTTTACGGGAGTCCGCCGGGCTTTCTGATGGAGCGCCGTTTCCTCGTTACATATAACGCAACCGGTTCAAATCTCCATATCCAGCAGGTAAGAGCTCAGGCCCTTGCCGTGCATATCCACAGAGAGGGAGCGGGTGACGCCGCCGCCCAGCGCGTCGTACATGACGAAGTTGAGCGCCTGGATGTTGGGCAGCTCATAGCGCACCACATCCCCCTTCACCATGCCCGCGAAATGGGCCTTCACCTTTTCTGCGGTCACCTTCTCCCGAAGCAGGTCAAAGTCCTTGGGATCATAGGCGATCAGAGAGATATTGGAGATATTGCCCTTGTCCCCAGTGCGGGAGTGGGCGATTTCCCAGAGCTTCATGACTTTCCTACCTCCTTATCAAACTTCAAAAATTTCCACTTCCGGCTTCACGTCGTTGCGGTCCACCAGGATGGAGGCCACAGAGACGATCTCCCGGGTGCGCTTCACTGCGCCGCAGCCGCCGGCGGGGCCGTTGGTGTACAGGGCCTCCACCTCGTTGGGCACCAGGTCGGCAATGGCCTTGGTCTTAGCCCGGCCGGCCACCCGCACCCGAACCTCGCTGGGCTGGTTATACTGATAGTCGGGGTTCCAGTACAGGCTGTTGCAGCCGATCAGGTCGTACTTCATCTCATCAAACTGCCCCGGAGCCACCAGTTCCAGCCGCTCCTTCAGGATGTCCAGGGCCAGTTTGGCCCGCTCCAGGCAGCCGGGCCCGCCGTAGCTGATCTCGCCGTCGCCGATGTAGCAGTCCCGGTAGCCGATGGAGCACTTGAAGGTGGACGTCTTGGGCTTGCCGGTGGCACCCTCCACCTTCACCTTGTCCTTTTCCACCTCGGTGAACTTGACGTTCTTGAAGTTGGCAACCACGTCGGGGGTCAGGTAGTTCTCCGGGTCGTGGATCTCATAGACGATCTGCTCCGAGCAGGTCTCCTTGGTGACCATGCCGCCGGCCTCCGGCACCTTAGTGACGAAGAAGGAGCCGTCCTCGGCGATCTCCACGATGGGGAAGCCCAGGTGGCCCACGCCGGGCACGTCCTTCTTGCCGGGCTCGGCAAAGTAGCCGCCGGTGACCTGGCCACCGCACTCCAGCAGGTGGCCCATCATGGTACCCTTGCCCAGCTTATCCCAGTCCTCCAGGGACCAGCCGAACTCATGGATGGCGGGGGCCATGAAGATGGCAGGGTCGGCCACGCGGCCGGTGATAACCACGTCGGCCCCCTGATCCAGGGCCTTCAGAATGCCCTCCACCCCCATGTAGGCGTTGGCGGAGACAATCTCGCCAGACAGCTTGGACAGGGGCTCGTGGGTCTCCCACACCTCAGTGTCCATGTACTTGTCAATGACGGGCAGCAGGTCGTCCCCGGTGACGCAGGCGATCTTCATGCCGGTCAGACCATGCTTGCGGGCGATCTCCACGCACTTTTGGGCGGCGGCCTGGGGGTTGGCCGAGCCCATATTGGTGATGAGCTTTACCTTGTGCTTCCAGCACAGGGGCAGGGCCTTCTCCATGCGGTACTCCATCAGGCCGTTGTAGCCCTTAGTGGGGTCCTTCAGCTTGGCCTGCTGGCCGATGGCGATGGTGCGCTCGGCCAGGCACTCATAGCTGATGTAGTCCAAATTGCCCTTCTCGATGAGCTCCAGGGAGGGCTCCAAGCGGTCGCCGGCATAGCCCGCGCCGCTGCCGATGCGGATGGTTTTCATAGTACAGCTTCCTTTCTGATAGTTTCACACTGAGGGATAGATCAGATGACAACGCCGCCGGTGAGAATGGCTACCACCACCATGACCAGGGAAACCACCCACAGGATGGGAATGGTCTTCTTCTGATGCTCACCCAGGTCCACGCCGGCCAGGCCCACCAGCAGGAAGGTGGAGGGGGTCAGGGGGGAGACGGGGAAGCCCACGGTCATCTGGCCCAGGATGGCAGCCCGGCCCACATTGACGCCGGCCACGCCGAAGCCCTCGGCGGTCTCAGCCAACACAGGCAGTACGCCATAGTAGAAGGAGTCGGGGTCAAAGAGCAGGGAGGCGGGCATACCGATGACGCCTACGATAGCGGGGAAGAACTCGCCCAGGGAGTCTGGAATAATGGCAACCAGGGTGTTGGCCATCTCGGTGATCATGCCGGTGCCGGTCATAATACCGCAGAAAGCGCCGGCGGCAAACAACACGGAGCACATCATAATGGCGCTCTTGGCATTTGCATCCACCCGGGCCTTGGTATCAGCCACCTTGGGATAGTTGATGACGGTGGCCAGTACATAGAAGATCATAAATACCACCGCGGGAGCAAAGCCGGAGAACAGCAGGGTGACAATGGCGGCGATGATCAGGATGATGTTTACCCAGAACAGATGGGGACGGGCCAGGGCCTTCTCCTCCTCGGTGAGCTCCGCCATCTTGAACTCAGCACTGGTGAGCTTTACGCTGCCAATGCGGGCCTTCTCACGGGTGCCAAGCAGGGCGGCAATGACGAGATCCAGGACAAGGCCTACCAGCACAGCGGGGAGGACGGGCAGGAAGAAGGCCACCGGATCATTGCCGAAGCCCAGAGCGGTAGCGGCGCGCAGGGTGGGGCCGCCCCAGGGCAGAATGTTCATGGTACCGGCGGACATGGCCACAATGGTGGCCAGAGTAGTGCGCTTCATACCCACCGCGTCATACAGGGGCACCAGGGGTGGAACGCAGATCAGGAAGGTCACCGCGCCGGAGCCGTCCAGATGGACGATCATGGCCAGGATGGCGGTGCCGACGGCGATGAGAACAGGGTTGGTGCCTACCAGCTTGGTGATCCCGCCGATGATGGGCCGGAAGGTTCCTGCGTCGGTGAGGATGCCAAAGAACAGGATGGAGAAGATAAACATGACGCCGGTGGCAGCTACGGACAAAAGTCCATCATCTCCAGCGATCATGCTCCCCAGGCTCTGGACGTTGGCCAAAAAGTCAACTGCGCCCGTCTCCGGGTTTGTGATAAAGGCGCAGGCGATGATGCCGGTGATCAGGGGGACGATGATCAGGGCCACCGCAGGCGACGCCTTCTTGGTCATAATCAGGATGAGCATGGCTATGACCGTGATAAAACCAAGGGCTGCTAACATGAAAAAACCTCCTCTTTCTTTTTTGGGTCGGTCCAGCGTGATCCACGCTGTGTAGCTACGTCCAGATAGAAATGCAAACCATATGCCAAAATGCGCTCAGAAGCCTGATCCGCCCCCATCCCTTGGGATTTCAGGGTTTGGGGCAGTCTCTCAAAAAGCAACGAAAAGCGGCATGATTCTAATATTTTAGAATCATGCCTTCCCATCGTTAAAAAAATATCCAAATTGTGAATGTTGTCAGCCGCTTCACTGGATTCCAATATTTTAGAAGTTGGTTCCAACATTTTAGAACAATCAATCCGTCAGTTTATTGTACAAGGTGGCTAAAGAGATGCCCAGCTGACTGGCCGTTTTCCTTTTTCCGGCCAGGTCTGTGCCGTTCTTCACCAGCAATTTGTTGATCTCCTCCCGCTCAAAGTTCCTGACTCGCTGGGCCAGCGGGATCTCCTGCTCCTGGGCGGCAGGGCGGGAGATATGCTCGGGTAGGGAGGCCCGTACAATGGTACCGTTGTCCGACAGATAGGCGGAAAACTCCAGCACATTGCGCAGCTCCCGCACATTACCCGGCCAGTCATGGGCGGCCAGGCACCGGCGGGCCTCGTCGGTGATGGAGATGGACCGTTTCAGCTTTTGGGACAGCTCAGAGAGCACCACATCGGTAAGGGTAGGGATGTCCTCCCGCCGCTCCCGCAGGGGCGGGATATGGATCTGGAAGGTGGACAGGCGGTAGTAGAGGTCCCGGCGGAACTTTCCCTTGTCGATGTAAGCCGGCAAGTCTGCGTTGGACGCGGAGATCAGGCGTACATCCACCTCTATTTCATCCACGCCGCCCACCGGACGGATGCGCCCCTCCTGGATGGCCCGCAGCAGCTTAGCCTGAAGGGAATAGTCCATCTCGGACACCTCGTCCAAAAAGAGGGTACCCCCGTTGGCCGCCTCAAACAGGCCGATCTTACCTCCCTTCTTCGCCCCTGTGAAGGCTCCCTCCACATAGCCGAACAGCTCGGACTCCAGGGTGTTAGCGTTGAAGTTGGCGCAGTTGATAGCCACAAATAGCTCATTTTTCCGAGCGCTGGCATTGTGGATAGCCTGGGCGTACAGTTCCTTGCCGGTTCCGCTCTCCGAGGCCAGCAGCACCGTGGCGTCCGTCTCCGCTGCTTTCCGGGCCAGTGCCTTTACCGCCCGCACGTTCTCTCCCACCGCCACAATGGAGTCAAAGGTGTATCGGGCAGAGTTGGCCTTGTTGACCCGGCGCAGCACCTGCTTGCTGCGCTGTTCAAAACGCTCCAGCTCATTTTGAAAGTCGTAGGCGTCCTTGAGAAAGGTGACCACAGACAGGCCGCCCACCACCTGATCGTCCTGCCTGATGGGGTACATATTGACGAAATAGATCTTGTCCTTCTTCTCCATGCGGGGGGCGTGAAGGATAGGATGACCCGTGGCCACCACCTCCGGCAGCCTGGCCCCGGGCCGCAGCTCCCGGAGGATCTTCCCTTCCACCGGGCCGGTCTCTCCCCCCATCTCCTGGGCCAAAAACTCCCGATAGGCTCGGTTGGCAAAGACGATACGCCCCTGGGTATCAATCACAAGGATTCCCTCCCGCATGGCGTTCAGCATCACGCGGGCGTCCTGATTCAGGTTCAAGTAAACCCTTCCTTTCCGTTTCCCCACTCCTAAAGGACACAGAATACGCGCGCCTGTCCATCCTTTCCTGCCGGTCGGGCCCCCTGGCCCTGGAAGGCAGATAGTTCCCGTATGTTCACTCCCCCACAGCATACCACAAAACAGCAGCCGACTCCAGAGGGAATCCACACGATTTGATATTTTTCATCAAGTGCACTCTGCTGTCCTGTCCGCAACCTCTTCCCTTTCCCTCGGTGCTATAATTTTAGGGGAAGATACAGCATGCCGCTTCGTTCGGCAGAATGGAGTCATGTACATGAACGTGGAGCTTCACCGTGGACCCATCTCGACCATCGCCCAACCGAAGGGCGGAGAACTGATCTCTCTTGCCGGCGCGGATGGCACAGAGTGCACTCAACCGGGACCGGAGGGAGTACGTCCTGCCGGGTACTGGCGCCCTTCCCCCCAGCTACCAGCCCTTTGACCGGGTGGATACCTTGGTCTTTTGGGGGATGCACTCCCGCCACGTCAGCCTGATCGGCCTGGACGGGCACGGCATCCGCATGGGCTTCGGCCACTTCCTCAGGATCGCCTTCTGAACGATGGACCATCCCAACGCGCCCTATCTCTGCCTGGATCCCTAGCATGAGTACGGCGCGCTGGATAATGAGGACGGAGAATTTATCCATAAGCCATACTGCATCGTGCTGGAGCCGGGGCAGGAAAAAATTCTGCGCTATATCTGAGACGGCCCCTGAGCCGCTCCGCCATGATCCGCTTTCAAACAGCAAGGGGACAGAGCTTCCTGGGCTCTGTCCCCTTCCTTCCGTGTAAAAACGCTGGGCCTGGCGCGATTCATCCCACACAAGTGGCCGGTCACTGATCTTTACGCTCCCGCTTCTGTGCCCTCCGGTCCGTACTTCTACGCAGTTTTTCTCTCTGCGCAATCTCAAACACGCTGCGGGAGATCAGTCCGGTGTGATGGTCCCGCAGCAGTCTCTGCGGCTGGACAGACAGGGAGGTCCCCTGGCCACTGTCCCGGGACCGTCCCAACATCACATCACCCACATATTTCTCATTACTTAGGATATTGGACAAGGTAGCCCGGCTCCACCTTGCCTTTCCTGAGGGGGATGCCACCCCCATCTGCGCCAGGGACGCCGCGATCTGCCCCAGGCTCTGCCCTGCGATAAAGCTGTCAAAAATGTAAAATACGATGTCCGCCTGACCGGGATTCACCCGCAGCCGGCCGTCCTCGCCCACCTCGTAGCCATAACAGGCGATCATGGATCTGGGCACTCGTTTTTTCTCCCTGTGCTGAGTCATGCCTTTCTGAGTTTGAACGTCCTGCGTTCCTTTTCTCACTATGACCCAATCTCCTTCCAATCTGGTCTTCGTTTTCCACGCCAAATTTGCGGCAAGCCGCGCGCTCCTCCGCCTATAGAGGTGTGCGGAGTCAGAAGTACAGCGCATGTTCCGTTTTGGAAAGATGTCCAGGCCTCCCCGGGGCAGCCTTCAGAACCCCGACCTTTTCCACTGTTTTTCTCTGACTTCTCCCCGCACAGCGGCACATTCAAGGAATTATGGGAATTTATGTTTTTATCATACTGCAAAATAGAACGATTGTCAATCTATCTGAAATGTCCCGCTTGCAGAATGCCTGCCACCTATATTTCAAACCAGTCATTCGTTCTGCCGCCATCCAGCGCCGCCAAAAGCAACCGCTAATTCCTCAAAAACCAGTGCAGCCGCCAGAACTAGCTCCGGCGGCTGCACAATTTCTATGATTCGTTTTCCTCAGCCGCCAAATATAAGCCAGATATAGAGATAGGCGGGGATTACAGCAGCCAGAGTGAAGGGGATACCAATGCGGAAAAAGTCGCCGCTTTTGACCTCGTAGCCGCTCTTGCGCAGGATCCCGATGCCGGCAATATTGGCAGAGGCGCCGATGGGGGTGCAGTTGCC
>DVKM01000098.1 GCA_018716015.1 Candidatus Enterenecus stercoripullorum | reverse complement strand
CTTCTGCTCGTAGTAGTAGTTCAGGAACTTGCCCGCGTCGTCCCGGGAGAAGCCGAAGGTCATCTGGGTCAGGTCGTTGGTGCCGAAGGAGAAGAACTCGGCCTCCTTGGCGATCTCGTCGGCAGTGAGGGCGGCCCGGGGGATCTCGATCATGGTGCCCACTTCGTACTTCATGTCAACGCCGGCCTCGGCGATGATCTTGTCGGCGGTGGCCACCACCACGTCCTTGACGAACTTCAGCTCCTTGACCTCGCCCACCAGGGGGATCATGATCTCAGGAACCATGGTCCAGTCGGGGTGCTTGCGCTGGACGTTGATGGCGGCGTTGATGACGGCGGTGGTCTGCATCTCGGCGATCTCGGGGTAGGAGACGGCCAGGCGGCAGCCCCGGTGGCCCATCATGGGGTTGAACTCGTGGAGGGAGGCGATGACCTCGTGGAGGCGCTCCACGGTGATACCCATCTCCTTGGCGATCTCCACGATGTCTTCCTCCTTGGTGGGCAGGAACTCGTGCAGGGGGGGATCCAAGAAGCGGATGACCACTGGGTGGCCCTCCATGGCCTCGTACAGGCCCTCGAAGTCGCCCTGCTGATAGGGCATGATCTTGGCCAGGGCCTTCTTACGGTCCTCGGTGTTGTCGGCCACGATCATCTCCCGCATGGCCTTGATGCGACTCTCCTCGAAGAACATGTGCTCGGTGCGGCACAGGCCGATACCCTCTGCACCGAACACGCGGCCCTGCCTGGCGTCCCGGGGGGTGTCGGCGTTGGTGTACACCTGGAGCTGGCGGTACTTGTCTGCCCAGCCCATCAGGCGGCCGAAGTAGCCGGAGCCGGGATCGGCGGGCACGGTGGGAATGGCCTCGCCGTAGATGTTGCCGGTGGAGCCGTCCAGGCTGATCCAGTCGCCCTCATGGTACTCCTTGCCGGCCAGGGTGAACTTCTTGTTGGCATAATCCACCACGATGTCGCCGCAGCCGGACACGCAGCAGGTGCCCATGCCACGGGCCACCACGGCGGCGTGGGAGGTCATGCCGCCCCGGACGGTGAGGATGCCCTGGGAGACCTGCATGCCCTCGATGTCCTCGGGAGAGGTCTCCAGACGGACCAGCACCACCTTCTCGCCCCGCTCGTGCCACTCCTTGGCCTCGTCGGCGGTGAACACCACCCGGCCGCAGGCGGCGCCGGGAGAGGCGGCCAGGCCCTTGCCGATGGCCTGGGCCTTCTTCAGGGCCGCGGCGTCGAACTGGGGATGGAGCAGGGAGTCCAGCTGCTTGGGATCCACCCGGCACACGGCTTCCTTCTCATCGATCATGCCCTCGTCCACCAGGTCCACGGCCACCTTCAGCGCGGCGGCGGCGGTGCGCTTGCCGTTGCGGGTCTGAAGCATGTACAGCTTGCCGTTCTCAATGGTGAACTCCATGTCCTGCATGTCCTTGTAGTGCTGCTCCAGCTTGTTGGCGATGGCGGCAAACTGCTCGTACACCTCGGGCATCTCCTCGTGAAGCTTGGAGATAGGGGAGGGGGTGCGCACGCCGGCCACCACGTCCTCGCCCTGGGCGTTGATCAGGTACTCGCCGAACAGGGCCTTCTCGCCGGTAGCTGGGTTGCGGGTGAAGGCCACGCCGGTGCCTGACTTGTCCCCGGAGTTGCCGAACACCATGGACTGCACGTTGACGGCGGTACCCCAGTCGTAGGGGATCTCGTTCATGCGGCGGTAGACGTTGGCACGGGGGTTGTCCCAGGAACGGAACACGGCCTTGACGGCCTCCATGAGCTGGACCTTGGGATCTTGGGGGAAGTCCTCGCCCTTTTCCTTCTGATAGAACTCCTTGAAGAGGACCACCAGATGCTTCATGTCGTCGGTGTCAAGCTCCACGTCGTCTTTCACGCCCTTCTGGGCCTTGACCTCGTCGATGATCTCCTCGAAGCGCTTCTTGCTCAGCTCCATGACCACGTCGGAGAACATCTGGATAAAGCGGCGGTAGGAGTCATAGGCGAACCGGGGGTTGTTGGTGAACTTGGCCAGGCCTTCCACCACTACGTCGTTCAGACCCAGGTTCAGAATGGTGTCCATCATGCCGGGCATGGAGGCCCGGGCGCCGGAGCGCACGGAGACCAGCAGGGGATTTTCGGGATCGGCGAACTTCTTACCGCAAATCTCCTCCATCTTGCCCAGATACTCATAGATCTGGGCCTGGATCTCCTGGTTGATCTGCCGGCCGTCGTTGTAGTACTGGGTGCAGGCCTCGGTGGTGATGGTGAAGCCCTGCGATACCGGCATGCCCAGATTGGTCATCTCGGCCAGGTTTGCGCCCTTGCCCCCCAGCAGCTCCCGCATGGAGCCGTTGCCCTCGGAGAACAGATAGACGAATTTTTGACTCATGTTTGTCCCTCCACAAAATTGTGTTTTGATTGACGACAGAATGATTCGTGTTCGAAACGATTTTAGTGTAAAAGGGAGGAAAAGTCAAGAACAGAGTGGGTGTTACAATAAAAAAAGGGAAGGTCCTTGAAAAAGGGAGCTGGGGGTTGGAAAAGCTGGAAATATGATGTAGATCCCAGGGCGAAACCCCGCTCAAACTGGGGAAGCTACCCCTTGCATTCCGAGCGGGGGCGGCTTATAATGTCGATATTGTTTTGAAAAGCGCTCGGACAGGGCAGAACCGGGGAGTACCGGAGTCCGGGCGGTGGCTGTCAAGGGGGACGGCTCCACATTCCGCGCAGCCTCCAAAGAGGGAGACGCGGGGGACGGAAGGGCAGATGACTGCAATGACAATTCATGAAGAGTGCGGGGTTTTTGGAATCTATGATCCCGAGGGAGGGTGCGCCCAGAGCGCCTATTACGGCCTGTACGCCTTACAGCACCGAGGGCAGGAGGCCTGCGGCATCGCGACCATGAACGGCATGGAGCTGAAGTGTCACAAGGACGTGGGCCTGGTGGGAGACGTGTTTTCCAGGGAGATCCTGGAGCAGCTCAGCGGCACCATGGCGGTGGGCCATGTGCGCTACTCCACCACCGGGGGCTCGCGCAGGGAGAACGCCCAGCCCCTGACCCTCAGCTATGTGAAGGGCACCTTCGCCGTGGCCCACAACGGTAACCTGGTGAACGTGGAGCAGCTGCGCCGCCACTATGAGTACCGGGGGGCCATTTTCCACACCTCCACCGATTCGGAGATCATCTCCTACCTCATCGCCCAGGAGCGGCTGCTGTGCCCCTCCATCGAGCAGGCGGTGGCCAATACCATCCGCCAGCTGCGGGGGGCCTTCTCCCTGGTGGTGATGAGTTCGAGAAAGCTCATCGCGGCCCGGGATCCCTGGGGCTTCCGGCCGTTGTGCATCGGCAGGCGGGGGGACGCCTGGATCTTCGCCTCCGAGTCCTGCGCCCTGGACAGCCTGGGGGCCGCCTTCGTCCGGGACGTGGAGCCGGGCGAGGTGGTCTATGTGGATCTGAACGGCGAGCTGCGGTCCATTCGGGACTGCTGCGGAACCCAGAAGACGGGTCTGTGCATCTTTGAGTTTCTGTACTTTGCCCGTCCGGACAGCATCATCGACGGTCAGTGGGTCCATGACGCCCGAATCCTTGCCGGCCGGTACCTGGCCAAAGAGCATCCCAGGGAGGCGGACGTGGTCATCGGGGTGCCCGATTCAGGGCTGAATGCCGCCAAGGGTTACGCCATGGAGTCGGGCATCCCCTACAACGACGGACTGATCAAGAACCGCTATGTGGGGCGCACCTTCATCAAGCCGGACCAGGCCAGCCGGGAACAGGCGGTAAAGCTGAAGCTTAACCCCCTGCGCTCCACCATCGCGGACAAGCGAGTGGTGGTCATCGACGACTCCATCGTCCGGGGTACCACCTCCAGCCAGCTGGTGAAGCTGCTGCGGGACGCGGGCGCCAAAGAGGTCCACATGCTCTCCTCCGCGCCCATGTTCATCGCCCCCTGCTATTTCGGCACCGACATCCCATCCAAAACGGAGCTGATGGCCTGTAATCACACCTTGGAAGAGATGCGGGAGATCATCGGCGCGGACAGCCTGGGTTTTTTGTCGGTGGACAGCCTGGAAAAAATCGCTCCGGACTGCCGCTGTACCTTCTGCAACGGTTGCTTCACCCAGCGCTACCCCATTGAGCTGAGTGGGGAGGCGGATTGACCGGTCCCATTTCCGCAGCGTGATATGTGCAAAATCACAAAAAGGCAGTTTTGACGGTGATGAAACCTGTTTTTTGCACTGAAAATTTGTATCCGTGTAAAAACCGGTTGACAAAATGGCTTTTCATGCTATACTGAACCCATAAGCGAGAGAACAAAGGCGTTCCAGACCATGTGTGTGGAACGCCTTTGCTTATAAAAAACGCGCAGATCAAAAACAGGACTGGCCGGGACTGGCATAGTACCCGTGACAGGTCCGTATCTATGGAAAGGGGCAGTCACTATGGCAAGCAACACCGGTTACACCAAGGAAGACGTCATCCGCATCGTCAAGGAGGAGGACGTGAAGTTCATCCGCCTGCAGTTCACAGATATCTTCGGGCAGCTGAAAAACGTGGCCATCACCGCCTCTCAGATCGAGAAGGCTGTGAATAATCAGATCATGTTCGACGGCTCCTCCATCGAGGGCTTTGTGCGCATCAACGAGTCCGACCAGTATCTCTATCCCGATCTGAAGAGCTTCCGTATCTTCCCTTGGCGTCCCAGCCACGGCAAGGTGGCCCGGATGATCTGCGACGTACATAATCCCGATGGCAGTCCTTTCGTGGGCGATCCCCGTCAGGTGCTCAAGCGGGTAATCCAGAAGGCCAACGACATGGGTTTTGACCGGTTCAATGTGGGCCCTGAGTGCGAGTTCTTCCTGTTCCAGACCGACGAGGAAGGCAAGCCCACCACCAGGACTAACGATGAGGCCGGCTACTTCGACCTGGGGCCGCTGGATCATGGGGAGTCCACCCGGCGGGAGATCTGCCTGGCCCTGGAGCAGATGGACTTCGAGATCGAGGCGTCCCACCACGAGGTGGCCCAAGGCCAGCACGAGATTGACTTTAAGTACGCCGAGGCCATGCACGCGGCGGACAACATCATGACCTTCAAGCTGGCGGTAAAGACCCTGGCCCAGAAGAACGGCCTGCACGCCACTTTCATGCCCAAGCCCATCTTCGGCATCAACGGCTCGGGGATGCACACCAACATGTCCCTGTTCCGGGGCGGCAAGAACGCCTTCTACGATCCCAACGGAGAGAAAGGCCTGTCCAAGGAAGCCTACTCCTTCATCGCGGGCATCCTGGCCCATATGAAGGGCATGACCGCCATCACAAACCCTCTGGTCAACTCCTACAAGCGGCTGGTGCCCGGCTATGAGGCCCCCTGCTACATGGCCTGGTCCGCCTCCAACCGCTCCGCCCTGATCCGCATCCCCGCAGCCCGGGGGCAGTCCACCCGGGTGGAGCTGCGCTGCCCCGATCCGTCCTGCAACCCCTATCTGGCCCTGGCCGTCTGCCTGGCCGCCGGTCTGGACGGCATCGAGAAAGGTATGACCCCGCCTCCGGAGATCACTGACAACATTTTCGCTATGACCCCCGCCACCCGGAAGCGCCGGGGTATCGAGGCCCTGCCCGGCTCTCTGGACGAGGCCCTGGTGTACCTGAAGAAGGATAAGCTGATCATGAATACACTGGGCGAGCATGTGGCCAGCCAGTTTATCGCCGGTAAGGAGGCCGAGTGTGACGAGTATCGTACCCGCGTCTCCAGTTGGGAGCTGGATAAGTACATGATCAACTACTAAGGTATGGTACTCCATCAAATCCAGGCGCTGAAGAGCGGAAGGAGTGATGGGCTTGCGGAAGGTAATCGTGGCGTTTGAGAACACGCTGAACAGCGCCAAGATCCAGGAATCCGTAGAGGGCGCCGGGGTGGCCAGCTGCGTGGTATGCCGCAGTGCCGCCGAGGTCAAGCGGGCGGTGAATAAGCAGCGGCTGGACACCATCATCTGTGGCTTCAAGCTGCGGGAGGAATCCTGCCAGGAGCTGTATCAGGATCTTCCAAGCGGCTGCTCTATGCTGATGATCGGCCCACAGAGCCAGCTGGAACTGTGTCAAACGGAGGGCATCTTCAAGCTGTATGCCCCGGTGAGCCGGGGGGATCTGCTGGCCTCGGTTCGGATGCTGCTGCAGCTCCGACAGAGGCGCGCGCCCCGTCAGAGCGCGCCGCCCCAGCGCAGCCAGGAGGATAAACAGCTGGTGGCCGAGGCCAAGGCTGTCCTGATGGACCGCCACGGCATGACGGAGGAGGAGGCCCACCGGTTTTTGCAAAAGCAGAGCATGGACCATGGAGCCAAGCTCACCGATACCGCCAGAATGGTGCTGGCCGGCGGAGAGTAATACAACTACATGGCACAAGAGAGAAGGGGCGGCAGTGACGGTCACTGCCGCCCCAATTCTAATGGGAAACGGCAGGCTCAGAAGGGAGGCGCAACATGAAATTCACCAAGATGCACGGACTGGGCAACGACTACATCTATCTGGACTGTACGCAGTCCATGCCGGAGGACCCGGCCGGACTGGCCAGAAGGCTGTCGGACCGGCACTTCGGGATCGGAGGAGACGGGCTGATTTGCCTATGCCTGTCTGCCCGGGGCGACTTCAAAATGCGGATCTTCAACGCGGACGGTTCGGAAGGGGAGATGTGCGGCAACGGAATCCGGTGCCTGGGAAAATATGTGTATGACCGGGGGCTGACCAGCAGGACCACCCTGCAGATCGAAACCCTGGCCGGGATACGCCAGGTCCGTCTGCACCTGGACCAAGGGCGGGTAACCGGGGCCACGGTGGATATGGGCAAGCCCGCTGTGGGCCGGCCCCGCACCGTCTTTGTACTGGGACGGCAGTGCACAGGAGTGCCCGTATCCATGGGAAACCCCCACTTTGTGGTGGAGGTTGAGGAGCCCGGAAAGCTGGACCTGAAGCTGCTGGGGCCGGAGCTGGAGCGGCTGCCCTGTTTCCCGGAGGGGATCAACGCCGAGTTTATCCGGGTGATAGCTTCGGGCCTGCTGGAGATGCGGGTGTGGGAGCGGGGCAGCGGGGAGACCCTGGCCTGTGGCACCGGAGCCTGCGCCGCAGCGGCGGCCATGATGGCGGCGGGGAGGATGGACCGGGCGGTACGGGTGCGCCTGCCGGGAGGAGAGCTGGAGGTGGAATGGTCGCTGAGTGATGGACATATGTACATGACTGGACCTACGGTAACGGTGTATGATGGGCAGTTTGCCGATTGACCCGCCCGCGGCTTTATTGTAAAATGGAGCTGCACATTTTCATGCTCTAAAGGGGAAAATTACTGGGAGGGGTGTCTATGACCCAGATCAACCAGAACTTTTGCAAGCTGCCGGGCAGCTACTTATTTTCCGAGATCGGACGGCGGGTGGCGGAGTACAGCCGGGAGAATCCCCAGGCACAGCTCATCCGCCTGGGCATTGGGGATGTGACCCGGCCCCTGGTTCCCGCGGTGACCCAGGCCATGACCCGCGCGGTGGCCGAGATGGGTACCGAAGGCGGCTTTCACGGCTACGGGCCGGAGCAGGGCTACGATTTTCTGCGCCAGGCCATCGCCCGGCAGGACTATCAGGCCCGGGGCGTCCAGGTGGATCCGGACGAGATCTTCGTCTCCGACGGGGCCAAGAGCGACTGCGGCAACATGGGGGACATCTTTGGGCCGGACAACATTGTGGCGGTGTGCGACCCGGTCTATCCGGTGTATGTGGACGCCAACGCCATGGCAGGCCGGGCAGGGGACTACGACCCCGCCACAGGCCGGTGGACCAAGCTGGTGTATATGCCCTGCACCCGGGAGAACGGGTTCATTCCGGTCATCCCTCAGGGGCAGCGGGCGGATATGATTTACCTGTGCTTCCCCAACAACCCCACCGGAGCCATGGCCACCCGGGCGCAGCTGAAGGCCTGGGTGGACTATGCCAACGCCAACGGCAGCGTCATCCTGTACGACTCCGCTTATGAGGCTTTCATCAGCCAGCCGGAGCTGCCTCACAGCATCTTTGAGATCGAGGGGGCCCGTACCTGCGCCATCGAGTTTCGATCCTTCTCCAAGACCGCGGGCTTTACCGGCACCCGGTGTGCCTACACCGTGGTGCCCAAGGAGCTGGAGCGGGAGGGGGTCAGCCTGAACGCCATGTGGAACCGTCGGCAGACCACTAAGTTCAACGGTGTGCCCTATGTGGTGCAGCGGGGGGCGGAGGCGGTATATACCCCCGAGGGACAGGAGCAGGTGCGGGAGACCATTGCCTACTACCAGCGCAACGCCCAGGTCATCCGGGACGGGCTGGGCCAGGCGGGTCTGGAGGTATACGGCGGGGTGAACGCCCCCTATATCTGGGTCAGGACGCCGGACGGCATGGGCTCCTGGGACTTCTTTGATCTGCTGCTGCGCCAGGCCCATGTGGTCACCACCCCCGGGGCCGGGTTCGGGCCCAGCGGAGAGGGGTATATCCGGGTGACCGCCTTTGGCCAGGCCAGGCAGGCCGTCCAGGCGGTGGAGCGCATCCAGTCCGTTCTGAAATAAATTGCAGAATTTACCGGCCCAATGGGGGGCAGGAGAGGGGAGCGGGAATGCGCGCGCTTCCGCCTACCCTTGGGCTGGTTTTTCGTTGGCTGCTTCCGGACAGACAGGGAGGAGCCGGACATTTGGCACATACAGACATGGAAGAGAAGGTGACGACAATGAAGCAGCATCAGCAGGCGACGGGGCCGCTGTACAGCCCCGCCTTTGAGCATGACAACTGCGGCATCGGCGCCGTGGTGGACATCAAGGGGCGCAAGAGCCATGAGACGGTGGACAACGCCCTGAAGATCGTGGAAAAATTGGAGCACCGCGCCGGCAAGGATGCAGAAGGTAAGACTGGAGATGGCGTGGGCATCCTGCTTCAGATCTCCCACAAATTTTTTACTAAGGCGGCGGCCCGGTGCGGCTTTGTGCTGGGGGAGGAGCGGGACTACGGCGTGGGCATGTTCTTCTTCCCGCAGGAGACCCTGCGCCGGAATCAGGCCAAAAAGATGTTTGAACTGATCGTGGAAAAGGAGGGTATGGAGTTCATCGGCTGGCGCCAGGTGCCGGTGTGCCCCAAAGTGCTGGGGCAGAAGGCGCTGGATAAAATGCCCCGGATCGAGCAGGCCTTTGTCCGCCGCCCGGCCCAAGTAGAGCGGGGGCTGGAGTTTGACCGGAAGCTGTACATCGCACGCCGGGAGTTTGAGCAGTCCAACGACAACACTTATGTGCCCTCCCTATCCAGCCGGACCATTGTGTACAAGGGCATGTTCCTGGTGGCGCAGCTGCGGCTGTTCTATCCTGACCTCCAGGACCAGGACTATGAGTCCGCCATTGCCCTGGTCCACTCCCGGTTCTCTACCAACACCAATCCCTCCTGGGAGCGGGCCCATCCCAATCGGTTTATCCTCCACAACGGGGAGATCAACACCATCCGGGGTAACGTGGACCGGATGCTGGCCCGGGAGGAGACCATGCACAGCCCCGTGTGGGACAAGGACATCGACAAGGTGTTCCCCGTGGTGAATGTGGCCGGGTCCGACTCGGCCATGCTGGACAACACCCTGGAGTTCCTGGTGATGAGCGGGATGGAACTGCCCCTGGCGGTGATGATCTGCATTCCCGAGCCCTGGATGAACGACTCCAACATGTCCCGGGCCAAGCGGGACATGTA
>DVKM01000097.1 GCA_018716015.1 Candidatus Enterenecus stercoripullorum | reverse complement strand
TGATGCCGTCGGGGAGCCATTTGACCCGCCGCAGCACTGTCCCGGATAGGCCCAGAACTCGCCGCAGCAGGGTGTTCACCTCCGCCCCCGCCAGTTCCTCCGTGATGGACAGGGCGAGGTAGCGGATTTTTAAGGGCGATTCCGGTAAATGCATGGCGCCTCCTCTGGGGAAAACGGCCCAAGGCCATGGTATGCCTTTAGTATCGCCTACCCGCCGCCGCTTGTCAAGACGAACAGGGAAAACTTTCCCTTGACAGATAGCATTATTTGCATTATAATAAATAATGCAAAGAGGTGAGAGAAATGCTGCTCCAACTGGATTTCAACAGCGACGTGCCCATCTACCAGCAGATCCGCGACCAGATCGTGCTAGGTATCGCCGACGGCGGGCTGGAGCCTGGTCAGCGCCTGCCCACCATCCGGGCACTGGCGGACGAGGCGGGCATCAACATGATGACGGTGTCCAAAGCTTACCAGCTTTTGAAGCAGGAGGGCTACATCCAGACAGACCGGCGCAGCGGAGCCACGGTGGTTCACCGGCAGGGGGCAACTGGACCCAGCCGGGATACCCTTCAGGGCCTGCGTCTGCGCCTATCCGAGCTGCGCCTGGCGGGGGTGAGCCGGGAGGAGATGCTGAAGCTGTGTGCTAAACTCTATGATGAGGAGGGAGAGATATGACCGGAAATTTCATCCTGTGGCTGTGCGTCCTTTGGCTGCCCGCCATGGAATATTTCTTCCTGGCAAACGAGACCAAGTTTAAGAAAAACATCGTGATCGGGGCTACCCTGCCCTTTGAGGCCCGCTCGGATCCGGAGGTACAGGGGAGGCTGAAACGCTTCAAGGCCCAACTGGGAATCCTCTGCCTGGTGCTCACCGCCCTGGCCCTTGCCGGACTGTTCCTGCCCCTGTCTATGGGAGAGAGCCTGACCCTGATGCTGGTGTGGACGGATGGGTGCATTGTGGCGGTCATGATCATATACGCCCGGTGTAACCGGGACCTGCGGGCCATCAAGGCCCGCCGGGGCTGGAAACGGACGGGAGGGGAGACGGTGACGGTGGACCTGTCCGCCGCAGCCCAGCCGGGAAAGGAACTGACCTTCCGCCATTTCCTGCCGCCGCTGCTGCTCAGCTTTGTCCCTGTGGTATGGGCCTGGGCCACCTGGGGGTGGCTGGCGGGAGTGGTGTTTCTGACACCCCCCTGTGTGTTACACTGTTCTGGATGATCTACCGCTATGCCTTCCGGAGAAAATCCGAGGTGGTAGACAACAACACCGCCCGCACCCAGGCGCTTACCCGGCTGCGGCGGCAGTACTGGCGGCGCACCTGGCTGTGGGTGTCCTGGTATATGGTCCTGTTCGCCCTGTCCCTCTGGCTATACTATTACGCCCCCCTCCCCGGCTTCCTGGCCATCGGGGTGCTCACCTTAGGGTTGGTCATCGTGGCCTTCCGCCTGGAGTTTAAACTGCGCCGGGCTCAAGAGAAGCTCACCGCCGACAGCGGCATCGGCTTCTACGTGGACGAGGACGACCAGTGGATCTGGGGTCTGTTCTACTGTAACCCCAACGACCGACGGCTGGTGGTGAACGACCGGGTGGGGTGCAACACCTCGGTGAACCTGGCCCGCCCGGCGGGGAAGGTGCTCATGGGTTTGTTGGCTGCCCTATTGGTCTTCCTGCCCATACTGGGGGTTTGGCTCATGGGGGAGGAGCGCTCCCCGGTGGAGCTGGCGCTGACCGACACCGCCCTGGTGGCCAGTCATGGCGGAGACCGGTATGAGGTCCCCCTGAAAGACATTGACCAGGTGGAGATGCTGAGCGAGTTGCCCGGCGGCCTGCGCCGGGTGGTGGGCACCGGTATGGACACAGTGCAGAAGGGCCGGTATGCCAGCGACCAGTTTGACAGCCTCACCCTCTGCCTGGACCCCCGCACGGGGCCCTGGCTGCTGATTGTCACGCAGGAAGGGGAGACCTACCTCTTTGGTGCTCCGGGGGTCACCGGGGAGATAGGGGAGCGCCTGGGGGCGCCTCTTCCCTCCGGAACAGCTCCCGAAGGCCAATGATCAGCAAAAATACGCCGAAACACCGGCGCAAAAGATCTGTGTCAATGGACGTGGCCGCCCAGGCCGCCAGCGCCGTCCCGGCCAGTCCGGCCAGGATGGCGGGGGCCAGGGCGGCCTTTTCCACATAGCCGTTTTGAAAGTGGGCAGGCAGGGCGGCCCCCGCGGTGGGCAGAAAGTAGAGCAGGTTGATCCCCTGGGCAAGATTTTGAGGCACGCCGGCAAAGTTGGTCATATAGATCAGGAGGAGGGATCCGCCGCCGATACCGAAGCCGGACAGCACCCCGGTGACCGCCCCGGCCAGAATTGGAAGGAGCCAACCGCTCATAGCAGGGCCTTGACCGCCCCGTACAGGATGAGCAGGGCGAACACCCGGCGCAGCAGAGCCATGGACATCCTCCGGAACACTTTGCCGCCAATGAGCCCGCCGGCCAGACCGCCGATGAGGTAGGGCAGGGCGGCGGCGGGATCCAGCCCATCCCGGAGATAGTAGATACCGGCGGACAGGGCGCACAGGGGGGCGATGACAGCCACCGAGGTGGCAAAGGCCCTGCGCTGGCCCAGACCGCACTTGCCTGAGAGCAGGGGCACCAGCACCATGCCACCCCCGCCCCCGAAAAATCCGTTCACCAGCCCGGCAGCGCCACCCGCCGCGGCGCACCAGGCTTTGTTGACCTGCCGTTCTCTGTGCTCCATTGTAGGCCCTCCTTGGACGCCATATCCCCGTGGCGTCTGTTTCTTACAGTATGCCGCCGGATGAAAGCGGATATTCCAGACGATGGATGTTATGTAGGAAGAAAACAGTTGTCTGGAAAGCGGGGAGGAGGTATAATTCCAATAAAATGTATTGAGGAGAGGGAGAAAATTGACAAAAAGTACGAAGGAAGGGATTCGAAAGGAGTTATATGAGTTGCTGCAAACCAAGGCTTTGGACGACATTACAGTCACTGAGCTGGTGGAGCG
>DVKM01000008.1 GCA_018716015.1 Candidatus Enterenecus stercoripullorum | reverse complement strand
GGCACCACCAGCACCCCGGCCATGGGCCAGCGGGCGCCTAAAATGCGGATCATATCCCGTACCGCCGCCCCCGCCGGGGAGGTGACCAGGGCGATGCGCCCCGGCCAGCCGGGCAGGGGTTTTTTCCGATCCGGGGCAAACAGCCCCTCCTCCTCCAGCTGGCGGCGCAGCCGCTCAAAGGCCAGGTCCAGCGCCCCCCGGCCATCCTCCATGAGCTGGGTGCAGTACAGCTGATACTGCCCGTCCCGGGGAAAGACGGAGATGCGGCCAAAGGCCAGCACACTCATGCCGTCGGCAGGCTGGAACCGCAGCCGGGCCGCGTCCCCCCGGAACAGCACGCAGCGCATGCTGCCCTTGTCGTCCTTCAGGGAAAAATAATGGTGGCCGGAGGGATACCGCTTGTAGTTGGAGATCTCCCCCCGGATCAACAGGGACTGGAGCAGGGGATCGGCCTCCATCAGATCCTTCAGATAACCGTTGATCTGAGACACGGTGTACACGGGCATCTGAGCCAAGTTCATCCCTGCGCCCCCCGTTCCAGCGCCCGGTGGGCCAGTATTGCTACCCCCAGAGCGTTATCCACGGAATACTGGGGCGGGGCGAACACCGCCCCCAGCCCTTCCAGCCGTTGGCGCAGCAGCGTATTGGACGCCACGCCCCCCGAGCACAACAGGGGCAGGTCCCCGTACCGCTCCCGGGCCCACGCCGTGGTGCGGATGAGCACCGAGGCGATGGTCTCCAGGGTGAACCGAGCCACGTCCGGCTTTTCCGCGCCCTGTTCCAACATCCCCCGGATTTTATTTTCCATGCCGGACAGGGAGAACTGCCCATCCTTTGTTTTCACGGGGAAAAAGTCCTCCCGCTGAGACTGGCAGCTGAGCGCGTCCATCCCCTTGCCCGCCGGGAAGGGAATGCCCATGGCCACGCCGATGCGGTCCACCAGCTGCCCGGCGGAGATGTCCTGGGTGCCGCCGATGAGCTGGGCCTCCATGAGGTGGCCGCTGGAGCGGACATAGAGCAGCTCTGTGGTGCCCCCGGACAGGTGCCAGGCCAGATGGGGGGCGTCCAGCAGGTCCTCCCGGCCGGCGGACCAGGCCGCCGCCGCGATATGCCCCTGCTGGTGGGAGCAGGGGAAAAAAGGTACGCCCAGGGCGGCGGCCAGGGTGCGCCCCTGCCCCTCCCCCACCAGGAAGCAGGGCATATAGGAGCCCTCCACCTCCCGGGGGCGAGTGGATGCCCCCACCGCCGCGATTTGGCCCATCTGCCCCTCCTCCCGGAGTTGCTCCACCATCAGGTGCAGCCGCTTGACGTGCTGAAACAGGGCCTCGCTCTGCCGCAGGCCTAGAGCCCCCTGCTCCACGGTGAGCAGCCGGCCCCGGTTCTCCCCCCGCGCGCCGTCGAACACCGCAGTGGAGGTGGTGTAGTTACTGGTATCAAATCCGATGCATAGCCCGGACATGTTCCTCATCCTTTCCCCGCCGGTCCCTGCTCCTGGGGATACTCTTCCCGGACCAGGGACCCCAGGATGCCGTTGACAAAGCCCACTACATCGGTGTCCAGGTACTTTTTGGCGATCTCTACCGCCTCGTTGATGGCCACCTTGTCGGGCACCTGGGGCAGGTACAAAATCTCATACATGGCCACCCGCATGACGCAGGCGGCCACCCGGTCGATGCGGGCCACCCGCCAGTCCTTGGCGTACTGTTCAATGCGGCTGTCCAGCTCGGCCCGGCGCTGGGCCACCCCTTTCACCAATTCGGCGATATAGCCCCGCTGCTCCTCATCCGGGAAGTCGCTGTACAGCGGCTCCTCCTTTTTGCGGCTCTCGAAGGCCTCCGGCGTCAGCTCCCGGTCCAGCAGTTCCTCCGCCTCCAGATTGGAAAAAGCCTGTTCAAAAGCCAAGTGCATGGCGATCTCACGGGCTATGGTCCTGGTCATGGTGCATCCATCCTTTCCCGGCGGCGTGCGCCGGTCTGCTCGTTTCCTATTTGCATATACACTGATTATACACGGGCGCTCCGGAAAAGGGAAGTGTTTTTTCCCGCCGGGCACAAAAACGGAGCCGGATCCCTTCAGACCCGGCTCCCCCGTTCTCTGGCCCTATTTCTGAAACGTCACTCCGGCCACCGTCACATTGACGCAGGCCACCTGCAGCCCGCTGGTGTTCTCCACCGCGCTGGCAATGGCATCCTGCACGCCCCGGGCCACATCAGGCACCACATAGCCGTACTTCACCATCAGGGAGATGTCCACCGACACCCGGTCCTCCTCCACGGAGACCCGCACGCCTTTGGACAGCACCTTCCGGTTGACCATGGCGGCCACATCGCTGCCCAGGCCGGAGCCCAGGGTACCCACGCCCTCCACGTCCAGAGCGGCGGCGCCGGCGATGGCGGCCAGAACCTCCTCGGAGATGTTCACACTGCCCAGTTCCTCTTCCCGGGAAATATACTCTCTGCTTTCGGCCATCTGGCCTCACGCTCCTTCCGGTTGCTTCGTGGAGTTATTATAGCACCCCGGCAGGAAAAATACAACGCCGTTTTTTGCCGTGTTCAGGGGTCCGCCTCGATGATCTTGATCTGGTTGGCCTCCAGCCCGGTGGTCTCCATGACGATCTCCACAATTTTGGCCGTATCGCTGTCCGTCAGGCCGGCGTCGGTGGAGGCCACCACCACGCTGGCGCTGTCCTCATTGAGGAAGCACACGCACTCCCCGTAGCCCTTGGCGGTGATCAGGTTTTCCGCCTGGGCCTCGGACATGGTATAGGTGGCCATGGCCTGGATGGAGGCGTTGGCCTCATCGATGAGGGTCTGGTCCGCCGAGGCGTCCGCCGCCGCCTCCTGGAGCAGCTCCAGGGCGCTGTCCCGGGCCTGCTGCCGGTTGAGCCGGGCGGAGGCGAAGTAGCCGGTCTGGTTGGTCTCCTCCCCAGCCGTCTCCCCCGTTTCCCCGGTTTCCCCGGTCTGGGCCGTCTGCCCGTCCTCCTCCTGCTGGCCGTTGACCAGGCTGGTCTGGCCCAGCACCTTGCCCGGGTCGTCTCCCGTCTCCTCCGACTGGTTGTTGTACGACCAGTTGAGGTAGACCGCCGCCCCCACAAACAGGACGATGGCCACCACCACCGCGTTGCGCTTCCATACGCTCATCACTTTTGCCCTCCTACGCTAAATTTCAGTTTTTCAGGAACCCTTGCACACCGTGATCCGGTCCGTCCCCAGCCCCGTCAGGGCGGACACCGCCTGGGTCAACACCAGCCGCACTGCGGCGTCATCCCCCCCTGGGCACACCACCAGCGCTCCCTGGAAGGTGGGGTAGCGCTGCTTGACCAGCACCGCCTCCTCCCCCGCGTCGGTGGAGATAACCACCGTCTCCTCCTGGGTGGACAGTTCCCCGTCCCGCTGCTCCTGGGTGCGGTCGGTGGCCAGCACCCGCTCCATGCCGCTGTCCACCGTGAGAACCACCGACACCTCCCCCGCCCCGTCGATCCGGGATAGGGCCTGGGCCAGCCGCTCCTCCAGGGCCTCCACAGAGAAGTCCTCCTCCGCTCCGGTCAGGCCGGCCTGCTGCGCCGCTGGCTGCCGCCCCTCCTCCCCGGTGGGCCAAAGCAGCAAAAGCAGCCCCGCCGCGGCCACGATGAGCACATACTTGTATTGCTTGAGAAACCCCAGTACCTTCTCCATCTGGGGCAGTTTCCATTGGAATTTCATTCTTGTGTCCTCTCAAATAACTGCCGCTCAGGGGGGATATCCAGATCCTCCTCCAGCATCTCCTCCAGCCCCTCCCGCTGCTCCTGGGTCCAGGTTCCCCGCAGCCGCGCTTCATAGGGATAGGGCGCGCCGTCCTGGTCATACCGGTACTTCACCTCCGCCTGGCAGGAAATTCCCAGCTCCTCCGCCTTGTCCACAATATATGCGGCGGTCTGCCGCTCTATGATGGATTGATACAGCAAATTGTTCTCCTCCTCCAGCGCGTCCGTATAGCCCCCCATCGTGACCTGGTAATCCTCCGCCAGCCGGGATAGGACCCCCTCGTCCAGCTTCAGCAGGGGGCTGACCGCGGCCAGCAGCAGCACCAGGGCACCGGCCAGCCTGCAAATCCGTTTGGGCCCCCCCTCCGGGGCCAAGCTCTGGGCCAGCGCTGCAGCCATAGCCGCGCAGGCCATGCCCAAAAGCCACTGCCGTATCAGCTCCATCATGCCGCCGCCACCGAGACTGAGGACACCAGAGCGATAAGCAGCAGCAGGCAGCAGGCCCCTGTCATGCCCAGCAGCAGCCCAAAGGCCCCGCCGATCTGATCCACCAGGGAACACAGCGGGCCGGTGCCCACCGTGGCGGACAGGGCCGCTGCCACCTTGTACAGCAGGTAGTGTACCGCCATTTGCAGCAGGGGCAGCAGACAGATGGCTAGGATGGTCAGCATGCCGAACACTCCCACCGTCCCCTTCAGCACCCCCGCTGAGGCCAGGATGGTCTCTGCCGCGTCGGATAAGATGCCCCCCACCACCGGGATAGCCCCGGAAATGGCAAATTTTGTGGCCTTTACCGTCATGGCGTCGGCAGAGCCCGCCACCACCCCGCTCACCGTCAGGTAGCCCACAAAGGCCAGCATCACCGTGGTCAGAATAGTGGTGACCGCCCATTTGAACAGCCCCGCCACTCGCTTGAGCCCTTCGTTGCCCAGGGCGGCGTTGGCCACACAGGCGGCGATGTAGCCGTACAGCAGGGGGATGAGCAGGCCGTTGATCAGATTGACCAGGGCGTCGCTAAAAAGCACCGCCGCCATCTGCCGCACCGTGGCGCCCGTCACCGCTCCGGTGGCCGCCGTCACCGCCGCCACCGTGGGCAGCAGCACGTTGGCAAAGGAGGTCATATTGCCGATGGCCTCCCGCCCCAGGCCCAGCAGGGAGTTGACGTCGGCCACCGCCACCGCCGTCACCGCCAGCGTACCCGCCAGCGCGGCCGCCGGGACCCCCTGCCGGCCCAGGCCGCTTTGTAAGCTGTCTACCACCCCGCACAGCAGCAGGATCAGGAGGATTAGCACACCCGAACGCACCGCCCGGTGCACTACACCGCCGATCTCCTGGCTGCCGGTGTCCAAGATCTGCTCCAGCCCTTCCTCCAGTCCTGTCCCATAGTCGATCTCTCCCCCACTCTCCCCGGCGGCCCGCTCCAACTCGTCCACATCCAGGGCCTCTTCCTGGGAGGATAAAATCTCCTCCTGAGTGGCCGCCCGGGCGGGCAGCACCAGCGCCCACACCAGTAGCGGCATCAGGGCCAGCACCTTCCATCTCATGTACACACCTCATTTCACAGCAGCTGGGTGAGCAGGTCCAGCACCGCGCTCATCAGCGGCAGCACTGCCGCCAGAGCCAGGGCCGTCCCCGCAAGCTCCACCACCCCCGCCAGGGCCCCCTCCTGAGCGTCCTTGCAGAAATCTGAGGCCAGCCGGGTGACCACCCCGATGCCCACCGCCTTCATCATGGGGGTGAGCACCTGGGGGGACAGCCCGCCTAGATCCGCCAGCCGGTCCAGAAGCTCCACCGCCGCCGCCAGTGCTCCGGAACAGTACAGCAGGATCAGCGCCCCCGCGCACACCGCCAGCAGGATTGCCAGCTCGGGCACCTGCTTGCGCACCACCATGGCGCACACCGCCGCCAGGATGGCCGCGGCCGCCACCTTCACTACGTCGCTCATAGGTCAAACAGGTTTTCCACCAGGTCAAACAAGCTGCTGATCTCCTGCACCACGATCATCAGCACCACCACCAGCGCCACCAGGGTGGTCATGGTGGCCATCTCGTCCCGGCCCGAGCGGGTGAGCACCTGGTTGAGTACCGACACCAGAATCCCCACAGCTGCGATTTTGAAGATCAGATCCACGTCCATACGCGCCCCTCCTAGATCAGAAGTATCATCAGCAGGGCACCGGCCGCCACGCCCAGCGTCCCGTATACCCGGCCCAGCCGCTGGCGCTGCCGCTGGGCCTGAATCCGCTGCTCTTCCAGCCTGCCTGCCGCCAAGTCCAGGGCCTGTCGCTGGCTGTCCCCGTCATAGCGGCCCAGCACCCCGCCCAGCTGCTCCAGCAGCAGCCGGTCGGTCTCCTCCAGCCGCAGGCCGCTGGCCTCCTCCCCCTGAAGCCAGACCTGCCGGAAGGGGCGGCCGTTGAGGTGATCCGCCCCCTGGGCGCACAGATGAAAGAACTGCGCAGCGTGGCCGCTGGTACCCTGGGCCGCCCGCTCCAGCAGCTCGGGCAAGGGGACCATCTGCCAGCCCAGCTCCCGCTGCATCACCTCCAGCCCTGCCACCAGCTCCCGCAGATCCCGCACCCGGGCCTCCAGATGGCGCACCGCCCCAAAGCCCAGGGCGGAGGAGCCCCCTGCCAGCAGCACCGCGCCCACAAGCCGGATCATTCCAGCGCCTCCACCCGGACACAGCGGGTTGTCCCACGCCGCTCCAGCACCACCGCCCGGCGGAACACGCCGATGTCCAGCAGGGAGCGGTACACTGGCCTGCGGCGCAGATCGGCCACGCTGCCCGCGTGGGCAGTGGCCAGCAGGGCCACTCCGCACCCCGCCGCCTCTTCCATGGCCTTGACGTCCGCCGGGTGGGTGATCTCGTCGGCGGCCAGCACCTGGGGGTTCATCCCCCGCAGCAGGATGGTCAGCCCCTGGGCCTTCCGGCAGCCGTCCAGCACGTCGGTGTGCCGTCCCACGTCAAACTGGGGCTGGCCCTGCCACAGGGCGGCCACCTCTCCCCGCTCGTCCGCTACCCCCACCCGGAGCGGGGATCCGCCCACGCCGTCGGAAAGGCGGCGCACCAGCTCCCGCAGCAGGGTGGTCTTGCCCGCCCCCGGAGGCGCTAAAATCAACGTGCTGAGCATACCGTCCTCCGTCCGCAGCCGACTCAGCACCTCCTCGGCCTGTCCTACCGCCGGGCAGGCCACCCGCAGGGCCAGCGACGTGAGGTAGCGCAGGGTGATGACCTCCTCCCCATGGCGGGCCACCGTGCCGCACAGCCCAATCCGGTGACCGCCCCGGAGGGTGACATAGCCGTTTTTCACCTGATCCAGTACCGTATGGGCGGAGGCCTGGCTGGCGTTTTCCAGCACCGCGCGCAGATCCTGGGCGGTCACCGGGGGGCTGGCCGTCTCCCGCTCCTCACCCCCCAGGTTCACCGTCATGGGGAAGCCCAGCCGCAGCCGCAGCTCCTCTGCCCCCTCCAGCTCGTCCTCTGGCACCTCCCATAGCGCCCGGGCAAACTGCTCCGGCAGCACCCCGGCAGCCTGGCTCAAGGCTGCCAGCCGCCTGCACCCTGGCGGCGCCGCTCCGCCGCCTCTGATCCTCTCCGCTACCTCGTCTCGCATGTTCGTCTCCTCCGGCCTGACGGCCTATGTACAGATTGGTTTGGGCCAGGCTCCGGCCAGCTCCTCCCGCCGGGCCTGTCCCTGATGACGTCATCATTCTATGAGGGCGTGTCCCAGAATATTCCGGCTTGTCCCCAATCTTACATTTTCTCGGGCAGTCTGCCCCGCTCCCCATCCCCCCGCCTTGACAGAATGGGGAAATGGTCTATAATGAAAGATACAGATACCCCGTATGGTATGGGAGGTCACGGCATGAGACAATGTATGGATGGGGAAAACCTTCACCGCCGGCTGAGGAAGATCATCGGCCAGGTGCAGGCCATTGACCGGATGGTGGATGAGGACGTGCCCTGCGAAGACATTCTGCTTCAGATCAACGCCGCCAAGGCCGCCCTCCACAAGGCGGGCCAGGTAGTGCTGGAAGGGCACATCCGCCACTGTGTCCGGGATGGGATTGAGCATGGAGACGCGGAGAAAACCATTGAGAACTTCACTAAGGCAGTGGAGCGGTTTGCCAATCTATGAGCTGGTCCGGGGGCTGACGCCCCCGGACCTTTTTGTTCTTTCCCTGCCCGGCCCGGTTTCCCCATCCCGCCCACCTTGACAGGAATTCTTCCCTCTTCTATAATATACCCATACCCCCATTGGTATTTAAGGGAGGCGTCACAGTGAAAGCTATGATGAAAAAGCTGGAAGCCCTGCTGGAAGTGGGCGGCGTTAGGAAGGACATCGTCTTGCTTGTTCTGTCCGGCCTGTCCCTGCTGATCAGCGTTTTTGACTTGCTCCCCCACCCTTTTGACGCGGCCTGGGTGGCCATCCTTCTATGCGGTGTGCCCATCATTCTGGAGGCGGTCATCGGCCTGGTCACCGCCTTTGACATCACGGTGGATGTGCTGGTGTCCATGGCGCTGATCGCCTCGGTGTTCATTGGGGAGGATTTCGCCGCGGGCGAGGTGGCCTTTATCATGCAGCTGGGCACGCTGCTGGAGGAGCTCACCGTGGCCCGGGCCCGGGCGGGTATTGAGAAGCTGGTCCATCTAACCCCCCAGACAGCCCGGGTTCTCTCCGGCGGCGGGGAACGGATCGTTCCCGTTGGAGAAGTGCGCATTGGCGACTGGCTCCGACTTCCACATGATCCCGGGAGAGGGACCGCGGGAAGCGACATCGCCGCCGATGCGGCCGACATCGTCCTGGTGGACGACGAAGTCCGGGAGCTGCCCCACCTGTTCGCCCTGTCCCGGCACATGATGACCACCATCAAGCTCAATCTCACCTTTTCCATGGCCCTCAATTTCCTGGCCATCGCCCTGGCTGTCCCCGGCATTCTCAACCCTGTGGTAGGCGCGCTGGTACATAACGCCGGCTCGGTGGTGGTCATCGTCCACTCCGCCCTGCTGCTGCACTGGCGCCGGGGCGGCAAGGGCGCCCCGGCCTGAACGCTCCCGGGCCGGATGTGATTTTATCACCGACTTGCCTTTGCCGTTCCGGTAGGATGGATTCATCATCACCCTATCAAACAATTCTGGGAGCGACCCTCCCGCAGAAAGGTGGAAGCATAACATGAAAGTCGTGATTGTGGGCGGCGTGGCGGGCGGAGCCACTGCGGCCGCCCGAATCCGCCGGTTGGATGAACAGGCCCAGATCGTGGTTTTTGAGCGCTCTGGCTATGTCTCCTACGCCAACTGCGGCCTGCCCTACTATATCGGCGGCGTCATCACCGACCCAAATCAGCTCACCCTCCAGACCCCGGAGAGCTTCTATCAGCGCTTCCGGGTGGATATGCGAGTGCGCCATGAGGTCACTGCCATCCATCCGGAGAAAAAGACCGTCAGCGTCCGGAACCTGGCCACGGGCGAGGAATTTGAGGAGGGCTATGATAAGCTGCTGCTCTCCCCCGGCGCCAATCCCACCCAGCCCCCTATGTCCGGCCTGGACGATCCCCGGCTGTTCACCCTGCGCACCGTGGAGGACACTCTGCGCATCCGGCAATTCGTGGTGGAAACCAAGCCCAAATCGGTGGTGCTGGCCGGGGGCGGCTTCATCGGCCTGGAGTTGGCGGAAAACCTTCGGGAGCTGGGCCTGGAGGTCACCATCATCCAGGGCATCGACCACATGCTCCTCCAGCTGGACCCGGAGATGGCCGCCTTCCTCCACGCCAAGCTGCGGGAAAAGGGCGTCCGTCTTCTGCTGGGCCACATGGTAGAGGGCTTCGCCTCCACCCCCGGCGGCATCCAGGTAAAGCTGAAGCAGGCTGATCCTATCCAGGCCGATATGGCGGTCCTGGCCATCGGCGTCACCCCGGACACCGCCCTGGCCAAAGACGCGGGGCTGGAACTGGGGGTACGGGGCAGCATTGTGGTCAACGACCGCATGGAGACCTCCCTGCCCCATATCTACGCCGTGGGGGACGCGGTGCAGGTACGTCACGCTGTCACCGGCGAGAACACCCTGATCTCCCTGGCCGGCCCGGCTAACAAGCAGGGGCGGATCGCGGCGGACAATATCTGCGGCGGCCACAGCCGTTATCTGGGTGCCCAGGGCTCCTTCGTGCTGAAGGTCTTTGACATGACCGTGGCATCCACCGGCCTGAGCGAGGAGGCCGCCAAGCTGGCGGGTCTGGACTGCGACAAGGTCTACCTAGCCCCCGCCAACCACGCAGGCTACTACCCCGGGGGCAAAATCATGATGATGAAGGTGCTCTTTGAGCGGGACACCTTCCGCCTGCTGGGCGCGGAGATTGTGGGCTATGAAGGGGTGGATAAGCGCATCGATGTACTGGCCGCCGCCATCCACGCCCACCTCACCGGACCGGAACTGAAGGACTTGGACCTGGCCTACGCGCCCCCCTACTCCTCCGCCAAGGATCCGGTAAACATGGCCGGTTTTATGATGGAAAATCTGAAAGACGGCCTGCTCCGGCAGTTTCACTGGGACGAGGTGGACGCCCTACCCCGGGACGGCAGCGTCACCCTGCTGGATGTGCGCACGCCCCAGGAATACGCCAACGGCCACATCGACGGCTTCCAGAACATCCCCCTGGACGAGCTGCGGGAGCGCCTGGGCGAGCTGCCCGCCGGCAAGCCGGTATATGCCCACTGCCAGAGCGGCTTGCGCAGCTACGTGGCCTGCCGGATTCTCGCTCAGCACGGCTTTACCTGCTACAACCTCTCGGGCAGCTACCTACTCTACGCCACCGCTAAGCGGCACTACTCTCCCGCCCCCACGGCGGACCCCTGCGGCAGACAGCTGCCGTAAGGAAATAGAAAGAAAAAACGGGAGGCCAATCCGGATTTGGATTGGCCTCCCGTTTTTTATCCTTCTGTTGGCAGCCCTCAGCCCTGCTTGGCTGCGACCAGGTTGATCCCAATGATACAGTGGGAGGGACACACCTCCACGCACTTGCCGCAGCCTACACACTGCTCGTAGGTCACGGATGCCAGGTTGTCTGTCACGGTGATGGCGCCAGTGGGGCAGTTGCGCTCGCACAGCTTGCAGCCAATGCAACCAGCGGTGCAGACCTTTCGGGTCTCCGCGCCGGGACGGGGGCTATTGCAGTCCACCACCACCGGCGCGCTGGCGGGACGTACGGCGATGACATCGTTGGGACAGGCCTTGACGCACAGGCCGCAGCCGGTGCACAGGCTGACATCCACCCGGGCGATGCCGCCCACCAGATAGATGGCCTTCTCAGGGCACACCTTGACGCAGTCGCCCAGACCAGCACAGCCGTAGACACATGTGCCGCTGCCTCCGAAGAGCAGCTTTGCGGCAGTGCAGCTGTCGATGCCCTCATAGTCCATCTTGGCGGAGGTGGCGGCGCAGGTGCCGCCGCAGCGCACTTCAGCCACCATTTTGACCACCTCGCCCCCCTCCCGGCCCAGCACCTGACCCAGCTGCTGGGCGGCGCCGGAGCCGCCAGGGACGCACAGGGTAATGGACAGATCAGGATCCTCCACTAGGGCGGCGGCATAGCCGTCGCAGCCGGCAAAGCCGCAGGCGCCGCAGTTGGCGCCGGGCAGGCACTCCCGAACTTTGGGAAGCATCTCGTCCACTTCCACCGCCATAAACTTGGAGGCCACGGTGAGCATCACCCCGCAGATCAGGGCGATGATGGCCAGAACGACCACAGCAATGATCACAACTTGAAAAACATCCATCATTCATGCCCTCCTTAGCCCAAACCAAGCAGATTCTCCACCAGTCCGGCAAAGCCCATGAAGGACACGGACAGGATAGAGGCGGACAGCAGGGTGATGGGCATGCCCTTAAAGCACTCCGGGCAGTTGCACCGCTCCACCCGGGTGCGCACCCCGGCGAAGAGCACCATAGCCAGGAAGAAGCCCACGCCGCTGCCAAAGGAGTTGAACAGCGCATGGACAAAGCTGGTGCCGAAGACGGCGTCGGCCAGCAGGTAGCTGTCCACGTTGCTGATACACACGCCCAACACCGCGCAGTTGGTGGTGATCAAAGGCAGATATACGCCCAGGGAGGCGTGCAGGGCGGGGATGTACTTCTTCAAGATGATCTCCACCAGCTGCACCAAGGCGGCGATGACCAAGATAAACACGATGGTCTGGAGATAGCCCAGGCCATTGGGGTTCAGGACAAAATACTGGATGGGATAGGTCACCGCGGTGGACAACACCATGACGAAGATGACGGCGATGGACATGCCGGTGGCCTGATCCAGCTTTTTGGACACACCCAGGAAGGGACAGATGCCCAGGAACTGGCTCAAAACATAGTTGTTGACCAGCACGGCGGTCATAATAATCCCAATGATTACTTTTACTTCACTCATTTCGCGGCGGCCTCCTTTCCGTCACCGGCGCAGCTCAGCGCGCCACCGCACACCGACGCGCTGGGACAGCCCATGCATCCAAACTCCTTCTTTCTGGGAGCCTTGCCCTTGGTGACCTTGTTGACCACGGCGATGAGCACGCCGAACACGGCGAAGCCGCCGGGGGCCATGACCATGATGGAAATGTTGTTGTCGGCCAGCACGGGCACCGCCATGCCAAACCAGGTGCCGCTGCCCAGGATCTCCCGGATGCTGGCCATCACCAGCATGGCCAAGGTGTACCCCACCCCCATGCCAATAGCGTCCAGGGCGGAGTCAAACACGCCGTTCTTGCCGGCGAACATCTCCGCCCGGCCCAGGATGATGC
Organism: Candidatus Enterenecus stercoripullorum; assembly: GCA_018716015.1. Classification (GTDB taxonomy): domain Bacteria; phylum Bacillota; class Clostridia; order Oscillospirales; family Oscillospiraceae; genus Enterenecus; species Enterenecus stercoripullorum. The sequence continues at coordinate 7,270 of DVKM01000008.1, read as the reverse complement.
AGTTGACCACAATCAGGGGCAGGTAGATCCCTAAAGCGTCGTTCAGATCCTGGAGGAAGGCCTGCACGATCATCTGCACCAGGGTGACGAAGGAGGCGATGACCACGATGTAGCAGGGGATGCGCACCTTCTCCGAGATGGCCCGGCGCAGCAGGGAGATGAGCATATTGGAGCACAGCAGCACGAAGGTGACCGCCGCCCCCATGCCGATGGCGTTGGACGCCTGGGTGGTCACCGCCATGAAGGGACAGGTGCCCAGCACCAACACCAGGATGGGGTTCTCCCGGAGGATTCCATTGGTGAGTATTCTCAGTTTCTTCATTTCACTGTCCCTCCTTTACCATGTCATAGGCCGTGAAGGCATCCCGGATGGCATTGATGTAGTAGTTGGAGGAGATGGTGGCACCGCCGATGGTGTCCACACCCTCCAGGCTGGCGTCCTTCCCCACAAACTGTCCCCGGAAGTCGTCTCCGGTGATCCTGGCGCCCAGGCCCACCGTCTCGGAATGGCTGAGCACCTGGGTATCGGTGATATGACCCTCCTCGTCGATGCCGCAGATCAGATTCAAGGTCCCCCGGCCGCCGTAGCCGTCGGAGGTGATCATGAACACGTAGCCAGCATCGTTGGTGGCCCGGTAGACCTGGGTAACGGTCTCAGGCAGGCCGTCCACCTCCAGCAGCTCAAAGTCGTCTGCCTCAGGCAGCACCGCGATCCGGGCCTGCCTGGCCGCCTCTTCCTCCGAGGCGGCTATAATGGGGGCGGTGATGCTGTTGGTATAGGCCAGCAAGGCGGAGGCCACAATGCAAATCAGCAGCAACACCCCGATTGGGAGCACAAAATCAGAAACTACAGAGCTTTTCGTCTTGGTCATTCCTTCACACCTCCCAGGGGTTTGGGCTGCGTCCACATACAGATGTAGGGGTTGAGAATGTTCATGAGCAGGATGGAGAAGGACACACCCTCCGGATAGTTGCCCCACACCCGGATGGCCACCGTGATCAGCCCGCAGCCCACGCCGAAGATCGCCTTGCCCGCCGGGGTGGGCGGAGAAGTGGTATAGTCAGTGGCCATGAAAAACGCGCCGATGAACAGGCCGCCGGCCATCATCTGGTACAGGGGCTGCTGGCCCAGCAGGGCGGTGAGCACCACCACGGTGCCGATGAAGGCCACCGGGGTGTGCCAGGTGATCACCTTGCGGGCGATGAGGTAAATACCCCCCAGCAGCAGGGCCAGGCAGCTGGTCTCACCCAGGCTGCCTCCCCGGGCGCCCAGAAACATGTCCAGCAAGGTGGGCAGGCCCTCGCCGCCCTGCTTCAGGATGGCCAGCGGGGTGGCGGAACTCACCGCGTCTACCACTGTGCTGGAACTGACTGCATCCACAAAATTGGGCACCACCCAACTGGTCATGGTGCCGGAGAAGGCCACCAGCATGATCACCCGGGCGGTGATGGCGGGGTTGGCAAAGTTATAGCCGATGCCGCCGAACATCTGCTTGACCAGCACGATGGCCACAAAGGAGCCAAAAGCGGCCTGCCACAGGGGAATGCCCACCGGCAGGTTCAGGGCCAGCAGCAGCCCAGTAACGGCGGCGGACAGATCGGACACGGTGACCGGCCGCTTGCAGATCTTTTCAAAGACCCACTCACACAGAATGGCCACAGCCACGCATAGCGCCTCCACCAGCAGGGCCCGGGGCCCGAAAAACACCACGGAGGCCACTACCGCCGGCAGCAGCGCCAGGAGCACATCCCGCATGATCGTGTGGGTCGTGATTTCAGCATGGATATGGGGGGAGACCGATACGGTCAAATTCTTAGCCATTCACCCTCGCCTCCTTCTTCTCTTCCGCCTTGGCCTTTTTCTTTTCCTCCTGAGCCTTCTGCTGGGCGTTATACTGGTTGAGCATAGCCTTGGACAGCTTGTTCACCTGGACCAGGGGACGCTTGGCCGGGCAGACATAGGAACAGCAGCCGCACTCCATACACAGATTGACCTTCAGCGCCTTGAGGGTCTCCGGTTCGTTGTTGCGGTAGGCCGTCTCAAAGGAGGCGGGCATCAGCTTCAGGGGACAATGGGCGGCGCAGCGGCCGCACCGGATACAGGCGGTGGTGACGGGTTCACGAGCATCCGCCTGCGAGAAAGCCAGCACCGCGTTGTTGTTCTTCATGACGGGCGCGTTCAGATCAGGCACGGCAATCCCCATCATGGGCCCTCCGTAGAGCACCTTCTGTGGCTCGGTCTTCAAGCCGCAGAAGTCCAGCACATCCTTTATGCTGGTACCCACCGGGACAATGACGTTCTGGGGCTTTGCCACCGCGGAGCCGTCCACGGTGATCACCTTCTCCACCAGAGGCATCCCGGTTTTCATGTACTTGGCGATGACCGCCAGGGTGGTACAGTTGATCACCAGCACCCCCACGTCGATGGGCAGCTTGCCCTCAGGGACGATCTTGCCGGTGGTGTGGAAGATGATAACCTTCTCGCCGCCCTGGGGATAGATGGCGGGCAGGGCGGCCACCTCGAAGCCGGGCACCTCCTTCCCCGCCTCCTTCATCTTCTGGATGCACTGGGGCTTGTTGTCCTCAATGGCCATGATGATGCGCCGGGCGGAATAGTACTTCTGGAGCAGGGCCGCCCCCTCCGCGATGCTCTGGGCGTCATCCAGCATGGTGCGGGTGTCCGAGGTGATGTAGGGCTCGCACTCCGCGCCGTTGATGACGATGGCCTCTACCTGCTCCGGCTTCACTTTGAGCTTGACAGCGGTGGGGAATCCCGCGCCGCCCAGACCCACGGCGCCGCAGCCGCGCACCGCCTCCACAAAGCTATCTAGGTCAGTGACCTGCGGAGGGGAAATCCCCTCATACACCTGCTGCTCTCCGTCCGTTTCAATGACAATGGCAGTGTCATACCGGCCGTTGGAACCCAGGATCTGGTCCAGCTTCTTCACCTTGCCCGACACCCCGGAATGGATGGGCGCGGACACAAAGCCGCCGGCTTCCGCGATCAGCTGGCCCACCTTCACCGTGTCACCGGCCTTGACCACCGGTTTGGCCGGCGCGCCGATGTTCATGGACATGGGCACCGTGACAACGGCAGGGACCGGCATGCGGACCGGCGGGCAATCCGCAGTATTTTTCCTGTGTGGCACATGTACGCCGTGCAATTTCACATTGCCTTCCTCCCTCACTTCATTTTTGAACCTTCGTATTGGCTCCTCCACCGCAAAAACCACCGGGAAACAATCGCAGCGGAAGATCTGAGGTCTGGAGTTTCTCATGGTTTTCGCCGTCAAAACATTATAACATATTCTGGGTCAAACGCAACGATTATTTTGACTGTTTTTTCACAAAGTGCCGTGCAGGGCCAGAACGGGCTTGACCGCGGGGGTAGGTTTGTTATATGATCAGGCCATATACATTTCAGCATTTCCAAGAAAAATCGGCAGGATCCGCCCCAGCTGCGGCGGTGCCGGGACAACCGGATTTTTCCTGCTCCCCAAGGATAATGATTTCGCATTTATTCATTTAAAAATCTAAATTTTAGGAAACTGCTTATGAAACGATTTTGTCTGTCCGCCATGTTGCTGGCCATCACGCTGCTCGCCGCCTGCGCTCCGGCCGCCTCACAGGCACATACCGCCACCCTGTTTGCCATGGACACCGTGATGGATCTGAGCGCGTATGGAGAACAGGGTGAGATCGCCCTGGACAATGCCCAGGATCTGATCCGGGAGCTGGAAGGACTGCTGTCCACCACCCGCGAGGGCAGCGAGATCTACGCGCTCAACCATGGCGAGACGGTGGCTCTGTCCCCCTCCACCCGGGAGCTGCTGGACCGGGCGCTGGCGCTGTGCGGGGACACTGGCGGCGCGCTGGATATCACCATCTATCCGGTGGTGCGGGCCTGGGGCTTTACCACAGAAGAATATCAGGTTCCGGACTCCCAAACCCTCACGGCGCTTTTGGACAAGGTGGACTATACTCAGATCACCCTGGAGGGAGATTCCCTGCTCCTGCCGGACGGTATGGAGTTGGATCTGGGGGCTGTGGCCAAGGGCTACACCGGCGACCGGCTCATGGAACTGTTCCGGCAGTCCGAGATTGCCAGCGCCTATGTTAACCTGGGGGGCAACGTCCAGGTTCTGGGTGCCAGTCCCGACGGCGACCCCTGGCGTATCGGCATCCGAGATCCGGACGGCGAGGGCTATGCCGCCGTCGTGGAGGTGACCGACCGGGCCGTGGTCACCTCAGGCGCCTATGAGCGGTATTTTGAACAAGGCGGAGTGCGCTACGGCCACATCATCGACCCGGATACCGGCTATCCCGCTCGCAGCGGCCTGATCTCTGTCACCATCGTATCCCAATCCGGCACCCTGGCCGACGGATTGTCCACCGCCCTATTCGTCATGGGCAAGGACCGGGCCGTCCAGTTCTGGCGCACCCGGGATGATTTTGATTTCATCCTCATCGAGGAGGATGGCACCGTGACCATTTCCCAGGGCATTGAGAACAGCTTCTCCTTTCCCGGAGAGCAGGGCAGCTATGCGCTGGAGGTGGTGCGCCGGTGAAAAGTACAAAGTTCTGGATCATCCTAATCGCTGTGCTGCTGTGTGTCTGTCTGGCCGCGTCCATTTTGGTCCTGGGCGGTAAAACCCAGTCCGCCACCGCCCGCCTCTACCAGGGCGGCGCTCTGGTGCGCACTGTCGACCTGTCCCAGGTGGACAAGCCATTTTCCTTCACGGTGGAAGGGCCCGCAGGATCCAACACCATTCAGGTGGAGCCCGGGCGGATCCGGGTGTCCCAGGCGGACTGCCCGGATCAGGTTTGCGTCCACCAGGGCTGGATCTCCAACAGCGTGGCGCCCATCGTGTGTCTGCCCAACCAGCTGGTCATTCAGATTGGGGGCAGTCCATCGGAAACTGAGATAGACGGGGTGTCCGAATGAAACACACTTCTCTTCGCCAGCTGACCTATATGGCGGTGCTCACCGCCGTGGCGCTGACTATTTTTGTCATTGAGGCCCAGCTGCCAGCCCTGGCACCCATCCCCGGCATCAAGCTGGGGCTGGCCAACATCGTGACGGTGTACGCCGTCTTTGCCCTGGGTCCCGGGCAGGCCGCCGGGATCCTGCTGGCCCGGGTCCTGCTGGGCAGCCTGTTCGCCGGGGGCATGACCATTTTCTACTCTCTGGCCGGCGGCCTGTGCTGCTATCTGGTCACGCTGGTCCTGTACCGGCTGGTGAGCGGCAAGCAGGTCTGGGTGTGCTCGGTGTTGGGGGCCATGGCCCACAACGCAGGGCAGATCGCCGTGGCTGTGGCCATCACCCGTACCCCCGGTGTTCTGGCCTACCTTCCCATTCTGCTGGTATCCGGCATCCTCACCGGGCTGTTCACCGGCCTGTGCGCCCAGTTCCTCCTCTCCCGGCTTCCCAAGGCCGGCCCCCCAGGCGGCCAGCCATGAGATCCGGCCCCGAAGGCAGCCTTGCCTTTCCCCGCGGCCTGAAGCCCGGCGGTATTCCCGCCGGGCCTCTCCTTTTCCCGGCTGGATTTTCCCGCCCCCGCTTCCCGAATACTGTCGCCCTCTGTCCCCGCCTGGCATAGGATAGCTGGGGAGCTTCTCCCCAAGCCATGATCAGGAGGAACCAAGATGGGCATCACAAGCTCCAACAAGCAGATCAGCACGGACCGGATCGACTGCGGCGGGACCTTGAAGGTCACCCTCGCTCTGTCGGCCGCTCCGGATATCTCCACCAATCCCACCGATATCGTCTTGGTGCTGGACCGCTCCGGCAGCATGGCCGGCAAGCCGCTGGCCGATCTGAAGGCCGGGGCCAAGACCTTTATTGAAATCATCGAGCAGACCACCGACGGCGCTGCGGACGGCGTCATCGGCTCGGGCAGCCGCATCGGCATTGTCAGCTTTGCCGGCACCGCCACAGCGGACACCCAGCTGATCACCTCGGTGGCCGACCTGGACGCCGCCGTGGACGCCCTGACGGCGGGCGGCCCAACCAATCACGCCGACGCCTTCACCAAAGCGGTACAGCTGTTCGACCCCCTGTCTGCCAACGCCAGGGTGATCGTTATGTTCACCGACGGGAAAACCACCGCAGGCCCTCCCGCCGCCCCCATTGCGGACGCGGCCAAGGCCTCCGGCATCGTCATCTACTGCATCGGGCTGGTAGGGGAGGACGGCATCGACGTAGATGTGCTCAACCAGTGGGCCAGCGACCCCGACGACTCCCATGTGGTGGTCACCCCGGACTCCGGCGACCTGGAGGAGCTGTTCCGGGACCTGGCGGCCAATATTTCCAAGACCGGGGCCACCAACATCGTCATCGACGAGGTAATCAGCCCTCAGTTCACCATCACCAGCGTGCTCACCCCCACCAAGGGCACCGCCGCCCTGGTGGACGCCAACACCATCCAGTGGAAGATCCCCGAGCTGGGCGTCCTGGGAAATGAGGGCGCGGCGCTGGAATTTTATATCCAGCACACCGGACAGGACTCCGGGGAGTTTGCCGTCAACCAGTCCATCACCTATTCCGACACCGAGGGCAACCAGGTGGTCTTCCCCGATCCCACCGTCACGGTGGACTGCGGCTCGGCAGTGTGCCCCGAGCCCTGCCCCACCCCGGTGGATCTGACCATGGAAGGCTGCCGGGACTGCGTGGTGCTGGACGCCGGAGCGGTCCAGCTGGAATCCCAGGGGCGGATTCTCCAGCTGGAGGTCACCGTCAAAAACATCTGCCCTGGCAAGCGCACCGCCCTGGCCGTCCTGCTCAGCGAAGTGGATGAGCACGGGACGGAGCATCCGCGGGGGATGAAAACCTACGCCCTGCCCGCTCACAGCGGCCCGGGCTGCCGGGATATCCTGGTGCGGTGCATTCGGTTTGTGCTGCCAGAATCCCTGGATGTGTCCGGCGGCACGCCGGGCGCTATGTGCAATGACCGCGATTTCAGAGTCCGTCTCATCGCCCACAACGTGGATTCGGACTTTATCTGCTGCCAAACCTCCATCACCCTGTCCTGAGGAAATGGTCCAGCCAACCTGTCCCCGCGCAAAACAGGGGAGCCGCCCACCCGGCGGCTCCCCTGCGTTTTTTCTTTTCCCCGGCACTTTGATAAACCGCCGCCAAGTTGGGCATGCTATCCTACTCAGAGGTGACCAACTATAAGATGTCAAGACATTTTTAGAAAATTTACAGGGAGGAAAAAAGGGCACAGGAAACTAAGCCCTCCCTAAGGAGAGCTGAAAAAGAATGAATGCA
>DVKM01000096.1 GCA_018716015.1 Candidatus Enterenecus stercoripullorum | reverse complement strand
TCCTTTTTCATTTGTCATTCCTCCGATTCAGACAGTGTTATCCTATGGAAAGCTCGGGGTAGAAAGCTCGGGGCCCATCCGGGGGCAGGGACGAACTTTGGATTATTGTACCCCATTCCCGCCGGACTTTCAAGGAGAAAAGGGAAAAAATTACAGAAAAAAATTCCAATTTTCGCAAGACGCAAACGGCTGGGTTTGGCAGCTGCGGCAATTTTGCCCAGGCTGGGCCCGGCTACCGGACGGCCCGCCGCCGGCGGAGCAGTACGGCGGCCGAAACCAGCAGGGCGGCGGCGCCTAGAATCGCGGCGGGGAGCAGGCCGGGCGGGATGTAGCGCAGTAGAACGGTGTGGCTGCCCGGAGACAGCTCCACGGCCAGAAAGGTGTCCAGGAAGGAGGACAGGGGAATCTGCCGGCCGTCCACATAGGCGCTCCAGCCATCCTCTGCCGGGATGGTGGTGAGGATGGCCTGTCCTGGCTCCGCCGTGACATCCAGCCGAACCGTGGAACCGTCTACCTGTACCTGGGGTCCGTCGGCCAGAGCGGCCAAGCCGTCGGCCAGGGCGGCCTCGTCCAGGGTATAGAACCGGCTGGACCAGTCCTGGATAGAAGAACAGCGAATGGCCGCAGTGAGGGTCTCCCCCGGGGCGGGGGTGCCCAGGTAGTGGACGCACCGGGCCTCGCTGGTGTTGAGCTCAGTGAGATAGACGCCGTTCACCCGAAGGTCGATCAGGCCGGAGGCGGACAAATTGGCGTAAATGGGCAAGCCATTGCCCTGGAGGGTGAGGATGACCGTGCCGTCCGCCTCCTCCACGGTAGCGGTTGGGGTGACAGGGGTAAACAAGGCGCTGGCCTGACCGGAGAGGATGGAGAACAGGAGATCCTGATTCTGGAATGGGTCGCTGCCGGATAAGGAGAGAGACAGGACCGCCCGATCTGCGGCAAAAGCCAAGGGCAAAACGGTGGGGTTTTCGTACAGGGTGAGACCGTCCCAGGCGTCCCGGGCGGCATAGCTGCCGGGCATGGCGTTGGCGCTGAGCACGTAACGCACGCCCAACAGCGCGTCGGTAAAGGGAGTGGAGCCGTAATAGGCGGTCCAGTACCAGGACTGGGCAAAGCCCAGGGACTTGAGCAGGCGGTTGACGTCGCTGTTGAAGAAGCTGCTGTAATGGGTGACGCCGTTGTAGCCGAAGGACAGAGGCGCGTTCAGCCCCCGGTCCTGAGTGGCCCCAATCCGGTAGAAGCCGTCCCCTTCCGCCAGGTTTTTTCCCCGGGCCACCAGGGCGGCGTTGGCGGCGTAGTAGGCCTGATAGTCCCGATAGGACTCATAGCCCTGGGTGGCGTCAATGCGGGCAAAGGTGGCCGCGGCGTTGTAGGTCAGGTCGGCGCACACCAGAATGGCCAGCAGGAGGGCGGCGCACCGGGACAGGCCGCCGGGTGTCCACCTGCGCAAAGCGTCAAGGCCCCGGTTGAGGGCGTGTCCGGCAAACAAAACCAATACAAAGGACAGCAGAAAGGAGTAGCGATAGAGAAAGAAATTGGGATACTTAAACAGGTGCCACACCCGGTCCAGGGGGGACAGCCACATGGACAGCAGCAGGGCCAGGACCAGCCCCGCGCCGGCCAGCTTGTTGCGCAGGGGGACGCCCCGCAGAAAGGGGTAGGCCAGAAAGCCCGCGATGGTCAGCGTGCCGCAGAAGAGGAAGGGCAGATTGCGGCTGTACGGCTGAAACTGCCCTGGCAGGAACTGGGGGAGCAGCTGGAGGGGACTGAAGTTGACCAGGCCGGAATAGTCGGTCAGGGGGATGGAGAACTTGCCGCCGAACATGCTCAGAAGGGTGGGCAGCCACAGCCAGGCGGTGAGGCACAGCGCCCAGGCCGCGCACAACATCAGGTCCCGCAGCCGCAGCAGAGCCTCCCTTAGGGGCATGCGGCGGACAACTGCCTGGGCCAGGAACCACAGGCAGCAAAAGCCGCCGATCATATAGGAGATGTACCAGGTGGACAGGAAGCAGGCCACCAGGCTGACGGCAAACAGCCAGCGCCTGCGCCCGTCCAGCAGCTGTTCCAGCCCCAGCAGGATGACGGGCAGCCAGATCACCCCGTCCAGCCACATGATGCACAGGGAGAAGGCCACGCTGTATGCGCACATGGCATAGCTGGCCGCACACAACAGGGCGGCCAGGTTCCCCCGGCGGAAATAGCGGGAGAAGAAGAGAAACCCGGTCAGGCCTGAAAGGCCGAACTTTATCACCGTCAGCCACAGCAGCCCAACGGGCATAGCCTCGTTGGGCACCAGCAGGGTGAGCAGGGACAGGGGGCTGGACACATAGTAGCTGAACACCCCAATGTAGGAGGAACCCAGGGCCTTGGACCAGGAGAAGAAGACATCCCCGTTTTTCAAGGCGCAAAAAAACTCCACATACTGGGAGGCCATGTCCGAGGTGAGGATGCTTTTGTCCCCGAAGGGGGCAAAGCCCTCCAGGGCGTAGGCGATGGTGAGCAGCCCCGCCGGGAGCAGAAAGGCCAGCAGATACCACAGCCGATTGGAGTTATGCCTGTTGTTCATCCTGGTTTCCTCCTCCCGTCTCCCGGATGATATAGATGGGACGGCGCTTGACCTCCAGGTAGGTCTTGGAGAGATACTGGCCCAAGATGCCGATGCAGAACAGCTGGATGCCGGTGACAAACAGCAGGATACACACCAGGGAGGGCCAGCCAAAGGCGCTGCCCCCCCAGATCAGCTGCCGGACGATGACGAACACGATGGCCACAAAGGAGATGACGCAGAACAGCAGCCCCAAGACAGAGGCGATGGCCAGGGGGGCGGTGGAAAAAGCGATGATGCCGTCCATGGCGTAGATCCACAGCTTGAAGAAAGACCACTTGCTCCGGCCATCCGTGCGCTCCACGTTCTCCATCTCCAGCCAATGGGTGCGGTAGCCCACCCAGGAGAAAATGCCCTTGGAGAAGCGGTTGACCTCGGTGAGCTGCAAAATGGAGTCCACCATCTGCCGGGTCATGAGCCGGTAGTCCCGGGCTCCGTCCACGATCTCGGTGCGGCTGAGTTTATGGATGAGTCGGTAAAAGGCCCGGGCGAAGAAGGAACGGATGGGGGGCTCCCCCTTCCGGTTCACCCGGCGCACCGCCACGCAGTCATATTCCCCAGACCGGATGAGGGAGAGCATCTCGGGAAGCAGGGCGGGCGGATCCTGGAGATCCGCGTCCATAATGGCCACCAGATCCCCTTTTGCGGCCTGGAGCCCAGCGTACATGGCCGCTTCCTTGCCAAAGTTCCGGGAGAAGGAGAGATAGCGCACCTGGGCATCCCGCCCGGCCAGCTCCCGAAGGATGGGCAGAGTCCGGTCCCTGGAGCCGTCGTCCACAAAGAGGTATTCCATCTCCACCTCCGGCAGGGCGGACGCCACAGCGGTCACCGCCTCATAGAAGGGGGGCAGGGCGGCTTCCTCATTATAGCAGGGCACGATGATGGACAGCTTGGTCATGAAAGAGGGCCTCCTTCGCGGACAGGGGACAGGATCAGAACTTCGCCCCGCCGAACTCGGACAGGGTGAGCTGGGGATTGCGCTGGGCCGTCCAGTTGATGGACCACAGGGAGGCGAAGAGCAGAAGCTGGTTGCCCTTGTAGTCCTCCACCAGCATGGCGTCGTTGGGCAGGATGAGGTCGTCTGAGCGCAGGGGCTCGTCCCCATCGTGCTCCACCCAGCGCAGGTACTCATAGGGCAGGCCCTCGGAGTAGAGATCCACGCCGTACTCGTTTTTCAGCCGGTAGTCCAGCACGTCAAATTGCAGGGTGCCCACCACGCCCACAATGACCTCCTCCATGCCGGAGTAGGGGGTTTTGAAGATCTGAATGGCCCCCTCCTGGGCGATCTGCTCCATGCCCTTGAGAAACTGTTTGCGCTTCATGGTATCCAGGGGCCGCACCCGCTTGAAGTGCTCGGGGGCGAAGGTGGGGATAGGGTCAAACCGGAACTTCTTGCCCGGGGCGCACAGGGTGTCACCAATGGAGAAGATGCCCGGGTCAAACACGCCGATGATATCCCCGGCGTAGGCCTCCTCGATGATCTCCCGCTCGGCGGCCATAAGCTGCTGAGGCCGGGACAGGCGGATCTTCTTGCCACCCTGGACATGATAGACCTCCTTGTCCGCGTCAAACCGGCCGGATACCACCCGCAGAAAGGCGATGCGGTCCCGGTGGGCCTTGTTCATGTTGGCCTGGATCTTGAAGACAAAGGCAGAGAAGTCATCGTCAAAGGAGTCGATGATCAGCTCCCCCGCCTTCCGGGGCAGAGGGGGCGTAGTCATGCGCAGAAAGTCCTCCAAAAAGGGCTCCACGCCGAAGTTGGTCAGGGCAGAGCCGAAGAACACAGGGGACAGCTTGCCGTGGCGCACCCGGTCCATGTCAAATTCGCAGGAGGCGCCATCCAGCAGCTCGATCTCGTCGGCCAGCTGGTCCCGCTTGGCCTGGCCGATCAGATTGGCCAATTCAGGATCGTCCAACTCCACCTCGGTGGCGATGGCGGCACGGGCGTTTGTGTTGGAGGTGAAGTGGAGGATTTTCCGCCGCTGGCGGTCGTACACGCCCTGAAACTCCTTGCCGCAGCCGATGGGCCAGTTGACGGCGTAGGTGTCGATGCCCAGCTCGTGCTCCAGCTCCTGGCACAGCTCGAAGGGGTCCCGGGCCTCCCGGTCCATCTTATTGATGAAGGTGAAGATGGGGATGTCCCGCAGGGCGCACACCTTGAAGAGCTTCCGGGTCTGGGCCTCCACGCCCTTGGCCGCGTCAATGACCATGACGGCGGAGTCGGCGGCCATGAGGGTGCGGTAGGTGTCCTCGGAG
>DVKM01000095.1 GCA_018716015.1 Candidatus Enterenecus stercoripullorum | reverse complement strand
TGTTTCCATTTTGGAAACAACTGAATCCTCACTCAGTTCGCCGGATTCAAAAATGTTTTTCAGATGCTTGGAAATGGCTGCTTTCTGCACCTCGAACAGCTCTGCCATTTTTGCCTGCGTCAGCCAGAGGTTTTCCTGAAAGAGCAGGATTTCCACCCGCACCTCTCCGTTTTCGGTCTTGTAAAAGAGGATTTCTCTGGTTTCATACGGGGTAAGCCCCTGTTCCTCGCTCATTCTTCGTCACCTCCATTCTCAATACTTTTTTCCACACCATGCCGCAATCTCGCCAATCAGGTCAATAGGCAGCGGCTTGTCATAGGGAAGCTGGATGGTTCCCTTGCTGGTTTTATATCCTTGCAGCCGGTCTGCAAAGGTTTCTACCGCCTCAGGACCGGGATACAGAGCGATGTGTTTTTTGGATGCCGCAAACTGAATCAGATTCCGCTTTTTCCAGTACGTCGGCATACTCCAGGAAATCTTCTGCACAGCGTCCGGCAGTGCGTTTTTGATGGCATCATGGATCTGACGGAGATATGGCTGAACATTTTCCGGCTGCTGTGCAATATATTCTTCAATGTTCTGCGGGGCAGTGCCGCAGTAATGGCTTTGATTTGTATTCTTGAACTCTCGTCCGCATTTTGGGCATTCCCACATGGTTTTCCGTCTCCTTTATGGCTGAATCGCTTTTACCGTAATTTTTACGGTGTCTCCCGGCTGCTTTCCTATTTTTGCCCGAATATCTTTGCGGACTCCAATAATATAGCAAACGGAGCCGTCCTCGTTTTTTATCCCCATATTTACGATGTTGCCGGAATACGGCTCGCCGTCAAAGGTGATTTCCGCTTTGACACGCCCTTTCCCGAACTCTTTTCGAATGTCATAGGGGAAACGCACATAAGCGCCGCCTTTGTCTGGGACAGGTTCAATTACTGCATCAAACAGGTATAAGTGCTCGTTCTTTCGGAACTCATTTTCTTTCCACATAGACAGACACACATTTGCTGGTGTGCCATGTGCATATTCGGCTAATTGAACCGCTTCTTCTTCGGGCCACTCACCAACATATGAAGTGTCTCTACCAATGTAAGGTGGGTCAAGATAAATATAATCATTCTCCGTGGCACCATCAAATGCTTCTTGCCAAGGACAACATCTAAATGTCCAGTCTTTATCTTTCATGATGTTGCTACATTTGCTACTTGGTTGCAAATTTTGGTAACATATGCTTTGGAAAATCTATTCGGTTTTTGACAAAATGGAACATTAAATTGACCGTGACGGTTAAAACGAATCATGCCATTAAAATCCGACCTATTGAGGAACAAGAAATATAGCGGATCTCCGTTTTGATTAAACTTATCTCTCATTTTCTTGTAATAGTTTGCACCTTGCTGCTCTAATCTCTCTCCGTGATATTCAAGAAACTCTCTTACAGTTTGACTTGTAATCGTTCCGTTTTGTATGCCTTGATATAAGGCAATAATATACTGGTTTTTATCGCAGAGGACGGCTTTTTGGGGAACAATGTTAAAGGCGACAACGCCCGTTCCAACAAAAGGCTCAATCCAAACTCCGTCCGGGTTTCTTTCAACTTTTTCTTTAATAAAGGGAACAATTTTTGTCTTAATCCCTTGGCATTTTATGGGCGGAACAATCACCTTGCTGTTTTCCATTTTGCTTCCTCCGTCAAAAAGAGCTTTTTCCACTTTTTATCCATTAAGGTATTCGATATTTCTTACCTTGACCTTACAAGTAATCTCCTTCCTCTTCAAAATTGCCCCATTGAGCGACTATACTGTTCCGGCTACCCGGAAAATGAGGTAATGGCGATGGCCATATTGTTTCCGGATGCGGCCATCATGCAAGGTGATCAAGAATGGAGTGGATCAGAATGAAAAGGCAAGAATATTATCTGTAATGGCTTCATTCACAGAAATCCCGTAGTGTACAGGAGGTCAGCCCTCCTGCGGCAGAACTCACAGAATTGACCGACTCATTGTCCATAAAGATCGTGGGCTACCTGAGCGGCATAGCCGTTTTCCATGGTCACGGGGGCGTTGTACAGGGCGGTGAGGAGGTACTGCCTCACGTTGCGCACCTGGGAGGTGTTGCGCCCCAGGCAGTCCAGCACGTAGACCAGGTGCTCCCCGGTGAGGGAGAGCAGCCGCTCCCGCACCAGGCTCTGGGGCACCTCCTCCCCCGCCACCCGGAGGGTGTCCCGACGGGAGCAGGCGGCCTCTGCCGCCAGCTCCACCAGCTCGTCCACCTGGCCGCTGTTCCAGGGATGGTCCCGGACATAGTCCCGGTAGCCGATGTTCTCCCGGATCTGTGAGCGGCAGGCGTCCAGCTCCTCCCGGCTCATTACACCCCTGCCCTGCCGACTCCGTCCCTTCTGTCTCCCCTGCCCCGACCGGCTGGATGGGGAGGGGGGAAAGGGGAAGGGAAAGGACGGAGTACTTTGTGGGTCCGTATTTTGTTTTTCTTTATTTCTTGTATCTTTATTTCGTTCTGTTGGGAAACCCGTCGGCGGTTTATCCGCCGACGGGTTTCCCGTTGCCGGAAAAGCCGACGACGGCGGGATAAGAGAGTCCCCTTCTTCCGGGATTGCAAACTCATCCCCATCTTCCACAGGGGCACCGGGTAGTTCCGCCGGAAGCGGTTCTCCACCCGCGTCCTCCCCTTCGCGACCCTCCGGGGGTGGTTCCTCCCCCAAATCGGAGACCGGCCGCTCCCGGATGAGGTACTCGTTGACGCTAAACTTGCCGTTCTCATCCACCGTCTGCCGCCGCTGGACATAGCCTGCCCGTTCCAGTTCCGAAATGGCCCCCCGGATGGCGTCCCGCCCCTCCTGGCAGATCCGGGCCAGGCCGGACAGGGTGTAATCCCAGTCCTCTGGCAGGGACAGCATCAGGGATAACAGGCCCTTGGCTTTCAGGGACAGGGTCTGGTCCCGCAGGTGATAGTTGCTCATCACGGTGAAGTCGCCGGTGCGCTCCACGCGAAATACTGCCATAGCGTTTCACTCCTGTGATTTCAAAATATAGATTTGGCCGGCCGCCTCAGCAGGCCCACAGGCCGTAGCCGTAGAGGAGGGCGCTGCCCAGGGGGTAGCTGTTCTGTCGGCACATATCTCCGGAGTTGCCCTCCACGGTGTAGACCCGGCTGTCCTCCACCTTCTCTACAATACCAACATGGTCCGGGAGGCCGTCCCCCTCCCAGTCGAAGAAAATGAGGTCGCCGGGGCTGGGAGTATCTACGCCGTCCTTCCACTGCCCCCGGTTCTTGAACCAGTTGGAGCCCTGGATGCACCCGGCGAATTTTGGGATTACCCCAGCCTCGATATAGCCGCACTGGTCGGCGCACCAGGACACGAAGCAGGCGCACCAGTCCACCCGGCTGTCAAAGCCGTACCAGCTCCAGTAGGGCTGACCGCCCACGTTGCCTACCTGGGAGAGGGCCACAGCCACCAGGTCCCCCTCCTCCCCGGTGATGCCGTACAGGGCCTCTCTCCACAGAGCGTCGTTCTCCTCAGAGAGCAGCTCCGTCAGCTGCTCCCGCTGGTCCTGGTCAAAGGCGTAGTAATCCGCCATCTCCTGGGCGGTCTTGTGGCGGACGGTGATGAGCAGATAGGCTCGGGTGACGGTGACCTCCGTCTCTGCTAAGTTGCCGCTGCCATCGTCCGTTACCTCCACCACCGTCTCCGTCCGGGTCTCGGTGGTGTGGGAGATCTGGTTCATCTCCCAGAAGATGTCCTCCAGAATCTGGCGCTTGTCCTCATCTGTGGTGACCACCTCCTGGGCGTTGTCCGGGTCAGTGGTGGTGCGCACGGCGTAGACCGCCAGCACTTCTTTCCACACCGCCCGGCTCCCGGACACCTCCACCACATCGTAGGCGGCAGAGGCGCGCAGTTCGTCCAGCCGGGCCTGGTAGTCCTGATTGATCTCCTGGATGGCGGTGCGGATGGTCTGGCCGGTGCCGGAGTCCTCCCCGGAGAAGAAAATACCGAAGGGGGAGGCCACCACCAGCCCCACAATACAGATGAGCACCACCACCGCCAGCACCACCGGACTGGCGGCCAGCAGGGCGAGGCCGCCCCTGGCCGCCGTCCAGGCGGCCTTGGCCCCGCGCTGCACCTGGCGGGCAGCCCGTCTCGCCCGGCGTCCGGTCCTGGCCGCCGTCCTCCCGGACCCCATCGTCCGCCGGGCTGCTTGGGATGCTTGGACTGTCCGGGCCGCCCGGCCGCTTGCTCCAGCTGGGTTACCTACCGCCGGGCGGCTGCGCTCCAAGGTCTTGACCGCTGGCCGTCCGGCCCGGTCTGCCCCCCGGGTGCGGATGAGAGCGGGGCGGCTGTTCCCGGGATGCGCTGCCGGTTTCCCGGCCTGCCCGGGGAGAGAGGCAGAACTTCTCTCACCGGTAGCCGCACTCCAATGTGATGTCCGGGGCGTCCCTGTGGAGCGTTTTTCACCAGCCTTGGGGCCGTCCGCTTTGCCTCGGGCGGGAGACGGGCCGTCGCCCGTCTCTGCCTGGGGCTCCGGATTGAGGGCCGGGCTCAGGGGCTCCCGGTTCGTCCGGTAGGCCATGTTTTCCCCAGCGCCATCTGCCGCCATCTTCTGCCCCCGCTCCTGGATGAACACCTCTGTCCCTTGGCTTCTATCGTGGGGCTGATGAGTAACCGGGGTGGGGGTCTGCTCCCGGATGCAGCGCTCCTTGGTTTTTATGGCTGGGCGGCCCTCCTGGCCTGGGGGAGAAACCTCCCCTTTGTCGCCCGCCGACGTACATCCAGGCTGGGCCTGGGGGGGCTGTGCCGGCCTGTCCGGCCCTTCAGCAGAAGAGGAAAAGCTGCCTGTTCTGTCAGCGGCGGCCGCCCGGGTCTTGATTCGGGGAGGGACTGTGTCCCCACTTGTTCCTTTTGGTGCTTCTGGCTCGGTATACCCTCTCCTCGTCTGGTCCCTGTCCGGGTGCTTCCTGCCCCGGGCCAGCCCCTCCGCGGCCCGCACTACCCGGCCTGGGGCACAGGCGGCGGCGTCCTCGATCTGGTCGCCGCCGTACTCGTCCCGCTGTCCCTGTTGGGCGGCGTCCCGCAGCTGGGTGCGCAGGCGGTCCGCGCCGCCCTCCAGCCCCCGGCGGACTGCATCCACCCCCTTCTCCCGGACAGCGGAGCTGCCCCGGGGCTTCTCCTTGATCTTGTCCATGTTACGCCGCCCCGGCGCTGCCCAGGTCAGACGCCTTTGTGGTCATCAGCTGGTACAGCCGGGTGTGTCGGGGGAAATCGTCCTGGAAGGGCACGATGGCGCTGCCGCACTTGATGAGCCCCCGGCCCGGCTCCACGTTGGTGATGTAGGACAGCTGGTTGTCCGAGATGTTCAGAAGCCGGGCCAACTCCGCCCGGTCGGTGGCCGCCTGGTTCAGCATCACCAGAAACTCGCTGTTGGCCAGCATGGTCCGGGCGGTGTGGGACTGGAGCAGGTCGTCCACGTTCTGGGTAATGCCTGTGCAGCAGGCCCGGTATTTCCGTACCCGCTTCCACAGGGTGAACAGGAAGTTGGCGCTGTACTCATGCTGGAACAGCAGATAGATCTCGTCGATATAGACCCAGGTGCTGCGCCCCTGGGCCCGGTTGCGGAGAATTCGGTTGAAGATGCTGTCCAGTACCACCAGCATGCCCACCGGCAGCAGCTGCCGCCCCAGGTCCCGGATGTCGTAGCAGAGGATGCGGGCGCCGGTGTCCACGTTGGTGGGCTTGGCGAAGGTATTCAGGCTGCCCTGGGTGAACAGCTCGATGGCCAGGGCCACATCCCGGGCCTCCTCCTCCGGCTGGCGCAGCAGTTCGGCGTGGAAATCCTGGAGGGTGGGGGCGGCCCCCCGGCAGCCCCGCCGGAGGTAGTCCCGGTAGCACTGGGCGGCGCAGCGGTCGATGATGGACTTCTCCCGGGCGGACAGCTGGCCCGCCCCCATGAGCTGCTCACACAGGGACAGCAGGAACTCGGACTTGAGGACCACCGGGTTCTCCCCGTCGCCGTATCCCTGCTCCATGTCCATGGCGTTGATGTGGTTGGGGGAGGTGGCGGAGATCTCGATGACCTGGCCGCCCAGCCCTTCAATGAGGGGGCGGTACTCCGCCTCCGGGTCGATGACGATGATGTCATCTTGGGTGGACAGGGCCAGGGCGGCCATCTCCCGCTTGGCGGTGAAGGACTTGCCCGATCCGGACACCCCCAGCACGAAGCCGTTGGCGTTGAGCAGCTCCCAGCGGTCCGCCAGGATGAGGTCCCTGCTGATGGAGTTCTGGCCGTAGTATGCCCCGTGCCGATGCCGGATCTCCTGGGCCTTGAAGGGGATGAGCACCGCCAGGGACTCGGTGATCAGGGTGCGCAGGGCGTCGATCCGCCGCAGGCCCAGGGGCAGGGCGGTGTCCAGTCCCTCCGCCTGCTGCCAGTGGAGGGTGGTCAGCTGGCACAGGTGGGTGCGGGCGATGGACTGGAGGGTCTTGGTGTCGCTGTCCAGCTGCTTTTTGCTGTCCGCCAGGTGGACCAGGGTGACCACGGCGTAGAACATCCTCTGGTCCCGGGTGGTCAGGTCGTCCAGCATCTCCCGGGTCTCCTTGCGCTGCTGCTCCAGGTCGTAGGGCACCACGGCGGAGAAGTTCTGGTTGCTGTTCTGCCGCCGCTGCCAGTTGGTGACGTTGGTCTCCACCCCCAGCAGGCGGTTCTGCATCTCCCGCACCGCCTCGTCGGTGGGCACGGGGATCACGTCGATGGACAGCATCATGGTGCGGTCCAGACCGGTGAGCTCACCCACCATGGCGTCCTTGATATAGCTGGCGTACTCCTTCAAAAACAGCACCCGGCCGTACTTGTCCCCCATCACAAAGTGGTCTTTTTTGTACTCCAGGCTGTCCGGGCAGATGGTGTCCTTGAAGGACCGGCCCCAGCGCATGGACTCCTTTAAATCAAAGGCAAAGGGGGCCTCGTCCCCCGCCCGGTAAAAGTCGTGGAGCACCCGCAACCGCCGCGAGGCGTCCAGCTCCTCCCCTCTCGAGCCCAGGGCGGACAGGCGGCGGGATACCTCCCCGGACACCCGGTCAAAGAAGGTCCGGGCCTCCCCCACGTCCTTCCGGTGGGCAGATAGGGTGAGATACCGTTCCTGCACCACGCTGTTGGACGTGTCGGTCACCTTTCCGGTGAGCATGTCGTTGTACTCCCGGCGATAGCCGTCCAGGCCGTCCCCCTGGGCGGGCAGAAGGATGGTACGCTCAAAGTCCTGGCGGTCCACCCGCTTGTTGTTGATGGTGATCTTGGCGGCGGACCCGGCATCCAGGGTGTTGAGCAGCTCCGACCAGCCCAGGAACATGGACGTCTTGTCCTCCTTGGAGGCGATGGCGTAGTTTATATCGGAAAAACGGATGGTCTTGGAGTAGGTGCTGCCAAAACAAAAGACCCCATCCGGCCAGATGCGGCGGATGGGGATGGCTTCCTGGACGGAGCGGGGGATTTTGTGCCGTTCCCGGTCTCGCTTCAGGGCGGTCTGTAAGGTCTTACTCAACCTTCAATACCTCCTTCAGGGTAGAGCGCTCCATGCACTTTGCGTACAGATTTTCCGATTTGTAGACCAGCTTTCTGGGATAGAGAAATTCCGAGCGGACATAGGCCAGGATAAACTGTTCCAGGGTCATGCCGTTGTACTGGAAGAAGCCTCCCAGGGCGAAGGGGAAGGCGCACAGCACGCACACCCAGCCCACCTCTCCGGTGCCCAGCACCGGGCGCAGCGTGAAGTAGGCCCACATCGCCACGGCCACCGCCAGCAGGGCAAAGACCAGCTGACGCAGGGAGAGCCCGAAGAACAGGCTCTCCTGATAGTTTCGCACTTCCTTGTTGATGCGTACTTCTATGTTCGGTCACCTCTCTTTGCGTTTTGCCAGACAGCCCCTTGTAAATACGCTCTGCCTATGTTAACATACCGCAAACCTTGGAAGGAGGGGCTGACATGATGTTTGGTTTGATATTTTCCTTGGGCCTTTTGCTTCTCTGCCTGCTGTTCCGGCTGGCGGCACGGCTCCGGCTGGCTGTTCCATTGGCTTATGCGCTCATCGTCCCAACCCTGTTCCACCAGTGGTACTACGCCCACTACGCCCTGGCCAACGGCATCTGGTATGCCATGTTGGTTTTGGCCGCTCTGTCCTGGGTGGTCTCCCTGATCCGGTGGGTCCGGCGGTAAGTTACAGCCCCATCAGTTCCCGGATGAGCCGGTCACTCATTTTCACCGCGCCCACCAGCACCAGCATGTTGAAGATAATCTCCCCGATGTAGTTCCACACGATGGTGGCCGGGGCCAGGGTGCTGTCCGCCATGGCCGGGGGCGAGGCGGCAAAGGCGGAGAAGATCACGCAGGCCAATACGATGGCGCAGCCCTCCAGGCAGATGGCGGCATAGGTCTTGAGAAAGGCCATCCCCATGCTGCTGGAGGGCTGCCCCGCGAAGCTGGCCAGGGGGATGGGGGCCAGGGCGGTGGCCATGTACAGCTTCAGGAACCTGCTGTATACCGTCAGGATCATCACCAGGGACAGCACCCAGATGAACAGGGAGCCCAGCAGGGTCACCGCCCACAGGGGGATGCTCTCTAAAAAACCCACGTCCTCGATGACCGCCACCATCTCCTCCGGCAGTTCGGCGGCGGCGGACCCCGCCATACCGGAGGAGGACAGGATGGTGTCCACCATCCCCTGGGCCACCCGGAACAGGGCGGTCATGAGCTCCATGCCGTAGGTCACCGCCCCCTGGTCCAGGGCGAACCGGATGAAGCACTTGAATGCCATCTCCGGCTTTCGCAGTTCGGCAAAGCTGCCGCAGGTCTTGACCACACCCAGGACGAAGAACATCACCAGCAGGGCGTAGCCCACCGCCTGGAGGGCGCCGTGGATGGTCTGGATTACATCCCACACCCCGCCGCCCTTGAAGTCCTCCGGGCTGGTGCTCAGAAGCTGCCAGATCTCCGATAGTCGGTCGTTCCAGGTGCCCAGGGCGGAGTTGATGTTATCCACGACCCAGTTCCCGCTTCCGATTTCTATCACCTTCTTTGCTCTGAATTTATATTGATATTTACTCGGTATTTTGCTATACTGGCGTTGAAGGGAGGCGTTTTTCATGCCCAATATCCGTCCCATTTCCGATCTGCGCAACAACGCCAACGAGATCTCCGACTTCTGCCGCCAGACCCGTGAGCCGGTCTACATCACCCGCAACGGCAGCGGCGACATGGTGGTGCTCAGCATCGAGGAGTACGAGCGCCAGCAGGCCCTCATCGACCTGTATGGCAAGCTGGCCGTGGCGGAACAGGAGATCGCCTTCGGCGCCCAGGGTGAGGACTTTCTCACCGTGGTCCGGCAGCTGCGGGAGCATGTCCATGGAACGCTATAAGGTCACGATCTACCCCGCCGCCAGGCAGGACTTGCTGGACATCATCGACTATCTGAACACCCTGTCCCCGGAGGCCGCCCTGCGGTACTACGACCTGTTGACCGAGCAGATCGCCAGCCTGGAGCACCTGCCGGAGCGGTGCCCCAAACCGAAGGACCTGGCCCTGGCGGCCAAGGGCTACCGCTATCTCATCGTGAAGGACTATCTGGTGTTCTATGTGGTCGCGGGCGGCACGGTGCAGATCCGCCGCATCCTCTATGGGCGGAGGGACTATCGGCTATTGCTCTGACTGAAGGGTGGGAGGGCGCTTTCCGCGCCCTCCCGTTTCCTGTCCTTACCCCGTGATGAGGGTGAGGATCTCCTTGGTAAAGGTGATCACGATGCCGCCGGCGATGGTGAGCATGCCGTTGGCTCGCTGGGAGGGGTCGTGACTCTTGAGGGACAGGCCCAGCTGGAGTACGCCGAAGCCCAGCAGAATCAGGCCGATGGCCCGAATCAAAGAAAACACGAAATCGCTCAAATTATTGACCACCGTCAGGGGATCGTTCCCGGAGGCGGCCAGGGCTGGGGTGAGCGTCAGGGCCAGCGCCGCCATGAGGCAGGCCAACAGGGTGCAGGCCCTCCGGGCCCGGCGCTCCAATCGCTTCTCGTTCAAATCGTCTCGTTTCTTCATGCAGCACGCTCCTTTTCATTTGATGTCGCGTCAGCGGAGTACGCCTGGAAGAGAGGATGGCCGGGAAACGCTGGCGTCTGCTTGCCTTTGTGGATGTAGGGCGGACCGCCGCCGTCCACCGTATAGCGGATGGCCGGGTGGTCCATCAGTTCATACTTCAGGTCCATCACCGGCCTGGCCCCCCGGATGAACAGGATGGCGTAACGGTTGTCCAGCCCCCGCACCTCGTCCGGGGTGAGCAGCTCCCGCCCGCTGATTTGAAAGTTGGTGGAATAAGAGCCGGACTTGCCCTTGGTCTGGCCGCGGGTGCGGGTGTCGATGGTGGACTTGCCCAGGGCCTCGGAGATGTACTTGTGGGTGCTGGCCTCGTTCCCCCCAAGGTACAGGATGGTGTCTGAGTTGCCGGGGATGGTCTCCCAGGAGTCCTTGTACAATTCCTTGATTTGGGCCATATTCTGGATGATGGTGCTGGCGGAGATGTTCCGGGAGCGCATGGTGGCCAGCTCCCGGGTGAACCCCGGCAGGGGCATGGCGGCGAACTCGTCTAATACAAAGTGGACGTGGCGGGGCAGGGCCCCGTGGTGGATCTGATCTGCGCTGTAATAGAGGGCCTGGAAGGCCTGGGCGTAGAGCAGGGACACCAAAAAATTGAATGTGTTATCATTGTCCGGAATGACGGCATACAGGGCCACCTTGCCCTCCCCTAAGGTGTACAGGTCCATGTCGTCGTGGTCGGTGATGGCCTGGATCTGGGGCAGGTTGAAGGGGGCCAGCCGGACGGCGGTGGACACTAGGATGCTCTTGGAGGTCTTGCCCGCCGCCAGTTTGAATACCTTGTATTGCCGGACGGCCACGCTGTCCGGCTTCTCCCACTCGATGGCCCGGAACAGCAGGTCTAAGGGAGAGACATAGTTCTCATCCTCCTCCTTCACCTCGGCGTACTCCAGCACCCGCATGACCATGGAGAAGTTCTGCTCCCGCTCCGGGGCCTCCTGGAACAGCATGAGGATGATGGCCTGGAGCAGGGCGGTCTCGGCGCGGGTCCAGAACGGGTCCGACTCATGGCTACCCTTGGGGGTGGTGGCCTGGATGAGATTGTTCACCAGCTTGAGGGCGTCCTTTTCATCCCGCAGGTAGTGGAAGGGGTTGTACCCGTCGCTCTGGGCCAGGTTCACTAAATTGAGCACCCGGATGTCATACCCCTGGTGTTTCAGCCAGCCACCGGTGGCGGTGAGCACCTCCTGCTTTGGGTCGGTGACCACATAGTTGGTGTTGGCCTCTAAGATGTTGGGCTTCACATAGCTTCGGGTTTTGGACGCCCCGGACCCGCCGATGACCAGCACGTTGAGGGACCGGCGGTGCTTGTGGGTGTCCAGCCCCAGGCGGACATGACGGGTGAGGATCTTGTTTTCCTTCTGGCAGAACATGGCGTTGACCTGCTTGGGGGTGGCCCAGGCGGCGGAGCCGTGCTCCTCACCCTCCCGGGTGCGGCCCTGCTCTGACGTGTAGATGCAGATGCCCATGACGTAGAGCCCGGTGCAGGCCAGGATGGCCATTAGGCTGTGCTCCGTCCAGGTGATCTGGAAGGGATGCTTTAGGGCCGCCGCCAATCGGGAGAGGATATCTGGCAGACCGCCCCCCAGACACTGGGCCAGCAGCAGGGCCGCCCAGGCCACGGGAATGTACAGGAGCAGCCAGACCAGCCAGCCGCCCCCTCGGTCTTTGGGTTTGATGGTGTCACCTCCTGCTGAGAGTTCGTGGGACTGGAAATCTTTTTTCCACCCCCGTCGTTGACTTTTGTTTATACTTTGTATATACTATCTGTGAAAGGTGGTGGCGCAAATGTACGCTACGATCCAAAAGTGGGGGAACAGCCAGGGGCTGAGGATCCCGAAACCCCTCCTGGACGCACTGGGCATCCACGAGAATGACCGCGTGGAACTGCGCTCCGACCATGACAGCATTACCATCCGCAAAGTCTCCGCCCCCGCGCACAAAACGCTGGAAGAGCGGCTCACCGCCTATTATGGCAAGCCGCTGGACCAGCTCGAGCCGGTTGAGGCAGACGGTGAGATCGACTGGGGCGGCGCGAAAGGGGATGAGGTCTGGTGAAGCCATTTCATCAGGGGGACATCGTCTATCTGGACTTTGACCCCCAGTCCGGCCATGAGCAAAAGGGCCGTCGGCCCGCCCTTGTGGTCAGCAACGACGTGATGAACCGCTTGTGCACCCTGACCATGGTCTGCCCGGTCACCCACACGGACCGGGGCAGTCCCCTCCATGTCCCGCTGGACGGGCGCGCCAAGACCGACGGCTTCATCCTGTGCGACCAGGTACGCATGCTGGACCTGAAGGCCCGAAACGCCGGCTTTGTGGAGCGGGCGCCGGAGGATATTCTTGCCGAAGTGGTGGACATCATCATCGGCATGGTGGAGATATCCCGATAGCACCTCGCGCATGATCAGAGCAGTCCTGTCCGGCCGCTCTCAGCAGCCATTCAAAACCGTGTATAGCAGCAGGGCCAGGCGCATGGATTTGCGCCTGGCCCTGCCGCTTATTTTACCTTCGTTTGTGATCTGTTCTTCTCCCTGGCCGGGGCGCGGCCCCGCTGCTGGTCCAGCTGCTCCCGGTAGCCTTTCAGCCGGTCCAGCACGGAGGGGCGGTCATCCTTCTCCGGCGTCCCGCTGCTCCCGCTCCGCCCAGGCGATCTCTCGCCGGTATCGCGCCAGCCGCGCCCCCACCGGGACTCTTTTTTTGGCGGCTCCGATGCCTCCCGCCCCTGTCCTCTGACCGGGCTCTCCCGCTCCGGCTGGTAGACCATCCGCCGGAAGATCACATTGGCCCGGTCCAGCTCGGTCACCGGCAGGACCACGTCCACCAGCTTGGTGCGGCCATCCTTGTCCCGGATGGCCGCGTAGAGCAGCTTCTGCCTGCCCGCCAGCTTCCGGAACTGCCGGTACTGCTCCGCCGACATGGGGAACACCCGCAAGTCCCGGGTCTCTTTGAGCATCCTGCCCATTCCCACCCGGCCGGACAGGGTCTTCCGGCTCTTGGCCAGGGCCAGGGAGATGGCCGCCACATTCTTGAGGGCCGACCCGGACAGCCGGACGGCCACCTCACCTCCCGAGATCATCATGCGCACCATCTGGTCCGCCGCTTCACCGCCTCCCACGTTCATCTCGATTCACTCCCTTCGTCTTATTCTCCACTGTCTGAATCTCCCGCTCCATCTGCGGGGCGTTCTCACGGATCTCCTTGCATAAGGTCAACTGTTTCCGAACCGCTCGAATCTCCCGGTTCACTTCCGCCAGCTGTTGGTATAGCGCCACCTTTTCCTCGGTGAGTTGTTCTCTTGGGATGGGGCATTGGTCCAGCATTTCCCTGGCGGCCTGGTATCGGGCCAACTCCTCCTCCATGCCGGGCAGGCCCATCTCAAAGCAAGCCTGCACCGGTTCCAGCGCCGCCTCGTCCGCCAGGGCCCCATACAGCTCCCGCCGCCCCTTTTTCCGCACATTGAGGATGGTACGCCGCTTGGTCAGGGTGGCCAGCGTTTCCTCTGTGCGGGTCTGGAAGGCGGTCAGCTGTTCCGGGGTGGTGATGCCCTGCCCCCGGAGGAAGGCGAACTGCTCCCGGTACCCCTCAAACTTCATGACTTCCTGCCTGAGATGGGGCGTCATCCGGGGCGGGTACTGCCGCTGCCGGACATTGCCCAGCAGGTAGAGATAATGAATATAGAGGGCCAGGAAGCCCCTGTACTTGGGGTGCTTCCGGTAGGGGCGGTACGGGGTACGGTAGGCAAGGACGGGCTTGGTGCCCGCGGCGATGGCATCTAAGTTCCCCTCGATGGCCGCCCGGATACCGTCCTCCGTGAACTGCGGATTCTTTCTGCCCGGCACTATATACCGCTCCTGCCCGTGAAGCCGGAAACCCAGGCGGCTGCCGTGTTTGATCTCATACCCACTGTGCTCCATGAGCAGGAAGAAGTGGCCCAGGTCGTTGGCGTCCTCGATAGCCTCCCGCAGATCCGCATCCAGCATGGAGCGGAAGGTGGGCTGCCCTTTGGATTGCCGGAGCCACTCAATGTAGCTGACCGCTTTGGTTGGCTGACCCTCCAAAATCACGGACAGCCCGTGCTCCCGGCACAGCTGGTCTGAGATGGCCCGCACCTGCTGGTAGTAGGTGCGGGCGTTGCTGTGGTATTTCCTCCCGGTCTCGGCGTTCACCGAATTGAAAATCGTGTGGGCGTGGATGTGGTTTTTATCCACATGGACGGCCATCACCGCCTCGTAGCCCGCCAGGTGCTGGGCGGCGAAGGCCTTGGCGATCTTCAGGGCCAGTTCCGGGGTGACCTCCCCGGGCTGGAAGGACTGGATGAGATGGTAGTACTGCACGCCGCCCTCCCTGCCGCAGTCCCGCTTGGTGTCCAGCATCTGCCGGCAGGCATGGCCGGGGTCGCAGTTCTGGTAGGCGGTGAGAATATTATCCTCCGTTTTCTCCCCGTTGAGGATATATCGGATGCCCACATCCAGGCGGCCCTTTCGGGCCAAAATCTTGGTAACGGCCATCTACTTTTTTGCAATCTGGTACATCAGGTCATAGACCCGGTCCAGCAGGTGCAGGCCGTACCTGGCGTCCTTCACCGTGGCGATCCCGGCGTTGATGCTCCGGGCGATTTGGTTGATGTTGTTGCCGATGTGATGAATCTCTGTGCGCAGAGCGCGAATTTCCTGGACCGGGCGGGCCTTCACCGGCCTGCCTTCTATAAGCCGTGCCAGGAAGGCCCGCTTCGTCAGGCCGCATTCTTCCGCCTGACGGCAGAGCAGCTGGTATTGTTCCGCAGTCAATTCGATGTGCAGATGGTGCTTGTTCTTTTGCTCAGGTATCATATCACCCCTCCCATGGACGCCAAAAGGCCGCTGCGTCGCAGCGGCCTCCCTTGTCTATCGGTTTTTTGATTGTCAGCGGCTTACGATCCCCGCTCTGGTGGGGAATTGGGGATCTGCCTCTGTCAGGGCCAGCAGGCGGCAGGCCGCCCCCTCCGGATGGTTTCGCCCGGCCTCCCACGCCTCCACTGTTTTCACACTCACGCCCATATACGCCGCAAAGACCTTTTGCGTCAGGCCCGTGCTCTGCCGGATCGTCTTGATCTCCTCCGGCTCATAGTGAGCCACAGGCTGTACGGTCAGCCTTGTCGTCCTGGCTTCCAGCGTTCCCTGCTCATAGGCGATGGCCTCTTCCAGTCCGGTTTTGATCTTGTCAAATACGCTCATAACCGACCCCTCCTACCGTTCCAATTCCTGTTCCAGGCGCTCTACCAGCTTTTTCAACTCGTTACGCTCCGTTTTTGATAGATTATCCTTTTCGCTCTTCGGATATGCCGTCAGCAAATACAGTTTTTCCCAGACCGCAAAGTCCACGTAAATCACCCGGACACTGCCGCTTTTTCCTCGGTTCTCAAAGGCGAACCGCATTTTCCGAACACCGCCGGTACCCTGCATCACCACCCCCACATGGGGGTTGGCCAGCAGTTCTTCCTGAAGCCTTCGCAGGTCCGCGTCCGTCAGCCCCAGTGCCTTCCAATCGTTTCGAAAGGACGGCAGCTCCACAAATATCCTCGTCAATCTCCTCACACTCCTGCTATATTATACCCTATTAAATAGGGTATGTCAACCATGACCATGATCCCTTCGCCACCTCGACCATTCAAGCTCCCGCCTTCAGCGGCATTGGGGTCAGGGGGATTCCCCCGTAAGTGCGCGGATGTACATTCGCGCTATGCTTGCGACAATAAGAAACGGACCAAGTATGGGGTAGTTTGCGTAAGGTGAAAAGCGCCTTGGGCGTGTTTGCCTTTGGGTGCAAATGACACACACCCTGAAGTCAAAAAGTAAGAGGCGTGGGGCATATGTTGCACCCACGCCTCACCTTATTTTTGATCATCCTCCAAGATACCTGTTGGCGTCCCTAACACACTGTTCAGCATATCATCCACTTCGTCATCCTCTGCCACTGTAATGATACCCACATTCGTCGGCTGATAGCTGCACTGTGTTTCAAATAAAATCTGGGCAAGTTTTTTCGCAGAGCGTGTATAGTTAAACAACATATCGCTGTCCGCGCCATGGGCGAAGTTACCCCATCCATTTCCAGCCGTCACCAGAAGTCCGCTTGCAGCCAAGCCGTAATCTGCCTCGTTGTGCAGGGCCACCGGATCGGCCGTAATGTGGTCCTTCAAATAAAGCAGATCGCTATACAGCGTGCGGTCCACCAGGATCATGAGCCGCCTGTATTCAGTC
This sequence comes from Candidatus Enterenecus stercoripullorum, assembly GCA_018716015.1. GTDB lineage: Bacteria > Bacillota > Clostridia > Oscillospirales > Oscillospiraceae > Enterenecus > Enterenecus stercoripullorum. Next base: position 14,870 of record DVKM01000095.1, on the reverse strand, counting down.
AGATCAATAATGCCATGTATCTGTGCCTCCAGCAGCTTCAAAAGGAATGGTATCTTCTCCTTTTCCTCTATCTTCTGGATTACATTTAGGGTAAATGCACCTTCCTGATTGAATTTTTCTCTTCCCAGCTGCGTCAGATACCTTTGCCGTTCCTCCAACGGAATATCTGTCAGGCCCTCGCAGTAGCGGACAAATTTGTTTAAGAACAACTTCGACGGGATACTTGCGATTTTGCGCATCGTCCGTATCACGCCTACTGCATCCGCGACATCACTCCCCAGCTGCTTGATACAGTCTGCAATGTCCCGTACAGTATCATTCTCCAAGAATTCACATATCGCATCTGTCGCCCGACCAAATACGGTCTCCATGACCTGGCACAAATCATTTTCATCTATTTCTGGTTCTGGGCGCTGCACGATATCAGACATATCAACACCTCCGGATATCTGTGATGTGTCCCTATTATACTTCTATCATCTATTATTTCAAGATATTAGCTCGCCTGGTTAAGTGTAGTTACGATCCGTTCTTTAGCTAACCGAACATATTCCTCAGACACCTCGATGCCGGTGGCGGTGTACCCCTCCAGCAGGGCGGCCAGCACGGTGGAACCGCTGCCCGCAAACGGGTCCAGGATGTGGCCTCCCGGCTCGGTGATCTTCACCACCTCCCGCATGAGCTGGAGCGGCTTCTCCGTCAGGTGGATGCGGTTCTGGGGGTTGCCGAACTTGAACACCCCGGGCAGGCAAGGCACCGGGCGGCTGATGGGCATGTCCCCGTTGGACCCCCACAGGATGTACTCCGCCTGCTGACGGAACCGCCCCTTCTGGGGCCGGCTGTTCCCCTTGTCCCACACGGCGGTGCCCCGCCAGATCCACCCCGCCCACTGCAGGGCGTCGGTGGCCGCCGGCAGCTGCCGCCAGTCGATGAACACGCACACCGGCGCGCCTGGCTTACAGGCACGCCGGGCCTCATACAGCCACTCCGCCGCCCACCGGGTCCAGGACCGCTGGTCCTTGGCGTCCCCGTCGAAGGGCGGCGGGGCCTTTTCTCCCATACTGGAATATTTCTTTGCCGTGGATCGGTTCTTCTCCGCCTGGGTGCGCCCGCCGGATGCGTAGGGCGGGTCGGTGATGACGGCGTCAAAGGTGCCGGAGGGGAACCCCTCCAGCACCTTCAGCGCGTCGCCCTGGATGATTTCCCATTTGGAGCTAACGCGCATGGGCATCCCTCTCCTTCTTTTTTGATATCGCTTCCCGCAAGCTCCCCCGGGGCGACAGCTCATCCCTGGCCGCCTCCCGGAAGACCGAGCGGGTTTGGCCGTCAAGCACCAGGGCATCCTTCGTGTCGTTGCACAGCTTCTCACCGCTTGCCACCAGGGCTGTCCCCGTCAGCCGCACATCCCCGGCCACCTGGCCGTATACGGCGGCCCGGCCGGACAGGGTGGGAGCCTTCCCCGTATCCTGGGAGGACAGAATCATGGCAAAGCCGGACGCCCTGGCGTGGCCGGTCAGAATGGCCCCGCGCAGATAGGCCTCGTCCTCCGCCCGGGCATGACCACTCATCACTGTTCCGTGGGAGACGTAGGCGTGTTCCCGGACAATGGCCTCCTCCCGCAGGATAGAGTTCCGGTCCACATATCCCTCCCCGCAGGCGATGGCGTCATCAAAAAGCCAGGCGTCATCCCCCGGCTCGGCGGACAGGTTTCCCTCGTGCTCCACAAAGCCGCCCAGGTCTCCCGCCCTGACCTCCTGCCCGATGTCCCGCAGGGCGCGTATTCGATGCAGCCAGGGGTAATGAGGGTGGGTAAGTTCGGTGATCTCATATTTTTTGTTCAGTGCTGTCATCTCCTTCTGGTGGAATCCTTGTCATGCTGCTATCCCCGCTGTCCAGCAGCCCCTCCACGGCCAGGCGCATGCCCAGCCGGAAGCCCAGGATGAAGTTCTCCAGGACCATGGCGCCGCAGGCCTCATCTCTCGCGTTGATGAAGTTCAGAAACAGTTTTCGGGTATCCCCTTCCAGCAGGGTGGTCAGCTTCTCCTCATATCGGGCCGCCCGCTCCAGGGCGCGGCTCAGCGGGGAGTCCGGCGCAATCTGCCGCTCGTTGGGCCGCAGGTCGCCGTAGTACAGGTCCTCTAAGGTATCTCTCATTGCGCATCCCTCCTTCGGCACAACACATATCAGGAAACCCTTTGCCAAAGGTGGACAAACTGATAACATTTTGCGGCCGTGGCCGTTCAGCCTCATGCGGCGTCTGCCAGCATGTCCTCCCCGTGGAACTGCTCGTCGATATCGGAAAACCGCTCAGTCCGATTGAACTTCTCAGACACCTTTCCCGGCAGGGCCTGGAGTTCCAGCATTCGGTCCCATAACGCCGGGTGGTGGTCATAAAGATGGCGGAGTTCCGCCCTCCCAGCATTGGGGCAGAACCAGCACCCGCCCCGGTCCGTGAACTGGTAAACGGGGGAAAGCAGCCCCGAGCGCTGGCACAGCTGCCGCGCTTCCTGCTCTGTGCAGTTGTATTTTTCCAGCAGGGAGAGCTGTCCCTTCCCCAGCCGCTGGAGCCGCTTTGTCTCATCCTTGGCGATGCCGATGTACTGGATCGTATCCGGGGGCAGTGTCCTCTGGAACTGCCGGATGGGCTTGAGTTTACAGTCCCGCTGGACGGCACACCGCCCGGCGATGGGGAAGGCGCGCAGCAGGCCCTTCTTGGGTCCCCGGGTGATCTGCCCGGTGAACAGCCCCATATAGGTCTGCTCCGCGCGCAGTGCCCGGACCTTCACCCCCATGCGCTCCAAAGCGGGGATGGCCTTTTCGTGGATGAAGTCCCGATGCTCCGGGACCTCTCCCGAGAGGTCCGCATCAAACATCACCTCGCAGTACACCGCCTCATCCAGCGGCTCCCCGTGCTCCAGCGCCAACAGGATGGTGGCAAGGCTGTCCTTGCCGAAGGAACAGGAGGCGATGGCACTCACCGGCTGGACACCCCCATAGCCCGGAAGCGGCAGGCGCCCTCCAGGGCCTGCCCCCTGTCCGTCCGCTCCCAGGGGGCGTTCGGGTGGGTGAAGTGGCCGTAGCTGCAGAGCTGGGCGAAGATAGGACGGTCCAGCCCAAGGGTGCGGATCATCCCCTCCGGGGTCAGGTCGAACACCCCCCGCACCGCCTGTTCCAGCACCTGGTCCGGGTACTCTCCCGTCCCGTGGCTGTCCACGTCCACCGCCACCGGATCTGCCTTGCCTATGGCGTAGGCCAGGGAGACGGTGCACCGCTCCGCCAGCCCCGCCGCCACGATGTTCTTGGCAATGTACCGGGCCATGTAAGCTCCGCTGCGGTCTACCTTTGTACCATCCTTCCCGGACAGGGCCCCGCCCCCGTGGGGGACCAGCCCGCCGTAGGTGTCCGCCATAACTTTACGGCCGGTGAGGCCCGTGTCCGCCTCAAAGCCACCCAGCACGAACCGGCCGCCGGGGTTGATGAGAATCTCAGTCTCCCGGTCCGGGGGCAGTTCCTCCAGGGCGGGGGTGATGACCCGCTCCAGCACCTCCCGGCGCAGCTCCTCCAGGTCCTTGTCCCCGTCGTGCTGGCAGGACACCACCACGCTGACGATCCGGCTGGGCAGGCCGAACAGGTACTCTACGGACACCTGGGCCTTGCCGTCCGGCCTCAGCCCCCGGATAGTGCCAAGCCTTCGGGCGTTGGCCAACATACGGGTGAGGCGGTGGGCCAGCACCACCGGCAGGGGCAGCAGCGCGTCCGTCTCCAGGCAGGCGTAGCCGTACACCACCCCCTGGTCCCCCGCGCCAGTCTGCCGCGTCCCGTCCACCGCCCTGGCGATGTCCGGGCTCTGGTCGTGGGTGATGACTTCAATCTCATAATCGCTGGAGGGGTATCCTATCTCTCGCACCGTCCGGGCAACGATGGCGGAGATGTCCGGCATTGTTTTGGCGGTGATCTCCCCGGCCACGGTGATTTTGCCCGCTGTGGCCAGTACCTCGCAGGCCACCCGGGCCCCGGGGTCCTCCGCCAGGCAGGCGTCCAGCACCCCGTCCGCGATGGCGTCGCACACCTTGTCCGGGTGTCCTTCTGTCACCGACTCGGCGGTGAGAATGCGTCTATCGTTCATCAAGCGTTCTCTCCTTTTTTCTGCTCTTATCTTTTCCAGGCCTGTCCGGGATGGGAAACGCCATTTCCCGGCTGTACTTGTCCTGGTAGTGCCGGATCTGTTCCTCGGTAAGGGACGTAAAACGCTCCTCCCCCACTCCCACCAGGAAAAAGGTGCCGCAGACGAGGTCATAGGGGACGCCGTGCTCATCCGTCAAGACCCGGTTGGGGGGCAGACCCAGCAGCTTGCCCTCCGAATGGCACACTAAGGCCACCGGATCGTCAAAGGGATACACCGCCTCGATGTCCCCTCCCACCAGGGCCTGGTATTCGTTTAGCCGGCCCTGGATTTGGGCGGCGTAGGGTTCTCTCCCGGGCTCTACTACCAGGATGGTCAGCTTCTCATCGATCATGGCCGCCCCTCCCCTTGGACACCTTAGCGGGCCTGGTGAAGTGCTCATTGACCTGCTCCGTCCGCTGGTAGACCTCCCGCACCGTCCGCTCCCACGCCCGCCTCAGCCAAACCATCGGCAGGCCGTTCTCCCGATAACCTTTTAGGATGCTGTTGTAATAGGCAGCGGCCGGCGCCGCCGGCTCCAGAAACCGTTCCCGCATCACATAGGCCATCCCGGTGCGGGGCTGGCTGCCCCGGTCCCATACCGTTACGGTCTGCTTTTCATACAGATGGGGGCAGCCCTCATAGCGGTCCAGGGCCTGCTCACATGCCGGGGTCAGCTCCCACAGCAGACCGGCCACATGGCTGCCCTGTTTGGGGGCGATGGTGGCCACTCCGCTGCCGCCGTAATTCCCCCGGAACCGGAGCTCATAGCCGTGGAGCACCGCCGGGCCTATCGGTTTTGCCGCCGGACAGCGCCGCTCCATCTGCTCCAAGTTGAGGTTGCTGCCGTAGGCAAAGTACAGCCTTCCCGCCATCCTCACCCCTCCAGCAGCACCAGCGCCCCCACCCTGGCCAGTTGGCCGAAGATGGCCCGGGCCCGGCCCTCCGTGTCCCCCTGGGGCAGGGGGAAGTCCAGTCCGGCGGCCCGGATGATGTTGCCCCGCAAAAGCTCGATGTAGCTGTCCGTGTCCGGGCAGTCCGCGGGGTCCAGCATCCGGCCCCGCAGCTGGTCCATGATCTCCGCCCCGGTGCCCTCGTAGATGGTCTCCTCTATTTGTATCTTCATGGCTCATCGCTCCATTTCCCGTTGTCGTTTCTTCTTCTGGTTTGCTTCATAGCAGTCCTTGTCATAGCGCCATGCCCGGTCCCCCTCCAAGTTGGCCAGCAGGTGGTCCCGGGTGTGCTTGAACTCCGGGCCGTTGAGCCCTAAGCGCACCAGCCACACCCGGAAGGTGAACAGCTCGTTGTCGCTGTGGGTTTTGCGCATCACTGTGCTGCGCTGGTTGACGGCCTGGGCGGACATGGCCAGGCACAGGTTGATATAGGCCGCCGCCCGCCCGGCGTGGAGGGTGGAGTTGAAGCAGCGGAACTCCACCGTGCCCCGGTAGAACACTGAGTGCAGGTTCAGAGCGTAGTAGCGGGTGTCGTTGTAATGGCTGCTTTTCTCATACCGGCTGCCCTCATACCAGATGTTCTCCAGCTGGGTCAGGTCCCGGGTCTCCTCGGCGGAGAGCTTTCGGGCCTTTTCCAGCATGGGCTCCCGCACCTTCTGGCAGTACCGGCTCACCCGGTCCGGATTGACCTGTAAGGCTTTGAACAGGATATTCTCCTTGGAATACATGATGCTCAGCAGGTTCTTCAGGCTCTGCTGGTTGTGGTTGGCCGCGTCCACGTGGACGTGGAGCCCGCAGGAGGAATTGACCTTCGCCCCGGCTTTCCGCACCCGACGGACGCATTCCTGGAACTTGGGCAGTTCCCCGTAGGTCAGCTTGGGGGACACCATCTCCACCGAGTAGAGGTCATCGGTAGTATGCTGGTGGCTGCCGTCCGCCCTGCGCTCGGTGCGGATGCTGCTGTCATACATGAAGCGCCACTCTTTGCCGGCTGAGTCCCTGACATACCGGCTGCCGTAGTAGTCCCGGGCCTTCCTGGGGGAAGTCCCAAAGTAGTCTGCCAGAGCCTGGGCCGCCCGCTCCCGGGTGATGCCCGTCATCTCCACCTCCACGCCGAAATACTGGTCCTTCATGTCGATCACGCGGCCTTGTCACCCCGCAGTTCCGCATCCACCGCCCGCAGGCGGCGGCCGATGGCCTCGACCACAGGCACTGTCACGCTGTTGCCAGCCTGCTTATACGCCTGGGCGTCTGAGGTGATGGCTAAAATTCTGTCGATCTGGCGGTCCTCAAACCCCTGCAGTCTCAGGCACTCCCTCGGCGTCAGGCGGCGGATGCGCCCGCCCCGCTCCACCACGCCCTGGACGCTGGCGGCGTCGTGGGCCATCTGTTGCCCTACCCGCCCGGCGCGGGTGGCGCTGCCCGTATAGCCCAGATCCACCGTGTCCCCTGGACCGGCCTCCTTGTAGCCTTTTTTGGTTGCCTCCTGGATGAGCAGCACCCCGGACCGCTCGCCCCGGTGGTTGGACAGTGTGGTCTGCCCATACCGGGCGGTGAGGCACCGGGCCAACTCCGTCCGCTGGGGTTTCCCCACGCACAGGTCCACAAAGGAGGCCCCCTGCGGCGGCAGCAGGTACAGTCCCGTCTTGCCGCCCGTGCCTCCCGCCCCGGCGGTCTGGGTGCAGGCTACCCCTTCCGGGTGGTAGACCCGGGAGCCCTGGGGGCCGCCGAGGACTTGTACAAGAGCCTTGCCACCTGTTCCGAAGACAGGTAGTATTTTTCCGGCGCATCGGGGGTCAAGATAGCAGATAAGGAACACCCGCTTCCGGGATTGGGGAACCTGGAAATCGGCGCTGTTAAGCACAGTCCATTCCACATGATACCCCAGGTCTGAAAGCGCGGTGAGGATGGCCGCAAACGTCCGGCCGCCGTCATGGCTAAGCAGTCCTGGCACATTTTCAAGGAGAAGATACGAAGGCCGTTTCGCTTCAGCCAGCCGGGCAATCTCAAAGAAGAGAGCGCCTCTGGCGTCGGAAAATCCTTTTCTTCGGCCAGCGAGAGAAAACGCCTGACAAGGGAATCCTCCGCACAGCAGGTCGAAGTCGGGCAGGTCGTTGGGGTCGATGGTTCTGGCGTCTGGGTCATATCGCTCCTCCTCTCGGACGTCGTGGATGGCACGGTAGCTGGCCTCGGCATGCTTGTCGATCTCGCAGTGGCCGACACACTGGAAACCGCCGGCCCGGGTCAGACCGGCCCGAAAGCCGCCGATCCCGGCAAACATGTCGTAGTAGCGGATCAGGTGATCTCATCTCCCTCCTACTGTGTTCTGCCCCTGTAGAGCGGCACTTCCTTTTGGGACGGCCGGCGGAGCCTTGGGTCATGCGACTTCCTCATTTGCCAGGGAGACTGCCCCCTCCTCTGCCCGCCGGGGGGAGAGGAACTCCACCTCGGTGCCCTTCACCAGAAAGCCGGGCTGGCGCTCCGACTCCTCCGGGAAGGGGATGGTCTCAAAGTCCCCCACGGCGGCCAGCTTGCACCCCTTCCAGGCGTAGGCCGCGCACCGCTCCGCCAGGGGACCTCGGACCTTCACCGAAATGAAGTCGGTGAGCTTGTTGCCTTCCCGGTCCCGGTATCTCCGGTCCGAGGCCAGGCGCAGGATGGCGTAGGGCTTGCCTGTGCCCTCGCTGCGCCTGAGCTCCACGTCGTTGGTCAGGTTGCCGATCACTGTGATTTTCAACATTGGGTCGTTTCCCTCCTTCTCTTAAGATGAATGTTCTAATTTTTATACCCGTCAGCGGGCCGGCCCGTCCTTTTTGGCCCCCCGCTGGCGGGGTTTGGGCCGCTCCGGCTCGGGCCCGAACTGTTCCTGTTCAGTCCGGATGCTCCAGTGCTCGCTGTTCCACAGGTGGACGTACAGCTCGCCTCCGTCCACCGCAATTTCATGCTGCTCGAAGCCCTCACCCCAGCCGTCCGAGGCCTGGCCGGTGAGGTACTCTTTCAGATCAGCCAGCTCTTTGGGCGTGAGCTCGCCCACTACCTGGCACTCCGCCACACCCCAGAGCTGCCCGTCCCGGGCCTCTGTGGTGAATACGGCGGAGCGCACCTTGGCGTCGAGCGTATCCTCCTGGCCGTACCAGTGCATCAGCCCCCGCTCGGCCTCCTCCGGGATTTTTTCCAGAGCGAGAGCGGCAAGGATGCTGTCCTCATAGTCCAGGAGCGTCCTGCCGTCCCACGGCTCCCCGTCCTCGGAGATGCCTCCCCACCCATTGCGGGGGTAGAAGTCGGCGGTCAGAGGCATATAGAGTTTCAGCAAGGTGGGTTCCGGGGGCAGGACCTGGAATCGGTCCGCCCCCATGACCAAGGCCAGACTCCGCCCGCCGTCCCAGTCCACATGGAACTGCCCGGCGTCGTCGATGAACTGGAGTGTGCCGGTGGAGCCGGGGGGAATAGGGCGTGGATCAGTTCCCATTTCGGTGAGCCTGATCCGGCTTCCCCTGGGATACTGCTCCCGCAGAAAGTCCAGCCATTCTTTCGGTGGTGTGTTCATGCTGCCGCCCCCGTCACGCCCACTCCAGGACGAACAGGATGGACACCACCTGCTCGTCCACGGGCTGGGAGAAGGCGGACACCACCGCATCGTAGGACAGGGGCAGGGTGCCGCCCAGGGAGACGGTCCAGTTTCCGGACAGGGCCAGCGTTTCGCTGCCGCCCGCCCGGCTTGTCTCCACCCCGTTGAGGGAAAATCCAATGAGTTGGCTGTCCACCTTTTCCAACGCCATGTCGGTATCGTAGGGGACTAAGGTCCAGCCGTTCACAGCAGTCACGGTGACACCAGTCACCTGCACCGCAGCGGTGGAGCGGTTTATCACCTGTGCGGAATCGGCGGCGTATACCTCGCCCCGCTCATCCACGGTCAGGACCAGAGTTGCAGGGACGGTCACGGAGAATACGGAAATCCGCTCCCACCGGGCGTAATAGGTGGTGGGACTTCCTGTAGTATAAACGGTGTCCCCGGTCACCTGGGTACCTCCGCTCTGTGCGGTGAACCAGCCCAGGAAGGTGTACCCATCTTTCTGGGGCTGGGTGGGCAGCACCAGATTTTCTCCATAGTTCTGCTGAGAGGTTCGGGTTTCCCCGTCTCCTAAATCCCAGGTGATGGTGGCGCTCATGCTGTACGAGCAGCTGTCGCACCGGCCGTCCCCATCGCTGTCCGTGTGAGCGGCATAGCTGGATGAACCATAGCTGCATCCGGTACAGGTCTGGCTTATCCGGTGCTGTGTGCTGCTGTGCGGACTGTAGCTGACAGACCAACTGTGGGCTGCTGTCCCGGAACTGGTGGTGTCTCCGCACTGGGTGCAGACGTAGGCATAGCTGTGGGTGCTGCCGTTATTGGGGGTGCAGGTATAGCTGGTGCGGTGGGACTGGAGCGAGGAGGAGACTGTTTCCCCGCATAGTTGGCAGCTCTGGACATAGCTGTGGTAGCTGCTGTTATAAGGAACATAGCTGTAGGTGTAGCTGCCGTGACTGCAGGTGGCCTGGCTGGCGTCATAGGCATAGCAGACGGTGCAGGTTCCAGTGTTGTCCCAAATATGTCGGGCATTCAGAGTATAAAACCACTTGGAGTGTCCGCGATTAGCGTCATAATCGGCGCAGGAGGAGTTGACACAATGCCAAACCTTCGCATGATTTGTCTGCGCTGGATCGTTGTTTTCCGATGCAACTACACACCGGGACCCGCAGGTGGGGCAGTAATAAGTGCGGGTCCACTCCGCGCGGGTGTTGTCCCGATCCGCGCCTGGCCATGCGGCACGGGCAGGTGCCGTCAATGCCAAAGTCAGGCACAGTGCCAGGGCCATAGCAGAGAATCTTCGGATGTTTTTCATGCCATGCCTCCTCATTCTGCCGTCGCGATGGTGAAGACCACCGTGGCGGCTGTCTCATTCCGGGGCTCTCCCACCGTGGACACCTTGGCGTCGTAGTCCAGGGCCAGGCTGTCTCCGGCCTCAATGGCCGGGAAGGCCTCATCTGTGATGACCAGCTCTCCGGCTCCCCGGGTGGGGCAGCCATTGAGCCGCAGGGCGATGGTATTGACCGGGGCCTCCTCAAAGTGGTCGTAGTCTCCCACGGTGAGAGAACCGTCTGTAACCTCTACGGCGGCAATGCGCACCACACCCTCGTCCGCCGTATTGCGCACGGCGGCATTGGTGGCGGTGATAACCACGCCGTCCACCACAGAGACGGGCAGGGAGGCTGGTACGGTGACGGAAATCCGCTGCTGGGTGTTCACCACCGTGAGGGTAACGGGCACTTCGTGAGTCTGGGCCGCCGAGGCGGACAGGGCCAGGGCGGCTGTTGCCGTCAGGCTCAAAATCAGAGCCAACAATCTGTTTTTCAAAATGTTCGCCTCCTTTATAAATTCCAGAGATAACCGGAGTGGATGGTGACGGCGATGTCCACCGTGCCCAGCACCTGGCTGTCCCGGGTTGCGGTGACGGTGGCTGTGCAGGGGTAGTCCCCCATGGGCAGGGGCTCCACCAGCCGCAGGGCCAGCAGGGCCCCGTTGGGAGTGAGGGTGACGGGCTCTGCCGCCAGCTCCCCGGTGTCGTCCCGGCGCAGCTCCACCTGGTAGGTGTCCCCCTCGCTGCCGTTGACCAACTCTATCGGCAGGGCGGTGTCTCCCACAGTGGCAAACAGGTGGGCGGGGATGGAGAGGACAATCTGGCGGTCCTCCACCGTGCCGTTTACCTGATCCTGCTCGCCCAGGATGCCGGAGATGTCGTAGAAGAGGACCTCCGTCTCCTCAAAGGCCTCCGCCCGGTCCGTGATGGTGACGTCTATCTTGTCGTAGACCTTCAGGGTGGAGTCCCGGTCGAAGATGACCTTTACCGGGTTGTCCACCCGGCAGACGATGAGGTCTGCCACAGCGGTGCCGTTGTCCATCCAAACGGCATTGGTGCCGCCGCCCCACACCACCACCCGGCCGGTGACGGTGACGTTGTCTAAGGTGACCGCCCCGTCCACCGCGCCGCAGCCGAGGATGAGGTCGCCGTATACGGTCAGGTCCTTCAGGGTGACGTCATCCGTGCGCACCAGCAGATTGCCCTCATAGTCCTGGGTATAGGTGCCGGGTTCCGTCAGGTACGCTCCAATGATGTTGGCAAAGACCTGGGCGAACTCCGCCCGGGTGATGGCGTCCCTGGGGAACAGCTTAGAGTCCCAGCCCTGGATATACCCGGCCCCCACCATGGCCCGGACGTAGGGCAGGGCCCAGCCGGAGATGGCTCCGGCGTCAGCAAAGGCGGACAGGTCGGTGTCCCCGTAGTCCTCCAGATTTAGCTGAAGGGCCCGGGCCACCACGGCCATGGCCTCCTGCCGGGTGATGTCCGCCTCCGGGGCCATGGTGTCCTCCCCAGCGCCCACATAGGTGCCCATGTGCCAGGCCATGGCCATGTCCCCGTAGTACCACTTGTCCTTGGGAACATCGGTGAACCGGGAGAGGTCCCCCTCCACGTAGGCGCCGAAGGCTCGGTTGATCACCGCGGCCATCTCCGCCCGGGTGAGGGAACCCTGGGGGTCCAGGATGCCCTCTCCCTTGCCGATGAGCAGGCCGTTATCCACCGCCTCGCTCACCGCCTCATAGTACCAGGCCGACGGGTTCACGTCGGTGAAGTTTCCCATGTCCGCGGCGCTGGCGTAGCCCATCATCCCGGCGCACAGCACCAGGGCCAGGATGAGGGCGGTCAATCGTTTCAGTTTTTTCATTGTGTCCCTCCAAACAGGAAAGGGAGCGGCCCGCGGGCCGCTCCCTTTTGATGTGATCAAATATGGTCTTGTATCCATCGGAGCAGGTCATCTGCCCCTTTCTCTCCGCTGGCAATCCCGATGAACATATCTGCCAGTTCGCCTTCCTTTAGAGAAATACGGTACCCGTTCCACTTGAGAAGCAGCTGCACCATCATGGCGCCAATCCGCTTGTTTCCATCCAGAAAGGCATGGTTCGAGGCCAGGCCAAATCCAATGCGCGCGATCTTTTCCAGGTCCGCAGGGAAGAAATCTTCCCTGCCAAAGGATTGGAAGGGCGCTGCAATTGCAGCTTCCAGTCCGGCACGGTCCCGTAAGCCGTCGATTCCACCAGACACCGCAATGATCCGGCTGTGGATTAGAATGACGTCCTCCGCCGTGACCCAGATCATTCCGCCATTCTCTTATAATCCACGGCAAAGTCAGACAGCATCTGATCGGTGTCCGCCAGCATCTTTTCGCGGGAAATGACTCTTGCCGGCGGCTCAACGGTCACAGGGAAAGGCATACCTTTTGCCCGAACAAAGGCATTGGCAAAAATATTGAACGCAGTTGAAGTGGTCATGCCCAGCTGCTCACAGATCGCTGCCATCCGGGTTTTCACCTCAGAATCCATACGAAAGGTCATGTTTGTGTCCATTTGCTCCCCTCCTCGCACTGCGATTATAGTACATATTGTGTGCGATGTCAACTGTTGTGACCGAACAGAGCGGGGCAGAGCATGGACACTTATGGCTCTCCTCAGATATCCCACTCCACGGTGAACACCACGCTGGCCACGCCGGTGTTGGTGACGGCGCTGGACACGGGGGAGACCACGGCGTCATAGGTGATGGCCACGGTGTTGCCGGCGGTATTGCCCGCGCCGGTCAGATAGCAGCCCTCAATGGCGGCGTCCAGCAGGGTCTGGGTCTCATCGGAGCTGCCGTCGGTGGCCAGCTGGGCGCCGCCCCCGATGGTCAGGGCAAAGCCGATGAGATTGCTGTCCACCTTCTCATCCGCCATGTTGGTCTCAAAGGCCGCCAAGTGCCAGCCCTCGGCGGCCTGGATCGTCACGGAGGACACCTTCACCGCGCCGTAGGAATTGTTGGTGATTTTGGCATCAGAAGCGGTGGCCACGGAGCCGTCGGTGCCCACAGCGATGGGCAGGACGGTGGGGACGGTGACCGACATGGCAGTGGCGGCGGGGGTGCCCTCCAGGGAGCCGTCCTCGGTGGAGGAGAGGGTGACGTTGGAGGAGGCGGTGCCGCCGGAACTGGTGGCCTCATTGGAGGCGGAGGCGGCGGTCATGAGGAACAGGGACAGGCAAAGGGCCATGGACAGGGCGGCGAAACGCTTCAGGTTCTTGATTTTCATAGAGATCCTCCTTTGATTGAATAGATTTAATTAGTTTTGCACGGTGATGGTGATACTGGCCCCGGCGGAGCCTAAGACAGCCCCGGTATCCGGGTCCAGGGAGTGGAACATGGCGGTGCAGTCGTAGGTGCCCGCCTCCAGGTCCACGGCCAGGGTGTCGGCGGCAATCTTGCTGCCCACAGGGATGGCGGCGGAGGTGTAGATAACCTCTCCGGTGTCATCCCGGGTGATGACCACCTGCTGGGGGTAGCGGTTGACCGTCTCGTTGACAATCATGAGGTTGCCCTCGGCCTGGCCGTTTTCAAAGACCGGGGAGGCGTTCATACTGATGTTGATGTACCCCTTCTCTACCTGCTGGTTCAGGGTTTCCTCGATCTCCTCCCGGCCCAGGCTCTCCCAGCCGCCCTCGACCGCGGCGTCGTCATAGACGATGCCGGTGGGGGTGGGCTCAGCCGCTGTGCCCTGGCAGCCAGTTAGAGCTGTGCCCAGCAGGGCGCAGGCCAGGCAGAGCAGGGCCGTCAACACGGCCCCTCGCCAAAGGGAATGGTTTGCAAGGTTGTGATCCATGGTTGATGTACTCCTTTTCCTGATTCTGTGTTCGGGGCGCCTCGGGGGGACCCCGGGGGCGGGGCGGATTGCTGCGGCGGGTCATGTGTTTCACCTCCATGGCTGAAATGAAAAAAGCCGCCTGCGGCCCACCGAAAAGGTTCGGTGGGCCGCAGGCGGCTTGGGATCAGGGAGAGCGGCAGGGTTCGAGTCACTTTTTGCCCTGCTGCATCTCTGAATTCGTGATTTTTCAAAAACGGAACTACGTTTTTTGATTTAATAAGATAGAATAAGTTTCGCAAAATTGAAAAGAGGACAAAAGAAGACATGGTTTGCAGATCTCTGGTAGAATGAAGTCGCGACACACCATTCTGAAAGGAGACAGCAAACCATGGCCAATTTCGGCCATGAGTTGTGGGCCGAGTGTGGGGCCAACACCGAACATTCCCATCACTACAGTATACTCCGGTAGAGAAGCTGCCAGGGACTGCATCTCCTGCTTGAGAGCAGCTAATGAGGCAGAAGTTGCTCGAAGTTGGGAGAGCGCTTGTTCCACCAAAAGTTTTGCTGTATCCGTTTTCGGCATAACACCGAAGTGCCCGCAGGCAGAGGCGTATATGTCCAGTGCCTTATCTTCGCTGAAATTGTAGCCGTGCTTTTTGCACCACTTCCGGTACTTGCGGTAAACGCCTTCTCAGACAGCCCACAGACACACTCACAATGCCAAAAAGCAGCTACAAAGTCCATCCATTTCTCGCTGCCATCGGCACGGGGCGGACTGCTCAACAGGCGGTTTGCGTCCGGGAAAGCGGTGTCCAGGAGGGAGATCAGGTTGTTCTTCAGCATGGTCTGTATTTTGGCATACTGCTGGTACTGCCGGTAACAGGTTTTCAGCATAAGCCGGGTGTCCTCCTCCGGGACATATCTCGGCAGCGTGAGCCAGTGGTCAAGGCCGTAATTGGCCAGCTTCACGGCATCCTTCTTGTCGGTCTTGGTACGTCTTAAACTGTTGTTCCCGTAGTCATGCACCAGCATTGCATTGACTACGGAGA
>DVKM01000094.1 GCA_018716015.1 Candidatus Enterenecus stercoripullorum | reverse complement strand
AACCCGGACGAACTGCTCTTTGCCGGAAACGTGGTGGATCGGGAGATGATGGAGGCGGTTCAGACGGCGTGCGCCAAGGCGGTTCCGCCGGAGGTCCTGCCGAAATTCCGCCTGGCGGATCACCGGGGAGACCAGTACTATCTGGAGGGAATGTACCAAAAAGCGCTGGAGATGAAAGCGGACTTAGCAATCGAATACTGGCAGTGACAGATGCTGCGCGGCATATAGAGCACCGAAAACGCCTTTGGCGAATCTTCCTTTGTGGGGATCGCCAAAGGCGTTGTTTGTTTTTTGTTTAACTATCCAAACTTCGCCGCAGATACGAAAAAGGCATTGACTTTGTTAAATTTAATACTTACAATAATTATTAAAATAATAGTTATAAAAATAGAGAAAAAATAACAGGAGAAAAATGGAGGTAGCGAGATATGCTGGATCGATTGTTTTCCCCCCTCACCATCAACGGAAAGACTTTGAAAAACCGCTGCGTGGTGACCCCAATGCTGATGAACTTCTGCGAGGAGGACGGCACCTGCACAGAGCGGTTTGCGGCGTATCACGAGGCCAAGGCCAAGGGCGGCTTCGCCATGATTGTCACAGAAAATGTGGCGGTCACTTCTGTCGCAAAAGGCTATCAGTGGATTCCGGGCCTGTGGAAGGATGAACACATTCCCGGCTTCCGGGACTTGACGGACCGAGTGCATCAATACGATACCGTCATCATCGCCCAGCTGAACCATCCCGGCCGACAGGCCTCTGAAAAATATGCCAAGGCCCAGTCCTGGGCTCCCTCTGCCATCCCGGACCCCTACCACAATGAGGAGATGCCCCACGAGATGACGATTGCGGAGATCCACAAGACGGTGGAGGACTTCGGCGACGCCGCCCTGCGGGCTAAGAAAGCAGGCTTTGACGGCATTGAGCTCCACGGTGCCCACGGCTACATGATTCCGGAGTTCATGTCCATGTACACCAACAAGCGCACCGACGAGTACGGCGGCGACCTGACTAACCGGATGCGGTTTGCCCTGGAGATCATTGAGAATGTCCGCCAAAAATGCGGCCCAGACTTTATTCTGGGATACCGGCTCTCCGCCGACGAGCGGGTGACCGGCGGTCTCACCATTGAGGACACCAAAGCCATCGTCCCCTACCTGGACCAGGCCGGCGTGGACTACTTCAGCATCTCCATCGCGGTGAATGCCACAGATGACCAGATGATTCCCTCCATGTATTACCGCCACGGCTATCAGGCGGACTACGCCAAGGAGGTGAAGGATGTCACCTGCAAGCCGGTGATTACGGTGGGCCGCATCAACGACACCCGGATTGCCGAGAGCATCCTGCGGTCCCACAAGGCGGACCTGATCGGGTTTGCCCGGCAGTCCCTCACGGACCCGGAGACGCCGAATAAGGCGCGGGAGGGACGCTTCGAGGATATCCGCAAGTGCGTGGGCTGCCTCCACGGCTGTGTGGGCCACATCGACACCGGCCTGGCCGGCTCCTGTGAGCTGAATCCGCTGGTGGGTCATGAGAGCGACCCGGAATACCAGACAGTCCCGGCGGAGCACCCCAAGAAGGTAATGGTAGTGGGCGCGGGCCCCGCCGGCATGCAGGCCGCCATCGCGGCGGCGGAGTGCGGCCACCAGGTGGAGGTATACGACAGCGACCGCTGGGCCGGCGGCCAGTACCGGATTGCCTCCATCCCGCCCGGAAAGGGCGAGATCACGGCCTTCCTCCGCTGGCAGGTGCGGGAGCTGGAGAAGCTGCATGTTCCCGTCTTCCTGAATACCACCGTCACCAAGGAACTGGTGCTGGAGAAGAAGCCGGACGTAGTGGTCGCGGCCACCGGCGTGACGCCCATCGTTCCGAAGAAAATCCCCGGCGTGCAGAACCCCAATGTGGTCCTGGGACAGGACGTGCTGAAGGGTGCCGTCAACACCGGCAGACGCTGCGTTGTGGTGGGCGGCGGCCTGGTGGGCGTGGAGGTGGCCAACCATCTGGCCTCCCTGCTGAAGGAAGTCACCGTGGTGGAGATGCGGGACGGCATTGCCCTGGATGAGGGGCCGGCCCCCCGCAAGGACCTGTTGCAGGACCTGGCCAACAATGGGGCGAAGGCCTATACCAGCACCACGGTGGATGAGATTACGGATCACTCCGTCATCGTCTCCGGTGCCCACAACGAAGAGATTCCCGCGGACACGGTTGTGCTGGCCATCGGCCGGGTTTCCAATACCGCTCTGGCGGAGGAATTGACCGCCGCAGGTGTGGATGTGCGGATCATCGGTGATGCCAAGGAGCCCGGCCTGGCCGGCGCCGCCATCCGGGAGGGGTATCTTCTGGGCCGGCACCTGTAAGGCGCCGGAGAACACGCACATGGAGGGATTTCTATGATCAAACATCGTGGACTGGGCGTGGCGGTGGTGCTGCTGTCGTCCTTTGCCGCCTGGATCTACTGCATTGCAACGGTGGTGCTGGGCCTGATCTACCAGGCCTATCCCGGCCAGGAGAATGTGGCCATTCTGATCTCCACGCTGCCCACCATTGTCATGATGCTGGCGGCTTTTGCATCCAGTGTCATTCTGCGGGTCTGCAACCGGAAGCTGGTAGTAGTGGTCAGCATGGCAATCTCCATTGTGGCAGGGGCGCTGATCCTGCTGGTGGAGATGCCGCTGATCGGCGTGATTATCTGCTCGTCTCTGCTGGGCATTCCGGGTGGCACCATCGCCTCCGCGAATCCGACGGTTCTGGCCATTGTGGCGCCCCTCAACCTGCGGGATAAGGTGCTTGGGTGGCACAACTCCCTGATGATGTTGGGTATGGCCACCTTCCAGCTGCTGGGCGGCATATTCGGGGAGACCGGACGCTTCCAGGACGGCTATAAGACGGTTCTGATTCTAATTCCGATTCTAGTGCTGGTGATCCTATTCTATCCCAATGTGGATAAGGACCGGAGTCTGGCACAGGCTGCCGGCGGTGCGCAGGAGACAGAGACGGTGCCTGCCAGAGATGGAAAGTTCCCCATGGTAGCCGTAGGAATGCTGCTGCTCTATCTCTTCGGCGCCATATTCTGGAATGCCTGGTTTATGAACTATTCCGACTACATTGTCAACGAGGCCCAGCTGGGCACCACGGCTATGGCAGGCGTCATCGGCTCCCTGTGCAGTGTGGCGGGCACGGTCTCCGGCCTGGTGGTGGCGTTCTGGATCAAAGCCACCAAGCGATTCAGCATGACATTGGCCTTCATCCTGTGCGGCGTGGCCATGCTGCTGCCGCAGCTGACGCAGAGCGCCGCAGGGTGTTATGCGGGCGGCATCCTGTGCCAGTTCTTCAATCTGATTGTCGTCTCCGGCCTGACCACTTACCTGGGGCTGGCCACCACCGGGAAAAACGCCACCACGGCCATGTCACTTCTGGCGGGCATTGAGGGCTCCGGCGTCTTCCTGTGCGGCTACATTGTGCCTGTGGTGGGCAATCTCTTCGGTGGCGGTGCCGGCATGAACATCATGGTCAGCGGCATCATCCTCATGGTGATCGGCGTGGCGGCCTACTTTGTCATCAAACCCACCCATGAGATGGTGTATGGAAAGAAGAACACGGATCAACAGCACGGATAAGAAACATTGTTTTCCACCGCGATGCGGAAAAAATATCATGGAGGTAAAAGTATGAACATTGAGAAGGAAGTCCAGAGACTGATGGATATTGAGGCCATCAAAGACCTGAAGAACCGCTACGCCCGGATGTGCAACGACAACCACAACTATGAGCTGGTGGACACAATCTTCTCCCCCGATGTGCGGTGGGAGGGCTCTCCCGACGATCCCTGGGGTAGCGCCGTGGGCAGAGAGGCCTTTATTGAGCTGTTCAAAGGCTTCCAGAAGCAGATGGACGGTCGCTGCCTGGGCCATAACATCACCAACCCCATCATTACTTTTGACGACGATACCCATGCCCATGGCCACTGGCACCTGTTCGGAGCCTTCAAAAGTGGTGAGGAGAGCAAGGGGGCCGGCGTCGGCTTCCTGGAGCAGGGCTACTATGACGACGACTATGTGAAGATCGACGGCAAGTGGTACATCTCCACCCTCCGGTTTAAGGACACCCTGGTGGCTGATCCGGCGAAGGGCTGGAAGGATGAACTGATCCAGGAGTTCTAAGGCATCTCCTTCACAGATCTTGCAGAAACCATCATATCGAATAACAGAGGAGCGGGAAATGCCTGTACAGGTTCCCGCTCCTTTATTATTGCATTATCGCATTTAACCTGATGAGCCGAGAAGCGAACATAAATTACAGGAAAGTTTATGTCCCTGACATAACGATCTGGCAGCGAAAAGCATCAGGTTGTGACCGAATATCATAGCCGGACCAATCAAGCGGCACTTGTGATTATTTTGAAATTGTGGTAAAATACTACCACAAAAACTCCTGAATACGGAATGATCTTTAGAAAGCACGACTTCAAATAAAGCGCGGATTGCGACATTTGAATTGATTTAAATTGCGATGAAGGGAGTTGGAAAAGTGCCAGAACTTTGCCGTTTTTACAATATTGTTATCAAGATGCTATATTCTGACAATAGCCAGCATAATAAACCTCACTTCCATGTGTACTACGCAGAGTTTGAAGCATCTGTTGGCGTGGATGGGGAGCTACTGGCAGGCAGCCTGCCTGTCAAACAGCTGAAACTGGTGCAGGCCTGGGCTGCAATCCACGAGGAAGAACTATATGCTACCTGGAACAAAGCAGTCCGGAATGAGCCCTTCGGGAAGATTGAACCCTTGCGGTAAGGAGGTGCAGAGATGTATATTGTGGATGGAATTGCCTATGCTGGAGATCCTGCTCCTATGATCAAGGTAAGTGGAGTCCGACCGATGAAGGATCATAAGCTGTGGGTACGCTTCAGTACTGGAACTGCAAAAATTATGGACTTTAGACCTCTGCTTAAAACGCCGGCATTTGCCCCATTGGCAGATGAGGAGGTGTTTCGCTCCGTTTATATTGACCGTGGCATTGCAGTCTGGAACGACGGGGAGATCGACATTGCTCCGGAATATTTGTATGAGCATGGAGTGGATGCAGAGGAGACTGCTTAATGGGTCTCGGATTGCTGACTACTATTTGACGACTATTTGCAAAATGCCCGGAGCCATTGCACCGCAATGGCTCCGGGAGTTTTCTATAAATGGTGGAAAATTTGTGCAACCCAACTGAAACCCTTGCGCCACAACGGTTTTTCCTTTGACGGCCTGATAACTCCGACTCTAAAGGTCGCTGGTTCGAATCCAGTCGGGCGTACCACGTCGCCGCGGACGACATATCGTTCGCGGCGACTTTTTTACAGAAGTCACCTCTCACTCATTTTGTCGCGGCTCCTTTCCAAACCGGACCTGCTATCGCTGGGCTCCGGTTTGGGTCCGCCGCTGCGCGGCGGTTTTTTTCTGACCTTGAAAAATATCGATTTTAATCACCCCCTCCACGTCGGAGCAAGCTTCGTATCGCTTGCTCCGACTTTTTTCAAAAGTCAGAGCGCGCTCTCTCCGCTGCTCCTCCTTCCAAAATTGAACCCACTTCGTCGGGCTTCAATTTTGTTTTGCTTGAATTCAGAAGTGCAATGCTATAAGAACACTCGCACCATATTAAGAC
>DVKM01000093.1 GCA_018716015.1 Candidatus Enterenecus stercoripullorum | reverse complement strand
TGAGCTGGTGGAGCGGTGTGGTATTTCCCGGCAGGCGTTTTACTACCATTTTTCCGACCTGTACGCGGTGGCGGAGTGGAGCCTTCAGCAGGCGATGGAGAAGTTTCAAAATATCCAGCCCAGCCAATGGTGGGAGGCGATGCAGCGGATCATGGAGCAGCTGTACGAGAACCGAACCGTGGTGCTGAATGTGTACCGGGCCTATGAGCGCAGCTATGTGGAGCATAACCTGCGCCGGTGGCTGACCCCATCCATCCGCACGAAGGTGGAGGCGGCCGCCGTAAGCCATCAGGTCACGCATCAGCAAAGGGAATTTGTGATCGAGCTGTGCGCTCAGGGGCTGGCGAATGTCATGCTGAGCTGGATCGACCGGGGGATGAACTCCCGATTCTCGGACCGTCTGGAGGATTTCTATGCCATCATGGAGGGCAGTATGGACTTTATGCTGGAGCGGTTGGCCCAGCGCCATCAAAAAGCTGACAAATCGGATGTGATGTCAAAAACATGATTAAATTGCCGCAGTTTGTTAATCGCGGGACAGCCCCAATGGTTTTATACTAATCCCGCAGGAAATCCTGCGATTCTATCTGCTTCATCACATGCAGCGAGAGAAGGCTGTACCATGAACATTATGGACGTGTGAAGAAGAAAGGTGCGCCGCGCCCGCGGAAAAAAGTAAAACTCCCCTCTTGCTTTTTCCTCTGAAAACAGGTACAATGAAACGACAACTGAATATAGTTGCGAGAAATGCAGTAGAAAGGAAGGAGCAAAATGCCCAGCAAATTCAAACGGGCCCTTTTGCTGCTTGCTGTGGCGGCCATGCTGCCGGCTTCACTGTACGGATGTACAGGAGGCACGGACCCCAGCGCCAGCCCCACGGCATCTGCACAATCGGGCGAGTCATCCGACCACGGAAACTCAGTCACGGTAGGTATCGCACAGGATTTGGACAGTCTCGATCCCCATAAGGCAGTGGCCGCGGGGAGCAGCGAGGTGCTGTTCAACATCTTCGAGGGACTGGTGAAAGCCAGCTCCGACGGTGCTGTGAGAGAGGCCGTCGCCAGTGACTATACGGTTTCCGAGGACGGACTGACGTACACCTTCACCCTGCGGGAAGGCGTCACGTTCCACAATGGGGACCCGGTCACCGTCGAAGATGTGGTCTATTCCCTGGAACGCTGCGCCGGATCGGAGAACGATGGAACCCCTCTGATCACGGCGTTTTCTAATGTCACGGGCGTCGAAGCCCCCGATGACGGCCATGTGGTGGTCACCTTGGCCGAACCCAGTCTGGAGTTTATCTACTCCATGACCGCCGCCATTATCCCCGCCGGCTCCGGGGACGGCATAGCCCAGAACCCCATTGGCACCGGTCCCTTCCGGTGTGTGTCCTATACTCCCCAGGACAGCATGGTCATCGAGAAGTATGAGGGCTACTGGGGCGAAGGGGCCTATCTGGACCAGGTGACTTTCCGCATCATCACCAACAGCGACACCTTGGTGATGAGCCTGCAAAGCGGCTCGCTGGACATGGCCATCCATGTGCCCAACACCCAGGCCAGCCAGGTGGAGGGCCAGTTCACCGTGGTGGAGGACACCATGAAGCTGGTGCAGGCCCTGTACCTGAACAATGACGTGGCGCCCTTTGACGATGTGCGGGTACGCCAGGCCTTGTGCTACGCCATCGATGTGCAGCAGATCATCGACTTTGTGTGCGACGGGGCCGGGGTGCAGGTGGGCACCAGCATGTATCCCGCCTTCACCAAGTACTATATGGAAGCGCTCAACGACGCCTATCCCACCGACGTGGACAGGGCAAAGGAACTGCTGGCCGACGCGGGCTACCCCGACGGAATCACCATGGACATCACCGTGCCCAGCAACTACACCCAGCATGTGCAGACCGCCGAGGTCATCGCCGAGCAGCTCAAAGCGGTGGGCATCACTGCCAATATCGTCCCCGTGGAGTGGGAGACCTGGGTGTCCCAGGTCTATCAGGGCCGGGACTTCCAGTCCACCGTGTGTGGTGTGGCGGCCAGCGATATGACCGCCCGGGAGATGGTCATCCGGTATGTGTCCGACTATCCCAACAACTTCATCAACTTTGACGACGGGGAGTATGACCAGGCGGTCGCCCAGGCCATCACCGCGCTGGACGCGAACCAGCAGGAGGAGCTTTACAAGCGGGCGCTGACCATTCTCAGCGAGCAGGCCGCCAGCGTGTGGCTCCAGGACCTGTGCGATCTGACCGTCATGTCCCCGGAGCTGACCGGGCTGGAGTTGTACCGCACCTATGTGCTGGATATGAGCACCATCCGTTATGTCTGACGGGTGTAGATAAGAAATCGCGACACAAAGGCTGCCGCCCTGGGCGGCAGCCTTTGGCGCAGAGTGATTGACGAAAGGGGGCGCAAGGGCGGTGGCGAAAACGATTTGTAAGCGTCTGGGTCTGCTGGTGGTCACCCTGCTGCTGGTGACCATCCTGGCCTTTCTGGCCTTTTCCATTCTGCCCGGCGATCCAACCACTTCCATCTTGGGGGTAGACGCCACCGCCGAGCAGATCGCCGCTTTGCGGGCGCGGCTGGGGTTGGATCTTCCCCTGTGGCAGCGGTACCTCAACTGGGTTGGGGGGCTGGTCACCGGGGATTTGGGGCAGTCCTATAACTATGCCATGCCGGTGGCCCAGCTGCTTGGCAGCCGGATCGCGGTGACCGCCACCCTGGCTGGGATGTCCTTCCTGCTCATTGTGGCCATCGCCCTGCCCCTGGGCATTCTGTGCGCCCGGTATGAGGGGGGCGTGGTGGACAAGGCCCTGACGGTGCTGGGTCAGGTCACCATGTCCATCCCCAATTTTCTGTTGGGGTTTGCGCTGACCTACGTGTTCAGCCTGATGCTCCGCTGGTTTACCGTGGGCAGCTTCACCTCGGCGGCCCAGCAGGGGGTGGGGGCCTATCTGGGCTACCTGTTCTTCCCGGCCCTGGCCATTGCCCTGCCCCGGGCAGCCATGACGGTAAAGATGCTGCGCGGCTCTATTTTGAGCGAAATGGGGCAGGATTACATCCGCACCGCTTACAGCAAGGGCAACTCCAAGAGCGGGGTGCTCTGGCACTTTGTCCTGCGCAATGCCATGATCCCGGTGATTACGTTTCTGGCCATGACCATCGCCGATATCGTGGCCGGCTCCATCGTGGTGGAGCAGGTGTTTGCCGTGGGCGGCGTAGGGCAGATGCTGGTCACCTCCATCGGCAACCGGGACTATCCGGTGGTGCAGGCCATTGTGGCGCTCATCGCCGTGGTGGTAGTGGTGTGCAATTTCCTGGCCGACGCCCTCTACCGGGTGATGGATCCCCGGCTGAGACAGAGGTGAGGACCATGAGGAGAAGGAAAAATTGGTATCTCACCCTGGGCCTGATTTTGGCGGTCCTGTCGGTGGGATATAGCGGCCTGGGGCTTTTCTGGACCCCCTATTCCCCCACGGCGTACAGCGCCGCGGACCGATACGCAGGGCCCTCCCTGGCCCACCTGTTCGGCTGCGACCACATGGGCCGGGACGTGTTTTCCCGTACCCTGGAGGGGGCCAGCGCCACGCTGACCATCGCCCTGGCGGTGCTGGCCATCGGCTTTGCGGCGGGCCTGGTCCTCGGGGCGCTGTGCGGCTACTACGGTGGGGCGGCGGACGCCTTTGTCATGCGCCTGTGCGACGCCATCGCGGCCTTCCCCAGTGTGCTGCTGGGCCTGGTGGTCATTGCCATCATCGGCCCGGGGAAGTATAATGTCATCCTGGCTCTGGGTGTCCTGTTCATCCCCAGCTTCGCCCGGCTGGTGCGGGGGGAGTTCCTCAAGTACCGGGACTGGGATTTCGTCCGGGCGGCCCGGCTCATGGGGGTGTCAAACCTGCGCATCATTTTTGTCCATATCTTGCCCAATACCTGGCCGGTGCTGCTCAGCGGGTTGACCATCGGCTTTAACAACGCGGTGCTGGCTGAGGCGTCCATGAGCTATCTGGGGGTCGGCGTCACCCCGCCGGATACCAGCCTGGGCCGGATGATCAGCGAGGCCCAGAGCTACTTTGCCACCTCTCCCTGGCTCATTCTGTTTCCCGCCCTGGTGATGATCCTGATGATTCTGGGCGTGGGTATGGTGGGTGAGGGTATCCGGGAAAGGCTGGGTGATGGATGATGCTGCTAAATGTGGATCATTTGAAGGTGGAGTTTCATGACCGAACCGTCCCGTTCGCCGCCGTGGAGGACTTCAGCCTTGCCATGGGTGAAGGGGAGGTGGTGGGCATCGTGGGGGAGTCGGGCTCAGGCAAGTCCATGACCGCCCATGCCCTCATGGGGCTGGTCCGCCGCTCCCAGGTGGCCATCTCCGGCAAGGCTCTGTTTGACGGCTCAGACCTGCTGGCCATGAGCCGCTCTCAGCTGCGCCGCTACCAGGGCAAGGAGTTGTCCATCATCTTTCAGGAGCCCATGACCAGCCTGAACCCAACCATGAAGATCGGCCGGCAGGTGGAGGACGCGCTGCGGATACACACCAAGCTGACGGCGCAGGAGCGGCGCCGGCGGGCGCTGGAGGCCATGGCCCTGGCAGGACTGCCGGACGGGGAGAATCTGTACGGCTGCTACCCCCACCAGCTGTCCGGCGGCATGCGCCAGCGAGTGATGATCGCCGCCGCTCTGGTGCTGCGGCCCCGGCTGCTCATCGCCGACGAGCCCACCACCGCCCTGGACGTGACCATTCAAGCCCAGATCCTGGACACCCTGAAGGAAATCAACCGCAGGGAGGGCACCGCCATCTTGTTCATCTCCCATGACTTGGGGGTAGTGCGGGCCCTGTGTCGGCGGGTGGTGGTGATGCGCCATGGCCGCATCGTAGAGGAGGGGGCCATTGACCAGGTGTTTTACCATCCCCGGGAGGAGTACACCCAGCAGCTCATTGCCGCCCGGCCCACTAGGAAAAAGCTGAAAGGGGGAGGAGACCATGCCTGAGCGGCCCATTCTAGAGATCCAAAACCTGAACAGCTGGTACGGGAAGGGGAAAGACCGGGCCCAGGTGTTGAAAAATGTCTCCCTCACCCTGGCCTCCGGGGCGGCCCTGGGCATCGTGGGGGAGTCCGGCTCGGGCAAGACCACCCTGGCCAAGTGCGTGCTGGGCCTGGTCACTGACTACCAGGGAATACTGAGGGTGAATAGCGCCCGGCCCCAGATGGTGTTCCAGGACCCCTACGGCTCTCTGAACCCGGCCCGGACGGTAGGGTGGTTTTTGGAGGAGGCCCTGCGGGCCTCCGGGGTGAAAGACAGGAAAGAGCGAAAGGCCCGGGCGGTGGATATGCTCACCCGGGTAGGGCTGGGTGAAGAGCACTACGGGCGAAAGCCCGCCCGGCTGTCCGGCGGCCAGCGCCAGCGGGTGTCCATCGCCGCCGCCCTTATCCAGGGCAGCAAGCTCATCGTGCTGGACGAGCCGGTGTCCGCCCTGGACGTGACCTTACAGTCCCAGATCTTGCAGCTGCTAGCGAACCTGCGGGAGCGCTACCAGCTGTCCTACCTGTTCATCTCCCATGACCTGGCGGTGGTCTACCAGCTGTGTGACCGGGTGTGCGTGATGTACCACGGCCAGATTGTAGAGGAGGGGGACGCGGACGCGGTGTACGACCATCCCCAGCATGACTATACAAAAAAGCTGCTAGCCGCGTCGCTGGCGTTGGATTGAAATGCTAGCTGGAAAAGAGCCCGCCTTTTCCAGCAGCCCACGGGTTCCCCCGGCTCTGCTGGGGGAACCCCTTTGCTTTTTGTGACCTGGTCACGGAAAGCGGGGGCGATTGACGGGCATACTAAGGACAAAAGAAGAAAGCCCCCACCGGGGGCTCAGGCAAGGAGCGATTTCCATGGAGCATATCCATGATATGATCATCGTCGGCGGTGGCCCCGGCGGGTACACCGCCGCGCTGTACGCCGCCCGGGCCGGGCTGGACGCGGCCCTGCTGGAGGCCCTGGCCCCTGGAGGCCAGATGGCCCTGTCCCACCAGATTGACAACTATCCCGGCTTTGAGGAGGGCATTGACGGCTTCTCCCTGGCGGTGAAGATGCAGAAGGAGGCGGAGCGGTTCGGAGCACAGACCAGGCTGGCCCAGGTGCAGCAGGCGGACCTGGCTGCCAATCCCAAGGTGTTGGAGACCAGCGAGGGAACCTTTTACGCCAAGACGGTGGTGCTGGCCACCGGGGCCAGTCCCAGGGAGCTGGGGGTGCCTGGGGAGCAGGAACTGACAGGCCGGGGCGTCCACTACTGCGCCGATTGTGATGGGATGTTCTACAAAGGGAAAATTGTAGTGGTGGTGGGGGGCGGCAACACCGCCGCCCAGGATGCCGCCCTGCTCAGCCGCATCGCGCAAAAGGTGATCCTGGTGCATCGTAGGGACACCCTGCGGGCAACCAAAATTTACCACAAGCCCCTGCTGGAGGCGGAGAACGTGGAGTTTCGCTGGAACAGTGTGGTGGAGCAGTTTGTGCAGGTGGAGGGAAAGCTCACGGGGGTGCAGCTGAGGAATGTGAACATCGGGGAGGAGTCCGTGGTGGACTGCGACGGGGTGTTCGTCAGCATCGGGCGTAAGCCCGCTTCCGATCTGGCGCGGGGCCAGTTGGAGTTGGATGAGCATGGATATATCGTGGCGGATGAGTCGACGAAGACTAGTATCCCTGGGGTGTATGCCGTGGGGGATGTGCGCACCAAGCAGGTGCGCCAGGTGGTGACGGCGGTTTCCGATGGCGCGGCGGCGGTGCACGCTGCGGAGGAATACCTAGCTCAGCGAGGGCACTGAGATGGGCCGGGTGAAACGATGGATCCGGCCGGCGCTGTTCCTCGCCGGAGGGGGACTGGCCGGTCTGGCTTGGTACCAGTTTTTCGGCTGCAACGGCACCTGCGCGATTTCCTCCAGCCCGGTGCGCTCCATGCTCTACCTGGGCGTGTTGGGCTGGCTGCTGGGGATTGCCACCGGGAGAAGGGGGGCGCTGGATTGATGCAGTATCTGATCTCTTTTCTGGAAGGGGTAATCACCTTTATCTCTCCCTGCCTGTTGCCGATGCTGCCCATCTACCTGTCCTATTTTGCCGGTGGGCAGGCCAAGTCCCTGCGGAAAACGCTTCTCAATGCGCTGGGCTTTGTGATGGGGTTTACCATCCTCTTTGTGGCCATGGGCGCCCTGGCGGGGACGCTGGGGGGACTCGTTCGCCAGTATCAAACCGTGGTGAACTTGGTGTGCGGCCTGATGGTCATTTTCTTCGGATTGAATTTTCTGGGGGTGTTCCGATTCCACCTGTTCCGAGGGGGACAGGGCAGGGTGAACGCCGGGGAAATGGGTTTCTTTTCCGCCGTCCTGCTGGGCATTGTTTTTTCCGTGGGGTGGACGCCCTGCGTAGGAGCCTTTTTGGGCTCGGCGCTGATGCTGGCCTCCCAGCAGGGCCACGTGCTGGAGGGAATGGCCATGCTGCTGGTCTATTCCCTTGGCCTTGGGGTGCCGTTTTTGCTCAGCGCGGTGCTCATTGACTACATGAAGACCGCCTTTGACTGGATCAAAGGGCATTATCGGATGATCAACCTGGTGTGCGGCGCGTTCCTGATCCTGGTGGGCATTCTCATGGCCACCGGAACCCTGGGACGGCTTCTCACCCTGCTGAGCTGAGAGGAGGAACTTACATGAAAACAAAGAGAATGATTGTAGTTGTTGCAGTGATTTTCCTGGTGGTGATGATTGGCGCCTCCTTGCTCTACCGCCAGTTTGGGGCCAGTCAGGCTGCCGGCCAACTGGCAGGGACGGGGGCGGATCATTCCGACGGGCCGGAGCCGTCCGCCTCCCAAGAGCCGGTATACGCCCCCGACTTTACGGTGTACGACCAGGAGGGCAACTCAGTGAGTCTGTCCGACTACGCGGGCAAGCCGGTGGTACTCAACTTCTGGGCCAGCTGGTGCCCTCCCTGTAAAAGTGAGATGCCCGATTTCCATGCGGCCTATGAAGAGCTGGGGCAGGAGGTACAGTTCTTGATGGTCAACGCCACCGACGGCAGTCGGGAGACGGTGGACACTGCTGCCGGCTTCATTCAGGAGCAGGGCTATACCTTCCCAGTCTTTTACGATACCCAATCGGAGGCATCCATCGCTTATGGGGCATACTCTCTGCCCATGACCTTCTTTATCAATGGGGAAGGACATGTGGCGGCCTATGCCCGGGGGGCGATCGGTGAGGATACCTTGCGCAAGGGCATCGAAATGATCCATCCGGGGACATAGCGGACGAGAAAAAAGACCCGCCTGCGGCTTTGCCGCAGGCGGGTCTTTTTCGCTGCGTACAGGGAGGGGCCATCTCACCGGATATCAGTTACCTCATAGCCTGCCTCTTTCACTGCAGCGCGGATGGCGTCGTCGGACACATCGCCGGTGACGGTGGCGGTCTTGGTGTCCAGGTCCACCGTGGCGGTGACGCCAGGGAGGTTGTTCAGGGCGTTGGTGACGTGTTTGACGCAGTTCTGGCACATCATGCCTTCCACAATGACTTTCTTTTCCATAGCTGTTTGTTCTCCTTTCATTTCAGGGGCGGCACAGCCGCCGGATTCACAGGTTGACTGGGGAAT
This sequence comes from Candidatus Enterenecus stercoripullorum, assembly GCA_018716015.1. Taxonomy (GTDB): domain Bacteria; phylum Bacillota; class Clostridia; order Oscillospirales; family Oscillospiraceae; genus Enterenecus; species Enterenecus stercoripullorum. The sequence goes on along the minus strand of DVKM01000093.1, from coordinate 321 downwards.
GGCGCATCCATCCGGCTCCTCACAGGGGCAGGGCGGTTGGACGCTGGGTTTGAAGAACCGCAGCCGCAATGCGTTGGTCACCACACATACCGAGCTCAGGCTCATGGCCGCAGCGGCGAACATGGGGGAGAGCTGGAGATGGAATAGGGGGTAGAACACCCCGGCGGCGATGGGGATGCAGATGATGTTGTAGAAAAAGGCCCAAAATAAGTTCTGCTTGACGTTGCGGATGGTGGCCCGGGACAACTCCACGGCGGTGACCGCGTCCATCAGATCGCTCTTCATTAGCACAATGTCCGCCGACTCGATGGCCACGTCGGT
>DVKM01000092.1 GCA_018716015.1 Candidatus Enterenecus stercoripullorum | reverse complement strand
GCTGCCGCAGCTGGAACAGGCACATCACGTGGCTCCCCTTCAATCCCAGCGCCTCCATCTCCCGGTCCTTGATCCGCTGGATACACCGGTAGATCCGGTTGATGGTCAGGACAAAGGTCTCGAACCGATCCGTCACACCGCCGCCCCCCTTTTTCAGGAAATCCTCCTGATCATAGCAGAAAGATGTTGATGTGTCAACATCTATTGTGCCCACAACAGCGCAAAAAATACCGCCCGCCGCTGACCGTTTTTCGTCGGCGGCGGACGGCCCCGTTTTGGCCCGGGGTCTATGCGTCCCATAAGCCTTGGACAAATTCCCCGATTTGGCCGTTGACAAAATCAATCCGGTCTGTGTTGGCGTTGTGGCCGGCCCCGGGGACCCAGACCAGGGGATATCCGCTCCGGCGGGCCCACTCCCTGTTGTATCGTTTAGCGGAACCTGCCCTGTCCCTCTCGCCGCACAACAGCAAGACAGGGCAGGAAATGGCATACGCCTTTCCAGCCTCAACCGCCTGAGCGAAGATGCGGTAGCCATGATCTGCCAGAGTGCAGTATTCCCTCTTATTGTACTCGCCCATCATCTGGGCCATCAGTTTTTGACCGTATTCCGTCACGGCGCACCCTGCGGCACCCCAGCGGAGCAGCCACCTCCAGGGAATCGACAAATACATCCCCTTGGTATGTTTTAAAAGCGCCAGCTCCAGCCCTGTGTAGTACCTGCGCTGGAGGGGGCAGGAGTCGATGGAGATAAAGCCGGAGACAGAGCCGGGATATGCCTCCATGTATACCTGGGCAATGTAGCCTCCCAGGGACTGGCCCACCAGGACCGGCCCAGCGATCCCCTCAGCGGTAAAGATCTGTCTCAGGTACTGCGCCAAATCCTCCATGGAGAACTTTAGGGCGAAGGGTCTGGACGTCCCGTGGCCCGGGGCGTCCCACACCAGGCAGTTATACCCCTTTCCCAGCTCCGCTACCTGCCCGTCAAACAGGCGGTGGTCGGCGGTCAGCCCCGGCAGGAATACCAGCCACGGGCGATTTTCACCGACCCGGCAAGTCCAATACCGGATGACGCCGTATGGGGTCTCGCAGCCCTTTTTCAACATATGCATGGGATCTCTCCTTTCCCGGGAAACTCCCCTCTCACGGTACCACCGCCCCGCCGCCATGTCAATCCCCGGCGCTCTGTTTGGGGATTTTTCCACAGAAAAAGGGCCGTTTTCAAACAAAGTCTTAACAAGTTCCCTCCTTTACTTGGGAGATGAATTTGGATATACTATAGAGGAGAGAAAGCGTCTACTGGGAATGAGAAAGAGGAGGATGGCTATGCGTAAGACAAAGATCGTGTGTACCATTGGGCCCGCCTGCGACAACGAGGAGACCCTGGAGCGGATGTGCCTGGCGGGAATGAACGTGGCCCGGCTAAATTTTTCCCACGGCACCCACCCGGAGCAGCAGCAGAAAATGGACCTCGTCAAAAAGGTGCGGGAGAAGCTGAACCTGCCCATCGCCATCATGCTGGACACCAAGGGGCCGGAGTACCGCATCCGCACCTTTGAAAACGGAAGTATTACCCTCAGGGAGGGCGACACCTTTACCTTCACCACTGAGCAGATTGTGGGCAACCAGGAGCGGGTGTCGGTGAGCTATCCTGGTCTGATCCATGATCTGGAGGTGGGAGACAAGATCCTGCTGAACAACGGCCTGCTGGTCTTTGAGGTGGAGGCTCTGGAGGGCACCGAGGCCCGGTGCCGGGTGCTGGTGGGAGGCGAGACCTCCAACAACAAGTCCATGAGCTTCCCCAACAAGGTCATGAGCCAGGTCTACCTCAGCGAGCAGGACAAGGCGGACCTGCTGCTGGGCCTGGAGAACGAGGTGGACTACATCGCCTGCTCCTTCGTCTCCCGAAAGCAGGACATCCTGGATGTGAAGGACTTCATCGCCCAGCACACCGACCGGTACATCGGCATCATCGCCAAGATCGAGAACCAGGCGGGCATTGACAACATCGAGGAGATCTGCCAGGTCTGCGACGGGGTGATGGTGGCCCGGGGCGACCTGGGGGTAGAAGTGCCCTTCGAGAAGCTGCCGGCCATCCAGAAAAAGCTCATCAACACCTGCCGCCGCCTGGGCAAGCGGTCCATCACCGCCACGGAGATGCTGGAATCCATGATCCACAACGCACGGCCCACCCGGGCGGAGATCAGCGACGTGGCCAACGCCGTCTACGACGGCACCAGCGCCGTAATGCTCTCCGGGGAGACCGCCGCGGGCAAGTACCCGGTGGAGGCGGTGGAGACCATGGCCCGGATCGTGGAACAGACCGAGCAGGACGTGAACTACCAGAGGCGCTTCTGGCAGACGGAGTTCCCCATCCACAACACCGTGGACGCCATCTCCCACGCCACCTGCGCCATCGCCATCGACATCAACGCCAAGGCCATCGTGGCCTGCTCCCTGTCGGGGATGACGGTGCGGATGGTGTCCCGGTTCCGGCCCCCGGTGGACATTCTGGGGCTGACCACCAATGAGCGGACCTGGCGGATGCTGGCTCTGAGCTGGGGCGTGACGCCCCTGATGTGCGAGGAGGTGCCCTCCACCGACGTGCTGTTCTACACCGCTATGAAGGCCGCCAAGGAGCACATGAAGCTCTCCCCCGGAGACGAGATCGTCATCACCGGCGGCATCACCAACGGCCGGTCCGGCAACACCAACCTGCTGAAGGTGGAGACCATCTGACCATATTGTGAAAAGGAAGGAGGCCGGCGCGTGTGCGCCGGCCTCCCTGTTTCCCTGGGAACGGGTAGTTGCTTTTCGCTATTTACCCCATGACCTCGCCGCCGGGGGCGTCGTTGGCCTGGGACCAGATCTCCACCAGAGCCGGTAGTCCGTGGTGGGGTCCTCAGGATCGGTAGGATCTTCAGAGTCAGTGGAATCTTCGGGTTCGGTAGGCTCCTCAGCGCAAACTGCCTCGAAGGTAATCCAATCCGTATCCTGATCATACCATGCATTATGCTCCTCAAGCAAAGCCTTCAGCGCGGGGAAGGTAACTCGCCAGCATACATGGGAGAATCACTCAGCCGGACCTTCCAGCCGATAAACTCCTTGCCCTCGGGAGCCACTGGATCTGCAATAGCCACCGAAGCGGTAGGATTGGTGCTGATCACGTCGCCGCTGCCCAAGTATTCATCCTTCGTTCCATCCCAGGACACGAACCTCACGTTGATGGCATTCACGGCCGTCTCAACCTTGCCGTACAGCTCATACTTCTTCAGCATCAGGGGCAGCTTTGCTTTTTTGGCCTCGCTGCCGATGTCCTCTGCTTTCTCATACCAACCGTCGAAGGCATCGCCTTCCGCAACGGTCGGATTATAGAACGTATCGTCCTGCAGATTCTTCCCGCTGATGTGCGCGGATACTGGTAACAGTAACCCAGCTTTCATCATCTGTGTCATAGCCAGCCCTACCCTCTTGTCCGCACAAAAAGCAACCCAGGTCTGGGCCGGGGAGGCCCAGGACCTTCGGGGGTACGGGGACGGAACCTCCAAAAAAAGTGGGGGCCAATGGCCCCCACTGAAATTCAAATTGCCGCTGCCTGTTCGTTGATGAGGATATTGTCCCTGGCCCGCTCCACGTGCTGCGTCGCCAGGACCTCAGCCTGGGCAGCGTCCCCGGCCGCCAGGGCGTTGAAGATGGCCCGGTGCTCGGCCGTAGACTTCTGTGCCCGCTGGTTGTCGCTGACAGAGAGCTTTCGGTGGCGCATGAGGCGCTTGAGCAGCCCGGTGAGCTGCTTATCAAACACCCGGCTGCCGCAGGCGGCATAGATTGCTGTGTGGAAGCGGCTGTCGGACTCCAGGATCTTGTCCGGCAGGTCCCGGGAGACATAGAACTCCTGGAGGGTGACGATCTCGTCCAGCTCCACCAGCTCCTTCTGCCCGATCCGCTGGCAGCACATGGCCGTGGCAAGCCCCTCCAGCCGCAGCCGGATCTCCAGCATATCCAGCAGGTCCTGGTGGGTGACCCCCACCACCACAATGGTCTTGCCCCGGCTCTCCACCAGATCGTCCTGCTCCAGGCGGCGCAGGGCCTCCCGCACCGGGGTGCGGCTGACGTTCAGCTTCTCCGAGAGCTTCAGCTCCGTCAGCACATCCCCCCGCTGGTAGGCGCCGGTGAGGATGTCCTCCTCCACCCGCTCATAGACGATGTCCGCCAGGGAGGTTACCTTCCCTTCCGCCATGGTCAGCCCTCCTCAGCTCTGGAACCGGCCGGGGGCAAATTCCTGGACCTTGGCCTCCAGCTCATGGCGGCCCATGGTGCTCTGCCGGCCATTCTCATACTCCGCGTCCACCCAAGCCTTCAGCTGGGCCACCAGGGGATCGTTCTTGGCGATGGCCGCGTCGCCGGTGAGGTCGTAGTTGTCGTTGATCCAGTAGGCGATGCCCGCCAGGCCGGAGGTCTTTCCGATCATCACCGAGGCGGGACGGTTCAGCAGCCGCTTGGTGTCGAAGA
>DVKM01000007.1 GCA_018716015.1 Candidatus Enterenecus stercoripullorum | reverse complement strand
CCTCACCGACCAGGAGAAGAAGGTGGTGGCCTATCACGAAGTGGGCCATGCCCTGGTGGCGGCGCGGCAGTCCAATTCCGCCCCGGTGCAGAAAATCACCATTGTGCCCCGCACCTCCGGCGCCCTGGGCTACACCATGCAGGTGGAGGAGGGCAACCACTACCTGGTGAGTCAGGAGGAGCTGGAGAACAAGATCGCCACCCTCACCGGCGGCCGGGCCGCCGAGGAGCTGGTGTTCCACTCCGCCTCCACCGGGGCGTCCAATGACATTGAGCAGGCCACCAAGCTGGCCCGGGCCATGATCACCCGCTACGGCATGAGCCGCGGCTTTGATATGGTGGCCATGGAGACGGTGACGAACCAGTACCTAGGTGGGGATACCACCATGGCCTGCTCCGCCGAGACCGCCGCCCAGATTGACCGGGAGGTGGTGGAGCTGGTAAAGGGGCAGCATGAGAAGGCCGCCAACATTCTGAAGGAGAACCGGGCCAAGCTGGACGAGCTGGCGGCGTACCTCTATGAGAAGGAGACCATCACCGGGGAGGAGTTTATGGAGATCCTCAATCGGGAGGCCATTTCCGGCTGAACGGTCCCGAAGCTGATCTATGGCGCCGGGACGGGGCGGAGCATTCCACCCTGTCCCGGCGCCTGAAAACCTGACGAGGAGAACGGATATGCTAAAACTGCTTGGTAAAATGCGGCCCAGGGAGTGGGGAATGGCCATCGTCTGCGCCGTGCTGATCCTGGGCCAGATCTACTTCGATCTGAGTCTGCCGGACTATATGAGCAATCTCACGGTGCTCATCAACACGCCAGGGAGCACCACCTCGGATATTCTGAACACCGGGGTGCAGATGCTGGGCTGCACCCTGGCCAGCGCCCTGCTGGCGGTGATCTGCGGCTACCTCACCGCTAAGGTGGCGGCGGGGTACGGCTATGCCATCCGGGAGGAGGTCTTTCACAAGATCGCCGACTTTGGACAGCAGGAGATGATGGCCTTCTCCGTGCCCAGCCTCATCAACCGCACCACCAACGACATCACCCAGGTCCAGATGCTGGTGGCCATGGGCAACCAGATCCTGATCAAGGCCCCCGTCATGGCGGTGTGGGCCATCATCAAGATTGTCAACAAGAGCTGGACCCTGTCGGCCATCACCGCCGGATTTGTGGCGGCCCTGCTGGCCATGATGGGGGTGATCATTGTGGTGGTGCTGCCCCGGGTGAAGCGGGTGCAGCGGCTCATGGACCGGATCAACCTGGTGGCCCGGGAGAACCTCACGGGGATCAACGTGGTTCACGCCTACAACGCCGAGGACTATCAGAATGAGAAGTTTGGCCGGACCAATGAGACGCTGATGAAGACTCAGCTGTTCAACCAGCGGGCCTTTGCCCTTTTGCTGCCCGGAGTGACCCTGGCCATGAACGCGCTGTCCCTGGCGATCTATTGGGTGGGGGCGTCCATTGTCAACAACGTGCCTGCGGAGGACCTGACCCGGCGGCTGACCACCTTCAGCGACGTGGTGGTGTTCGGCACCTACGCCACCTATGTGGTCATGACCATCATGATGATGGTGATGATCATCATGCTGCTGCCCTCCGCCCAAGTGTCCGCCCAGCGTATCAACGCCGTGCTGGACACCACCCCTAACCTGGTTCAGGGCCGCCGGACTGACGCGCCGGAGCAGGGCAGCGTGGAGTTTAAGGACGTGTCCTTCCACTATCCCAACTCCCCCAAGGACGTACTCAGCCACATCAGCTTCCGGGTGGAGCGGGGCGGGACCCTGGCCATCATCGGGGCCACCGGCAGCGGTAAGACCACCCTCATCAGCCTCATCGCCCGGTTCTACGATGCCACTGGGGGAGAGGTGTTGGTGGACGGAGTCAATGTAAAGGAGTACACCTTTGACGCGCTGTACGACCGGCTGGGCTATGTGACCCAGCGGGCGGTGCTGTTCTCCGGGGACATTGAGGGGAACGTGCTGTTTGGCGAGAGCGCAGGGGACAACTCAGAGCAGGCAGTGTACAAGGCCCTGGATCTGGCCCAGGCCACGGAGTTTGTGGCCAAGCTGCCCCAGGGCATCCACGCCCCCATTGCCCAGGGGGGCGCCAATGTGTCCGGGGGCCAGAAGCAGCGGCTTTCCATTGCCCGGGCCCTGGCCCGGCAGCCGGAAATTTTGATTTTCGACGACTCCTTCTCCGCCCTGGACTACCGCACCGACGCCCGGCTGCGCGGGGGGCTGGCTCGGGAGCTGAAGGACACCACCCGGATCATTGTGGCCCAGCGCATCGGTACCATCCGGGACGCGGACCAGATCATTGTGCTGGACGAGGGCAGAGCCGTGGGCATGGGCACCCACGAGGAACTGATGAAGACCTGCCCGGTCTACCAGGAAATTGCCCGCTCTCAGCTCTCCAGCGAAGAGCTGGGCGCGTAAGGAGGTGGAGTTGTCATGAGCAGTAGATTTGCCCATCGCGGGATGGGTGTTGCGGAAAAGAGCAAGCGGGGCATCCTGGGGGTGCTGCGAGAGCTGTTCGGCTACTCCCGCAAGCTGGTGGTCCCCACCGCCGTCGCCCTGGTCTTTGCCGCCGTGGGGGCGGTGCTCACCATCATCGGGCCGGACTTCCTGGGTCAGATCACCAACCTGATCGAGGACTCCCTGGCGGGGGAGATCGACCTGGTGGCCATCGGCCGCATCGGCGCCATTTTGCTGGCGATTTACGGGCTGAGCGCCCTGTTCACCTATGCCGAGCACTATATCATGTCCACCATCACCCTGGGCCTGTCCCGGGATTTGCGCCGGGACCTGTCCCGGAAGATCAACTGCGTCCCCATGGAGTACTTCAACCGGGTGTCCCACGGCGACATCCTCAGCCGGGTCACCAACGACGTGAGCACCCTCCAGCAGGCCCTGGCCAACAGCATGCCCTCCATCATCAGCGCCTCGGCCCAGTTTGTAGGCTGCCTGATCATGATGTTTGTCACCGAGTGGCGCATGGCCCTGGCGGCCATCGGGGTGACCGTCCTGGGCTTCGCCATCATGGCCCTGGTGATGCTCTGCTCCCAGAAGTTCTTCACTGCCCGGCAGAAGGATCTGAGTGAGCTGAACGGGTATATCGAGGAGATGTACTCCGGTCATGACGTGGTGCGCATCTCCCGGGCCAATGGGAAGATCAAGGACGTGTTCAACGGTATGAACGGCGAACTGTATGATGCGGACTGGAAGAGCCAGTTCCTATCCGGGGTGATGCAGCCGCTGATGAACATCGTGGGCAACCTGGGCTATGTGGTGGTGTGCGTGCTGGGCTCCGCCCTGGTGATGGGTGGGGAGATTTCCTTCGGCGTCATCGTGTCCTTCATCATGTATGTGCGCCTATTTACCTCCCCTCTGAGTACCCTGGCCCAGGGCATGACCCAGATGCAGACCGCCGCGGCTGCCGGCGACCACATCTTCGACTTCCTCCAGGAACAGGAGATGCCCCAGGAGGTGGACTGCCGTCCCGCCCCGGAGCAGATCCGGGGGAAGTGGAGTTTGACCATGTGCGCTTCAGCTACCCGGACAACCCGGAAAAGATCATCATCAAGGACTTCTCCGCCCATGTGCAGCCCGGGCAGAAGGTGGCCATTGTGGGGCCCACCGGCGCGGGTAAGACCACCCTGGTCAACTTGCTGATGCGGTTTTACGAGGTGAACTCGGGGACCATCAGGATCGACGGCATCCCCACCACCCAAATGACCCGGCAGAGCGTCCACAACCTGTTCAGCATGGTACTTCAGGACACCTGGCTGTTTGAGGGCACCGTGCGGGAGAACCTGGTGTACGATAATCCCGGCGTCACCGACCAGCAGCTGGAGGAGGCCTGTAAGGCCTGCGGTATCTACCACTTCATCCAGACCCTGCCCCAGGGCTTGGACACGGTGCTGGACGACAGCGTGGCCATTTCTGCCGGGCAGAAGCAGTTGTTCACCATCGCCCGTGCCATGGTGCAGAACCACCCCATGCTCATCCTGGACGAGGCCACCTCCTCGGTGGATACCCGCACGGAGCTTATCACCCAGCAGGCCATGGACCAGCTCACCCAGCGCCGCACCAGTTTTGTCATTGCCCACCGGCTGTCCACCATCCGCAATGCGGACCTGATTTTGGTGCTCAAGGATGGGGACATCATCGAGCAGGGCACCCACCAGCAGCTGCTGGACAAGGGCGGCTTCTACGCGGATTTGTACAACAGCCAGTTTGAGCGTGTGTCGTAAGTAAGCTCCCCGCAAACGGACAGGAAAAGGGCCCGCCCCGGCAAATGCCGGGGCGGCCCCTCATTTTGATTTGCTGTTTTCTCCCCGCGGGAGGGTTAGCGCACGATGGTCTCGCAGAACCGCATCAGGATCTGGGCGACCTGGGCACGGGTGGCGGAACCCTGGGGATCCACCTGGTTGGCGGTGCCGCCCACCAGCAGGCCCTTGCCCACGGCCCACTCTAGATTGGTCTGGGCCCAGCTGGACACCTGGCTGCCGTCGGTGAAGCTGGACAGATCGCCGTTAGCGGTGAGATCATAGCCCTTGTAGTCCGCATAGCGGTACAGGATGGCGGCCATCTGCTCCCGAGTGATGGAGTCGCTGGGGTGGAAACCGCCGTCATAGCCCAGCACGATGCCGTTTGCCGTAGCCCAGCGTACCGCCTCGGTGTACCACACGTTAGCGGCCACGTCGTTGTAGTTCAGGGTGTAGTCGACAGTGGGTTCACCCTCCAGCCGCCACAGGATGGTGACCACCATGGAGCGGGTGGTGGTGACGTTGGGGCCGAAGGTGGTGGCGCTGGTGCCCTGCATCAGCTCGTTCTCCCAGACGTAACGCACCGCCTCGTAGTACCAGTTGGTGGAGGCCACATCGGTGAAGGGCAGGGCGGCCTGGGTAAAGACGGCCAGCACGGTGACGTTGCTCTCAGGCATGGTGAAGGAGTAGCGGTTGTTACCCAGAGAGGTGTAAGTCACGGCGTTGTTCTGGCTGTCCCGGATGGACAGGGTGCCCAGGGTGTAGCCGGCGTTGGGCTGGACAGTGACGGTGACGGTAGCACCCGCCTGGGCGGAGCCGGAGGGGGAGACGGTCACGGTGCCGTTGACCGGGGTGGGCACGGTGATGGTGTAGGTGTCACCGGGGGTGCTGGGGCCGCCGGGGTTGCCGCCGGTAGAGGTCCACACTGCGGTGAAGGTGACGGAAGTGGTGGTCTTAGGAAGCGTCAGCTCAATCTCTTGGCCCAGCGGATAGGTCTGGCCACCATAGGCCCACCCGGTGAAGGTCTGGCCCGCATTGCCGGTGGGATTTGCCGCCGGCGTGATGGTGTACTTCATATTGTCGCCGTCAGCCGTACCGGTCACAACGGACGTAGTGTAGATGACACCGTTGGCGCTGTCCTTGAAGTAGACCGTCAGGGGAGCGGGGGTGCTATCGTCAGTCTTGTATACCAGCTCGCCGTTGAAGGTGGAGTTGGTGATGGAGACATCACTTGCCGGATCCTGAACCTCGCCCACATACACGGTGTTGATGGCCTGGTTGTTTTTATCCACGTTACCCGTGAGGGACAAAGTGGAATTGGAGACGTCCAGGCTGCCATCTGCCTTGATCTCCACGGCGTTCTTGTAGCTCTCGCCATCCGGGGCATAGGTGGAGTCGAGGGGCAACTGGTTGCCGCTGTTGGTGACGTTCACGGTGGCGCCATTTGCCAGGGTCAGATCCGCCGCCACGATACCGGAGTAACCGGCGCCATTCACAGTGACAGTGGAGTTGTCCACAGTCAGAGTTTCCACACTCAGGCCGTGGTTGCCGATGGTGTTGAAGTTAACGGTAGAATTGTTCTGGATAGTCCAGTCGCCGCCGTTAGAGCCGTTGGCGGTGATGTTAGAGACAGTAAGGGTCGCCCCGTCCACTGTCACATCAGCGGTGGTGGTCAGATCGCTGGAATCAGCTATGAAGATGAAGCCGCGATAGAAGTTGTCCAGCGTGACCTCGGTACCGTTGTTCAGGATGAGAGCGCTGTTTTTACCCAGCCGGATACCGTCGCCGATCTTATCGTCTGCCTCGGTGCCGCTGAAGTCCAGCTTTACGTTGCTCAGGGTGAGCTGGCTATTCTCACCGACCTCCAACACCGGGTGATCGCTCCGGGAACCACTCTCCACCCCGCCGGTATAGGTAGCTGTAATGGTGTACTTTTGGCCTTCCGCGCTTTGGATGGTGAGGTTCTTGTTACTAGGAATGGTGATTAAGTACTGGCTGTCAGTTGTTTCTCCGGTGAGGGTCACATTGTCCAACAGAACGATAGTATCGCCGTCATTGGCGGCATCGATAGCTTCCTGGAGGGTATTAAAGCCCTGGCCATTGATGCTGGCCACGGAGCCTCCAGCGGGAACGACCGTGCCGTTGTCATCCAGGTCACTGCCCTCGGCCAGAAGGCCATCAATGGCAACATAGGTGGTGCCGTCACTACTGCCGGCTTCGGTCTGCGTATAGGTGCCGCCGGTGATGGTGATGATGCTGTCGTCGCCGCCGACATTGGTCTCGCCTTCGCCCTCGGTGGTCACGCCGTTGAAAGTACCGCCAGTCAGGCGAATGGTGCCGGTGTTGGTGTCGCCGGGATTTTCCGCCTTCACGACGAGATTCTGGAAGGTACCGTTATTCACCGCCAGAGAGCCGTCGCTCCCGGTGTTCTCATAAACGATAGAGGAGGTCTCGCCGATATTGGCGTCGTTGACGGTGACCGTGGAGTCGCCGTCCACGTTGACGCCCCAGGCGTTTCCGGTGGTGGTCAGGCCATTGATCACCAAATCAGAGCCGTTGCTCACCACGCCGTACCAGCGGTTATTCTGGACTGTAACATCATTCAGGGTCACCGTGCCCGCTTCCCAGATGTTCAAGCCGTGACGGGGGCCAACCTCATCAGCGTCGCTTCCACTCTTTGCTCCGTCGATGATCACATTGTCCAGGGTGACGTCGGCGCCATTCAGGATGTTGATCAGGCTGAGATTGCCCTGAGATGTAGTGAAGTTCGCGCCAGAAATGGTATTTTCATTGCCGTTGATTGTGAGGCCCTTGTCAATGACCAGAACGGCCCTGCCGGTAGTATTCTCAACGCCAGTAGCGTCCAGTGTCACATCCTTCAGCAGGGTGATGGTGTCGCCTTCCCCGGCCTGGGATACGGCATAGGGCAGGGAGACGTACTTCTCGCCATTGATCTCAGCCACGAAATCGTCCTCGGTGCCGAAATCGCCGTCAGCAGTCTTGGAAGCGGTCTCGTCAGCCGCCACCTCGATGGTCTGGACCGTGGCAGTCTCTTCCGCCTGGTAGTCCAGCAAGACACTCACCTCAGTCCCGCTGATGGTCACAGGGAACGCGCCGGTGGAGGGGGAGGCGGCGCCGTCCGTGCCCTTGCCCTTGCTGCCCAGGGCGAGGACAGCGCTATCGCTCTCGAAGGTGCAGTTGATGATTTGGGCGTCCGCAATGGAGGCCGCGGTGACGGCCTCTCCCTCTTTCCAGCCTTCCGGCTTTACATCCGTCGCCATGTCATCCTCGCCGTTGCGCTGGTTCAGCTTGACGGCGTTCTTCCCATAGGTTCCGTCAAAGGTACAATCCTCAATGCGCACGGTTGCACCCTGGATGGTGCACAGGTTCCAGTTGATACCGTACTGCAATGTCTCTTCGCCAGTATCAAAGTCACAGCTCTCAATCACTAGGGACTGGCAGTTGGGCAGATACATGAAGGAACTATTTGTGTTGTCATTGGCTGTATTGCCAGTAAAAGTACAGTTTGTAAGCGTCAGGTGCAGTTTGGGGGGATCTTGTCTTGACTGCACATTAGTCAGATTAAACAGATTAGTGCTGCTGAATTCCTCCCCATCAATGGTTAAGTAGACGTCTTT
>DVKM01000006.1 GCA_018716015.1 Candidatus Enterenecus stercoripullorum | reverse complement strand
GCAGTACAGTTTACCTATGGGAATTCCGCCAGTCAGCCCAAGCTGAATGTCAACGGCACCGGGGACAAGTTCATCTGCAGCACGGACGGGATGTCTGTTATCGCAGATATCTGGAGGGACAAGGAAACGGTTGACTTCGTGTATGACGGGTCATGGTGGATCGCCATTGGCTGTTTATACGCCACCACTGCATATTACGGGCTGACTAAGCTGTCATCCAGCATCTCATCTTCCAGTACTACATTGGCAGCAAACTCCTATGCGGTGAAAAGAGCTTATGACCGAAGCTCCTGGACGTCCATCTCGCTGACCAACGCCCTGGCGATTGCCTACGGCGGCACCGGAGCCAAGACAGCGGCCGCTGCTCGGACAAACCTGGGCATTAGCGCCACATCCCTCTATAACGGGACGCTGACCAGCGGGAGCATCACTTTCAACTACGGAAACTACAACTTCTATGTCATCATCGGCAGGCCAAGCAGCACGGCGTCACGTGCGTCCCTGGTGGTGCCAAAAATTATGCTGACAACCTCTGCGGTTTCCTTCCAGATTGCGGACGAGTCTAACTACAAATCTTTTAACCTATCCTACTCCGGTTCTACGGTGACACTCTCCATCCAGGGTGGTAACGGGCAGGTCAACCGGGTGTTTGGGATCAACTAAGAGGAGGTGCCCATGAAAGTATTACTGAGCGACCAAGGCTATGTTGTGAGCTATGCCCTGGAGGGGGAACTGCTGGACGCTGTGGAAGCAGCGGAACCGTCTGACCTCTCTCATTTTGAGGAGTACTTCACCGCCTATCAGGTGCGGGACGGTATCATGGTCTTTGATGACGCCCAGGCCGCAGCGGAACAGGCGGAAGCCGCAAAGGGCGCATACCGAAAGCGACGGGAGGTCGAGTGCTTTCCCGTCATCAACCGAGGGCAGCTTTGGTACGATACCCTCTCGGAGGAACAGCTCTCGGAACTAAAAACCTGGTACCAGGCATGGCTGGACGGCACCAACACACAAACCATCCCGGAAAAACCGGAATGGCTGACATGAGGACAAAGGCGCTCCCGCTGGGGGCGTTTTTCCATATTAAAAACAAAGGAGGACGAGACTATGAAATCAATCTGGGTCGGCATCCAGGTTGCCTTTTCTGCCCTGGGCGGCTTCCTGGGCTGGTACCTGGGCGGTGTGGATGGCTTTCTCTACGCGCTGATCGCCTTCGTGCTGGTGGACTATATTACCGGCGTGATGTGCGCTGTTGCGGACAAGAAGCTGTCCAGCGCCGTGGGCTTTAAAGGGATCTGTCGGAAGGTGCTCATCTTCGTGCTGGTAGGCATCGGCAATTTGGTAGACGTGTATGTGCTGGGTCAGGAGGGAGTGCTCCGCACGGCGGTGATCTTCTTCTACCTGTCCAATGAGGGCATCTCTTTCCTGGAGAACGCCGGACACCTGGGCCTGCCCATCCCGGAGAAGCTGAAGGACGTGCTGGAACAACTGCATGATAAAGGAGGAAACGATAATGAATCTGCATAAGCTGATTTTCACCAACAATGCCTGCTACAAGGCGGGACGCCGGATCACCCCCAAGGGCATCATGGTACACTCCACCGGCGCCAACAACCCCTGGCTCAAACGCTACGTGGGGCCGGATGACGGGCTGCTGGGGAAGAACCAGTACAACAACCACTGGAACCAGCCTATGGACCGGGAGGTCTGCGTCCACGCCTTCATCGGCAAGCTGGCCGATGGGACGGTGGCGACCTATCAAACCCTGCCGTGGGATCACCGGGGTTGGCACGCCGGCGGTTCCGCCAATGACACCCACATCTCATTCGAGATCTGTGAGGATGACCTCACGGACGCCAATTATCTGGACAAGGTCTATCATGAAGCAGTAGACCTCTGCGTGTATCTCTGCGGACTCTATGGCCTGACGGAGCAGGACATCATCTGCCACTGCGAGGGTCACGACCTGGGCATCGCGTCCAATCACGGGGATGTGCTGCACTGGTGGCCGAAGCACGGGAAGAACATGGATACCTTCCGTGCGGAGGTCGCGGCCAGGCTGGGCGGCTCTGAGCCGGATACCCCTGTGGAGCCGGTTCAGCCCAGCGGCGGCATCAAGGCTGGCGATCTGGTGACCATCACCGGGACGAAGTATTATGGCGGACAGACCATCCCCGCATGGGTCAAGAAGCAGCGGTGGTATGTCTGCGAAGTGTCCGGCGACCGTGCGGTCATCAACAAGAACGAGAGCGGCACCAACGCCATCATGTCCCCGGTGCGGGTTTCCGACCTGGCTCCGGCGGAAAGCGCGGCGGTGATCTACCGCGTCCACACCGTGGCCAAGGGAGATACTCTCTGGGGCATCGCCGAGAAGTACCTGGGCAGCGGCGCCCGCTACAAGGAAATCAAGACCCTCAACGGCCTTGATACCGACACCATCTACAGCGGCCAGAAGCTGAAGATCCCGAACTAAATATCCGTTCCAGCCGAAGGGGTGCAGTCATGTTTTGTGGCTGCGCCCCTTTATTTTTTGTATTTTGGGCCAAATCCCTGCATCCTGTCCAGATGGATCGGTGAGGAGATACCTCAGATTGGAGGAACCCGCCATGACCACAGAACAAGCACAGCAAATATTCTACCTTCGATACGCAGGGAAAAGCTACAGAGATATCGCCGGAATACTGCATTTAGGGGAAAGCGCCGTGAAGACCCACTGCTCCCGGCATGGCCTGACGGATAAATCCATTAAAATGCTCCGGGTAGGAAAAGACGCGGCTGTATGCCCTTGCTGCGGAAGCGTTATCGTTCAAATTCCAAAACAGAAACCACGCAAATTCTGCTCGGACAAGTGCAGATACGATTGGTGGAATAAAAATCAAAGCCTCAGAAGCCTTCAGGCCGAATACAGCCATGTCTGTGCGATGTGCGGAAAGGAGTTTTACAGCTATGGGAGCAAAAAGCGTAAGTATTGTAGCCGCCGGTGCTATCTCGCCGCCAGATACGGCAGTGAGGGTCTATCCACTGACAGCGAGTGAAATCGCGGAGAACGAGGGATTTCTTGTGGGCATTTCGATTTTCCGATCCATGCGGGACAAGGGTCTCATTTCAAGCGAGGAATACGACCAGATTCATACAAGAATCGCCAATAAAAGTCCGTCTGTTTTGTCGGATTTATATCGGTAAAATAACTGGATATATCCCCTTTTCAGAGGTAATATGTGACACTGAAAGGGGGTGTTTCTCATGATGACCGACGAGCAAAAAGCCCGTATCCTTCAGCTTCACGCCATGGGAATGGGCTATACCTCCATCGGCAAGGAAATGGGCATAAAGCGCGATACAATCAAATCGTTTATCAGCCGGAACAAAAACGCCCTGCCCACGACAAGATGTGATTTTTGCGGAAGAAAAATCGTTCAAATTCCCAAGCAGAAGCCGAAGCGGTTTTGCAGTGATCAATGTCGTATGAGGTGGTGGAGCATCCACCAGGAAGAAATCAACCGAAAGGCCTATCACACCTTCATTTGCAATTACTGCGGAAAGGAATTCACCGTTTATGGGAAAAAGGACGCAAAGTACTGCTCGGTCGAATGCTACGGTAAAGCGCGTGCGAGAGCCTACGAAGCCTCGAGGCAAAAACTTAAAGAGGATGCAGTTTCTTGCGGAGCGGCATTACAGGATCTGCCTTCAGGTTGTGTCTGCGCTTCTTGCCGATGGTTTATTAACGGAAAAAGAAGCTGTCCGTGTAAGGAAAAGGCTGAAAAAGATGTATAAACCTGTAGTCGGTGCGCTGACCGAAGACGATAGCTGGAAGGAGGTGCGGTAATGCAGATCAGCTATATCAAAAAAACGGAAGACCCGATTCCAAGGAAACTGCGTGTAGCGGCTTATGCGCGGGTGTCCAGCGGCAAGGACGCCATGCTCCATTCTCTATCTGCTCAGATTGCTTTTTACAGCGGTCTGATCCAGCGCAACCCGGAATGGGAGTATGCCGGCGTATACGCCGATGAAGCTATAACAGGAACCAAGGCTTCAAGGCCTGAATTTCAGAGACTGCTGCGCGACTGCAAAGCCGGAAAAATAGACTTGATCCTTACGAAATCTCTCTCCCGGTTCGCGAGAAATACCGTTACAACGCTTCAAACCGTGCGCGAGCTCAAGGAATGCGGCGTGGACATCTGGTTCGAGCGGGAAAACATACACTCGTTAAGCGAGGACGGAGAGTTTATGCTCACGCTCCTCTCCGCCTTTGCCCAGGAGGAGAGCTTGTCGGCCAGCGAGAATCAAAAGTGGAAAATACGAAAGAATTTCTCAGAGGGACAACCTACCCCCACAAGAATGCTGGGCTACAAGCTGGTGGGCGACCGGCTCGAGGTGATTCCTGCGGAGGCTGATGTCGTAAAGCGTATTTATACGGATTATCTGTCCGGCTTAGGCCTTACTGCGATTTGCAAGAAACTGATGAACGACGGGATTCCCACCAAGAACGGTGGTCAGTGGCGGGAATCGGTGATTCGGTCGATTCTCACGAATGAAAAATATGTGGGAGACATACTGTTGCAAAAATCTTATGTGACAGACCACATCAGTAAAAAACAGGTTCACAACAACGGCGAACTCCCGCAATACTATGTGAAAGACGCCCATGAACCTATCATTGACCGGGAGACATTTGCAATGGTGCAGAAGGAAATACTGCGGCGGTCTTCAGCGTATCCGCACGCACGTTGCTCAGATGTAACTTTTCACGAATTTACCGGCAAAATACTGTGCGGAAAATGTGGCTGTAAATACCGCAGAAAAAAGCTGGCATCCGGCAAGGTGGTCTGGATTTGCCCTACATTCAATCGGTTGGGGAAAGCATACTGCGCCTCCCAGCAGATTCCGGACGCAATCCTTCGGGATTTGGTCAGCGGCATAGCGTTTGACCATATCCGCGTCCCCTACGCCAACACCGTGACCATTATCACAAAATCCGGAGAGGAAATCACCAAAACCTGGGAGAACCCTTCGCGGTCTGAAAGCTGGACGCCGGAAATGAGGGAAAAAGCAAGGCAAAGGAGTATTACACATGGCAAAAAGAGAAGTAACGATCATTCCGGCGATTAAGCCGAAATATGCGTCTAAAGCAACGGAAGTGGGCAGAAAACGCCGGGTGGCGGCATACGCTCGCGTATCTACGGACAGCGATGAGCAGTTTACGAGCTTCGAAGCGCAGGTTGATTACTACACCAAGCTGATCAACGCCAGAGAGGACTGGGAATTTGTCAAGGTGTACACGGACGAAGGCATATCAGGCACAAGCACCAAGCACCGTGCGGGGTTCAATCGAATGGTAAGCGACGCTCTGGAGGGCAAAATCGACCTCATCGTTACCAAATCTATCAGCCGGTTCGCCCGCAACACCATCGACACCTTGACCACCGTGAGACGGCTAAAGGAAAAAGGCGTAGAGGTCTACTTTGAAAAAGAAAACATCTACACCCTGGACAGCAAGGGTGAGCTGCTGATTACCATCATGTCCTCCATCGCCCAGGAAGAAAGCCGTTCTATTTCGGAGAATGTGACCTGGGGTCAGAGAAAACGGTTTTCAGATGGGAAAGTCAGCCTCCCTTATAAAAAATTCCTCGGCTATGAAAAAGGTGAGGACGGGTATCCCAAAGTCGTGGAAGAAGAAGCAAAGGTCGTCCGCATGATTTACCGGCTTTTTCTGGAGGGGGAAACGCCCTCCGGAATTTGCCACATTTTGATGGCGCAGGGCATCCCATCGCCCGGCGGCGGGGACAAGTGGCATAAATCCACCATTGACAGCATTCTCACCAACGAAAAGTATAAGGGCGATGCGCTTTTGCAGAAAAAGTTCACGATTGATTTTCTTTCAAAAAAGCAGAAAATCAATGAGGGTGAAGTGCCGCAGTATTATGTGGAGGGAAGCCACGAAGCAATTGTGTCTCCGCAGGTCTTTGACCTGGTGCAGTTTGAAATCCAGAGACGGAAGGAACTGCCCACAAAATACAGCGCCGTAAATCCCTTTTCCAGTAGAATCATATGCGGTGAATGTGGTGGGCTGTATGGCAGCAAAGTCTGGCACGCCACGGACAAATACAAGCGCACCGTCTGGATCTGCAACCGCCGGTACAGAAAGGGAACCATCGCAGGAAGCGGATGCCATACGCCGCATCTCACGGAAGCGGAAATCAAAGCGGCTTTTCTGGGGGCCTTTAATAAGTGTATCCGCAATAAAACCGAGATCATTGAAAATTGCCGGATTGCCCTGGCTGAAATTACCGATACTGTGGAGCTGGAACGAAAGGCAGCGGAATTGTCCGAAGAATGTGAAGCCGCAGCGGAACTGATTCGCAAGTGTGTGGAGGAGAACGCGCATATCTCGGTCGATCAAAACGCATACGCCGAAAAATATGGGGCATTGGCGGAAAGATACGCAAAATATAAAGAGCAACTTGACGCCACCAACATGGAAATCAGCAGGCGGAATATTCGCAAAAGCCAGATCGCGTTTTTCCTGGACGAACTTGCCAAGAGCAAGGAACTGGTCACGGAATTTAGCACCGGGCTGTGGAACACGGTCGTTGACTCCGTGACGGTCTATTCCAGGAGCAAGGTGGTATTCCGCTTCAAGGGCGGCACGGAAGTCACATGGAAAATCGTATAATTACAAGAATCCGCAACGAGCGTGGCAGAAAGATTCCGGCGCTCATTGCGGATTTTTCACGATAATACGAAAGATGACCATTCCTACACGAAAGGCAGACAGCCGCCGCAGCGGTTACAGCCCCGGTTTAGACAGCTTCCAGGCGATATTCCCAGGCACCGTTTTCCGCTTTGCGCGGCGGTGCCAAAAAAGCGTGATTACACGATATGACACAGCAATACCGTTGTATCAAGGGCTTGCACGGAGCTTCGGTTACAAAGCAAAAACGCTGATAAAGATACAGATTGTATCCTTATCAGCGTTCTTATTTGGTGGACTCGAAGGGGATCGAACCCTCGACCTCTGCGTTGCGAACGCAGCGCTCTCCCAGCTGAGCTACGAGCCCATAGTGATATAAGATGCTTACCTATTATAACAGAAAAAAATGATTTGTAAAGGGGGTGTGGCGAGAAAATTCAGTTGATAATTTCCCGCAGGCATGGTACAATAAAGGCCGATTGTTCTGCTGTTTCAACACGGAACAAGGCCGCGCTAACTGGGGAGATAGCGGTGCCCTGTACCTGCAACCCGCTACAGCAGGGGTGAATTCTGGCCCCCGGAGGCAGAATGTGCCGTCTGCCCCATATAAGCAGTGATGATGGATCGGTCCCGCGCAACGTGGTCCTGTGAACCGTGTCAGGCGGGGAACCGAGCAGCACTAAGCGGATCGCCGCGTGTGCCGCGGGGCTGCCGATCTTGAGCCGGCTGTATGGGTAACGGGTGTATCCTGTCTACAAAGGCCGGTGCGCGGCCTTGTTGCGTGTTGAAACTTTTTTCTATCGGGAGGTGACAGTGGTGTACCAGGCCCTGTACCGCAAATGGCGGCCCCGCACCTTTGACGATGTGGTGGGCCAGAGGCATATCACCGAAACCCTCAAGCGCCAGGTGCAGTCCGGCCGGCTGTCCCACGCCTACCTGTTCACCGGCACCCGGGGCACCGGAAAGACTACCTGCGCCAAGATCCTGGCCCGGGCGGTGAACTGCCAGAGTCCCCAGGACGGCAACCCTTGCAACCAGTGCCCGGCCTGCCTGGGCATTGAGAACGGCTCGATCCTGGACGTGCTGGAGCTGGACGCCGCCTCCAACAACCGGGTGGACGACATCCGGGCCATTCTGGACGAGGCAGTATACACCCCCGCCTCGGTGAAGAAGCGGGTATACATCGTGGACGAGGTACACATGCTCTCCGTCCAGGCCTTCAATGCCCTGCTCCAGATTCTGGAGGAACCCCCCACCCACCTGATGTTTATCCTGGCTACCACGGAGATTCACAAGGTGCCCGCCACCATCAAAAGCCGCTGCCAGCAGTTCTCTTTCAAGCGCATCCACGCCGATGAGATTGCCGCCCGGCTGCGCTATGTGGCGGGACAGGAGGAGATCCAGCTGACGCAGGACGGGGCGGCGCTGATCGCCCGGCTGGCGGACGGGGGCATGCGGGACGCTTTGTCCCTGCTGGACCAGTGTGCCGGCGAAGGCGGCGCCATTGATGAGAACCGGGTGCGGGAGGTCCTAGGCCTGGCGGGGAACCTGGAGACCGCCGCACTGCTGGAGACGGTGGCGGACGGAGACGGTGCCCAGGCCCTGGAACGGCTGGACCGGCTGTACGCCGGGGGCAAGGAAATGACCGCCCTGGCCAGCGAGCTGTCTGCCCTGGTGCGGGATTTACTGGTGCGCAAAACCGCGGCTGACGCCGGGGCCGGGCTGATGACCGGCGGGTATGACGAGACCACCATGCGGCGGCTGGCGGGGAGGTTTGACATCCCCCGGCTGGTGCATATGCTGCGGGCGCTGCAGGAGACCGGGGCTGGCCTGGCCCGGTCGGCCAACCGGCGCACCGATATGGAACTTTGCCTGATCACCCTGTGCGACCCGGCCCTGGACCCCTCGCCCGCCGCGCTGGCCGCCCGGGTGGCCCGGCTGGAGCGGGAGGGCGTCCCCGCCGGGGCGGGAAACCCCGGCCAGCCCCCCCAGCCCGCCGGGGGACAGGCAGCCCCGGCCGTTCCCAAGGTGAAGATGGCGGTTTCCGCTTCGGAGGAAAACCCGGCATCGGACAGCGGGGAGGAAACGAAAGCGGAACCCAGTCCCGCTCCGGCCCCGGCCGACAAAGGCGGCCAAGCCCTGCCCCGCTGGCCCGGCTGGCCGGCCCTGCGGGAGCAGCTGAAGAGCGCCATGGAAGTGGGGGACTTTGTATTCCTGGGCAACAGCGCCATGGTGGAGGGCAGCTGGGATGGCCGGGAGCTGACCCTCTGGACGGCCAATGACTTTATCCGGGACCAGATGAGCAAGCCTGCCGTCACCGGAGCGGTGGCGCAAATGGCCCAGCAGCTCATGGGCGGCCCAGTCCATGTGGCGGTTCGCACGGGAAAAGCTCCGGTGGATGCCCCCCAAGAGGCGGCAGGCTCCCAAGAGGAACCGGACGCGCTGGAGGCGTTTTTGAAGGACCATCAGGGAAATGTGATTGTGGAATGACCATGGAAACAGGAGGAAAGCGCTATGGCAAAGGGATTTAACAGCCGTGGTATGGGTGGTATGGGCGGAAACATGGGCAATATGATCCGCCAGGCCCAGAAGATGCAGCAGGACATGATGAAGGCCCAGGAGGAGCTGGAGGGCAAGAGCTATGAGGCCAGCGCGGGGGGCGGCGTGGTGTCCGCGGTGGTATCCGGTAAGAAGGAACTGACCCAGGTCACTATCGACCCCGAGGCGGTGGACCCCGACGATGTGGAGATGCTCCAGGATCTCATCGTGGCGGCGGTAAACGAGGCCATGCGCAAGGCCAACGAGGACGCCGCCAGCCAGATGTCCCGCCTCACCGGCGGGCTGAATCTGCCCTTCTGAGGCATCGGACAAACGGAATGCACTACGGCCGCCGCCGGCAGTTTGCGGCGGCCGTTTGCTATTTTGAGCGGTTGCGCCGGTGGCGGAACCGGGAAGGAGGTCTGCGGGGTGTTCAACAGCACCTTATGCTATCTGGAAAATGACCGGGGGGAATATCTGATGCTCCACCGGGTGAAAAAGAAACAGGACGTGAACCAAGATAAGTGGATTGGAGTGGGCGGAAAGTTTGAGGACGGCGAGAGCCCCGACGAGTGCCTGCTCCGGGAGGTGGAGGAGGAGACCGGCCTGACCCTTACCAGCTACCGCTTCCGGGGGGTGGTGACTTTCCTCACCGACGGCGGCTGGGAGGGGGAGTATATGTATCTGTTCACTGCCGACGGCTGGGCAGGGGAGCTGAATCCTGACTGCGCAGAGGGAGAACTGGAGTGGATCCCCAAGGACCAAGTGACCCGGCTGCCCATCTGGGAGGGGGACGAGATTTTTCTGGACCTGTTGGCCCGGGAGCACCCTGCCTTCCTGCTCACGCTGGAATACGCTGGCGGACGGCTGGTGAGGGCGGTGCTGGACGGGAAACCCCTGCCCACAGGAGAGGAGGAAAGACCATGACCCAACAGCGGCAGCTTCAGGAATGGATTGACGGGAGCGGCAATATTGTATTTTTCGGCGGCGCGGGCGTGAGTACGGAATCGGGCATCCCGGATTTCCGCAGCGTGGACGGGCTGTACCACCAGAAGTATGACCACCCCCCGGAGACCATCCTCAGTCACAGCTTTTTTATGGAGAAGCCGGAGGAGTTTTACCGGTTTTACCGGGCTAAAATGCTCTGCCCCGACGCTCAGCCCAACACCGCCCATCTGAAGCTGGCGGAACTGGAGCGGGCGGGAAAGCTCAGGGCGGTGGTCACCCAGAATATCGACAGCCTGCACCAGAAGGCGGGCAGCCGGACGGTGTACGAGCTCCACGGCTCCACCGCCAGGAACTACTGTATGAACTGCCACCGGTTTTATGACGAGGCCTTCATCGCCCAATCGGAGGGGGTGCCCCAGTGCCCCGTGTGCGGCGGCGTAGTCAAGCCCGACGTGGTGCTCTATGAGGAGGGGCTGGACCAGGAGACGGTGGAGGCCGCGGTGCTGGCCATCAGCCGGGCGCAGGTGCTCATCGTGGGGGGAACCTCTCTGACGGTGTACCCGGCGGCGGGGCTGCTGCGGTTCTACCAGGGGGACAAGCTGGTGCTCATCAACCGGGACGTCACCCCCTATGACAGCCGGGCGGACCTGGTGATCCACGATTCCATCGGAGCGGTTCTGGGGAGCATTCAGGCAGGCTGATGTTTTGCACCCAGACATGTATATGGCTTGCTTTTCCAGGGGAAAAACAGTATAATGGCACACATGATGATACACCACAGAAAGGGTGAAGGCAATGATCGCGCAGGAGCGGCAATTCCATATTGACTGTAAGGCAGGGGAAGTGGGCAGGTACTGCCTGCTGCCGGGAGACCCGGGCCGCAGCGAGAAGATCGTCCGGTATTTTGACGACCCGGTCCATGTGAGGACCAACCGGGAGTATGTGACCTACACCGGCACCCTGCTGGGGGAGAAGGTCAGCGTGGTGTCTACCGGCATCGGCGGGCCGTCCGCCTCCATCGCCATGGAGGAGCTGGCCAACATCGGCTCGGACACCTTCGTGCGGGTGGGCACCTGCGGGGGCATCCACCTGGATGTGAAGAGCGGGGATTTGGTGATCGCCACCGGTGCGGTGCGCATGGAGGGCACCAGCCGGGAGTATGCCCCCATCGAGTTTCCCGCGGTGGCCGATTTTGAGGTGCTCACCGCCCTGGTGGACGCCGCCCGGGCCTCTGGGCGCGGCTGGCACGCAGGCGTGGTGCAGTGCAAGGACTCCTTCTATGGGCAGCACTCCCCGGAGCGCATGCCGGTGTCCTATGAGCTGCTGAATAAATGGGAGGCCTGGAAGCGCCTTGGGGTACTGGCCTCCGAGATGGAGTCCGCCGCGCTATTCACCGTGGCGGCAGCCCGGGGGGTGCGGTGCGGTTCTATTTTCCATGTGATCTGGAACCAGGAGCGCAACGCCGCAGGGCTGGACCAGATCCGGGACGAGGATACGGACTCCGCCATCCGGGCGGGGGTGGAAGCGGTCAAGCTGCTCATTCAGCGGGACCGAGAAGCGGGCAGGTAACACACAAGAGCGGGACGCGCGTCGGACGGCGGATGCCGCAGGACGCAGACAAGGAGAGGAGCAGTTTAAGCACATGCCAAAAGTTGCCGTTGTGACAGACAGCAACAGTGGGATCACTGTGGAGGAAGGCAAACGGCTGGGCGTGGAGGTGGTGCCCATGCCCGTCCTCATCGACGGGAAGACCTATTATGAAGGGGTGGATCTGACCCAGGAGGAGTTTTACCGGAAACAGCTGACAGGGGCGGATCTGGCCACCTCCCAGCCCGCGCCGGGGGACGTGATCGCGGTGTGGGACCGGGTGCTGGAAGACCATGACCAGCTGGTCTATATCCCCATGTCCGCAGGGTTGAGCGCCTCCTGCGCCACGGCTCAGATGCTCTCGGAGAACTTTGGCGGCCGGGTGCAGGTGGCGGACAACCGCCGCATCTCTGTGACCCAGCGCCACTCCGTGCTGGACGCCCTGTCCATGGCCCGGGCGGGGATGGATGCCCTCCACATCCGGGAGACTCTGGAGGAGCAGGGGGACGACTCCTGCATCTATATCTCGGTGGATACCTTGAAGTACCTGCGCAAGGGCGGACGGGTCACCGGGGTGGAGGCCATGGCGGGCACCATGCTGAACATCAAGCCGGTGCTGGAGATCCGGGGGGAGAAGCTCACCCCCGTGGGCAAGGTCCGGGGGATGCGGGCGGCCCGGAAGCTCATGATCCAGAAGGTGCGGGAGGACGTCCAGGGCAGGCTGAAGCCCCTGTGGGACAGCGGCCATCTGGCGGTAAAAATGGCGTATAGCCAGATCCCCGATGCCCTGCGGGAGGAATGGCGGGAGGAGATCCAAGCCGCCTTCCCGGAGATGGAGCACATTGGAGGGGAACCTCTCACCCTGTCCATCGCCTGCCATACCGGGCCGGGAGCCCTGGGAATCGGTACGGTGCGGGTGTGAGCACACATTCATATGAGTGATAAGCATAACAAAAGCGCCGCGGCAGCGGCGCTTTTGTTATGCTTGGAGCGGCTTACTCTAACACGGCGCCCCGGGCGGCGGAGGTGACCAACTTGGCATACCGAGCTAAGTATCCGGTCTTGACCTTGGGCTCGGGGCACACCCAGGCGGCCTTCCGGGCACGCAGGGTGTCCTCGTCCACGTTCAGGGTGATGGAGCAGCTGGGGATGTCGATGGAGATGGGGTCCCCGTCCTCAATCAGGGCGATGGGGCCGCCCTGGGCGGCCTCGGGGCAAACGTGGCCGATGGCCGCTCCCCGGGTGGCGCCGGAGAAGCGCCCGTCGGTGATCAGGGCCACCGACTCCCCCAGCCCCATGCCCACAATGGCGGAGGTGGGGTTGAGCATCTCCCGCATGCCGGGGCCGCCCTTGGGGCCCTCGTAGCGGATGACCACCACGTCCCCGGCCACGATCTTGCCTGCGTAAATGGCGGCAATGGCGTCCTCTTCGCTGTCAAATACCCGGGCGGGGCCCTGGTGGGTCATCATCTCAGGGGCCACGGCGGAGCGCTTGACCACGCAGCCCTCAGGGGCCAGGTTGCCCTTTAAGACAGCGATGCCCCCGTCAGGGGAGAAGGGCCGGTCAATGGGGCGGATGGTCTCAGGATCCCGGTTGACCACGCCGGCCAGGTTCTCCCCCATGGTCTTGCCGGTGACGGTGAGCACGCCGGTGTCCAGCAGGCCTTTTTTGTCCAGCTCCGCCATCACTGCGTACACGCCTCCGGCATATTCCAGATCCTCCATGTAGGTCTCCCCGGCGGGGGCCAGGTGGCACAGGTTGGGGGTTTTGGCGGAGATGGCGTTGGACAGGTCCAGATCCAGCTCAATGCCACACTCGTGGGCGATGGCGGGCAGGTGGAGCATGGTGTTGGTGGAGCAGCCCAGGGCCATGTCCACCGTCTCCGCGTTGCGGAAAGCCGCCTTGGTCATGATGTCCCGGGGGCGGATGTTCTTTTCCACCAGCTCCATGATCTGCATGCCCGCGTGCTTGGCAAGGCGCAGCCGGGCGGACCACACAGCGGGGATGGTGCCGTTGCCCCGCAGGCCCATACCCATGGCCTCGGTGAGGCAGTTCATGGAGTTGGCGGTGTACATCCCCGAGCAGGAGCCACAGGTGGGGCAGGCACAGTTTTCGTACTCCTCCACCCCCGCCTCGTCCAGCTTGCCGGCGTAGTAGGCGCCCACGGCCTCAAACATATGGCTCAGGCAGGTGCGCCGGCCGTTTTCCAGCCGGCCGGCCAGCATGGGGCCGCCGGAGCAAAAGATGGTGGGGATGTTCACCCGGGCGGCGGCCATCAGCAGGCCGGGGACATTTTTGTCGCAGTTGGGGATCATTACCAGGCCGTCAAACTGGTGGGCCATGGCCACAGCCTCGGTGGAGTCGGCGATCAGGTCCCGGGTGACCAAGGAATACTTCATGCCGATGTGCCCCATGGCAATGCCGTCGCACACGGCTATGGCGGGAAACTCAACGGGGGTGCCGCCGGCGGCCCGGACGCCGGCCTTGACGGCTTCGGCGATCTTGTCCAGGTTCATATGGCCGGGGACGATTTCATTGTAAGAGCACACCACGGCGATCAGGGGGCGCTCCAGTTCCTCCTTGGTGTAGCCCAGGGCGTAGAACAGCGAGCGGTTGGGGGCTGCGGGGATGCCTTTTTTCGCAACGTCAGAACGCATGGGAAGGACTCCTTTCCGATTTTATGTGGTAAAGCGTTGGAGCCATTATAGCACAAAGAGCCGGGGAAATACAATCGGGAAATCAAAGCGCGGAGGACAGTGTGCCAAAACCGGCAGTCCAAAGGGAGGGGCGGGCCCCTCAACAGGAGGCGGATTCCGTGCTTTTTCACGCCAAAGCGCCGCCCGGAGCGGTGGATTCTTTGGCAAGTGTGATAAAATTTGCCCAGGGCTGAGTTTCCGCATTGACAAAGGGGCCGGAAGAGGGTATCATAACTTCAACAGTGTAAAGCAACCAAATGCAGCGACCAGGTCAGTAGCCCCCCCGGCGCAAGCCCAGAGAGAAGGCGGTTGGTGTGAGCCTTCGTGAGCGGGGCGGGTGAACCTCCCCTGCGAGCAGCCCGGCTGAACGAGAGATCCAGTAGGCGGGGCCGGCCTCCCGCCGTTACCGGGCAGAGGGCCCTCAATGTGGAGGGAAATTAGGTGGTACCGCGGAGCATGGCTTCGTCCTATGATGGACGCAGGCCATGCCTTTTCTTATATACCCCAATGGGGGGAGAAATTCCAAAGGAGGGAAAAGCCCCAATGCGCATGAAAGGATCCCAGATCGTGATGGAGTGCCTGCTGGAACAGGGAGTGGACACGGTATTCGGCTACCCTGGAGGCACCATCCTGAACATTTATGACGAGTTTGAGCTTCACGGCTACAAGGAGAAGATCCACCACTACCTGACCAGTCATGAGCAGGGGGCTTCCCACGCCGCCGACGGCTATGCCCGGTCCACTGGGAAGGTGGGGGTGTGCTTTGCCACCTCGGGGCCCGGGGCCACCAACCTGGTCACCGGCATCGCCACGGCCTACTATGACTCGTCCCCGGTGGTGCTGATTACCTGCAACGTGCCGGAGAACCTCATCGGCAAGGACTCCTTCCAGGAGGTGGACATCACCGGCATCACCATGCCCATCACCAAGTGCAACTACCTGGTGAAGGACGTCAACCAGCTGGCTGACATCATCCGGGAGGCCTTTGCCATCGCCCGGTCCGGCCGGCCCGGCCCGGTGCTCATCGACATCGCCAAGAACGTCACCGCCGCGGAAGCGGACTATGAGTACCTGCCCGTGTCCGAGCACCCCAACCATGGTCGTCTGGCCAATATGCTGCGCCGGGCGGGCCGGGACCTGAAGACTCCGGAGCCCGACCAGAACGACATCGACAAGCTGCTGGAACTCATTGAGCAATCCAAACGTCCCATGGTGCTGGTGGGGGGCGGTGTGATCCGCTCCAAGGGGGCGGTGCCGGAGTTCCGCCGGTTCATGGAGACTCTGGACGCACCGGTGGCCTCCACCATCATGGGGGGCGGCGCCTGTCCGGGGGACCATCCCCTGTTTACCGGCATGGTGGGCATGCACGGCTCTCACGCCTCCAACATGGCCACCTATGAGTGCGACCTGCTCATCGCCATCGGCTGCCGGTTCTCCGACCGGGTGGCCACCTCTCCGTCCACCTTCGCCAGAAAGGCGAAGATCGTCCACATCGACATCGACCGGGCGGAGATCGACAAGAATGTGCGCACCCATCGCCACATCATCGGAGATGCCCGGCGGGTGCTGGAGCTGCTCAACGAGAAGCTGCCCCGGCATGACTACTCGGAGTGGAAGGCCCATGTGTTCTCCCGCAAGGAGGTGCCGCTGAAGAAAGACGACATCCTCCACCCCCACGAGATCCTGGAGACCATCCAGGAACTCACCGGCGGGGATGCCATCATCGCCACCGACGTGGGCCAGCACCAGATGTGGTCCTGCCAGTACTACCACTTCTCCCGCCCTGGCCAGCTGCTCACCAGCGGCGGATTCGGCACCATGGGCTTCGGCCTGGGCGCGGCCATGGGGGCCAAGGTGGGCAACCCGGACAAGGTGGTGGTCCACTGCACCGGGGACGGCTGCTTCCGTATGAACTGCCACGAGCTGTCCACCGTGGAGCACTACCACATCCCGGTGATCACCGTCATCTTTGACAACCGCACCCTGGGCATGGTCCGCCAGTGGCAGAACCTGATCTATCATAAGCGCTTCTCCCAGACGGACCTGGATCGGGGGCCGGACTTCGTCAAGCTGGCGGAAGCCTATGGCCTCCACGGCTTCCGGGCCAAAAACCAGGCGGAGTTCGCTGACGCCTTCCGCCAGGCCCTGGCCCTGGGCACGGGGTGCGTCATCGACTGCGCCATTGACATGGACGCCATGGTCCATCCCATGGTGAACGGCGGTACCCCCGTTACTGACTTTCTGCTGGATTAAGGAGGGAAACTGCGTATGAATACCGCCAATTATCAGCGCCACACCTTGTCCGTCCTGGTGGAAAACGCGGCTGGCGTGCTCAGCCAGGTTTCCCGCCTGTTTTCCCGGAAGGGTTACAACATCGAGTCCCTGGCCGTGGGCACCACCGACGATCCCGAGGTGTCCCGTATCACCATTGAGGTGCTGTGCGACGACCAGCAGATCGAGCAGATCATCAACCAGCTGCGCAAGCAGTACTCCGTTTACTCCGTGCGGCTGCTGCCGCCGGACTCCTCGATCCGCCGGGAGCTGGTTCTCATCAAGGTGAAGGCGGAGAGCCGGGAGGTGCGCAACGAGGTCATTCAGATCGCCAACATCTTCCGGGCCTCCATCATCGACGTGTCTACCACCACCCTGACTCTGGCCATCATCGGCGAGGAGTCCAAGGACGACGCCCTGGAGCGCCTGTTGGACGAGTTCGGCATTCTGGAGCTGGTGCGCACCGGCATGGTGGCCCTGGAGCGGGGCCGCGCCACCATCAGCGACAACGCGGACAACAAGGAGACGGACGAGTTCGAGCTGGGCAAAAATGTTTTGTGAGAAGCAAGTAAAACTCTGTGTATAAATTCTTGTTTTTATAAGGAGTGTATGATCATGGCAAAGATGTACTATGAGAAGGACTGCGACCTGAGCTACCTGGACGGCAAGAAGATCGCCATCATTGGCTACGGCTCCCAGGGCCACGCCCACGCCCTGAACCTGAAGGATTCCGGCTGCCAGGTGTGCGTGGGCCTGCGGGAGGGCTCCAAGAGCTGGACCAAGGCAGAGGACGCCGGACTGACCGTCAAGACCATCCCCCAAGCTGCCCAGTGGGCGGATATCGTCATGATGCTCATCAACGACGAAGTGCAGGCGGAGGTCTACAAAAAGGACATCGCTCCCTACATGACCGAGGGCAAGGCCCTGGCCTTTGCCCATGGCTTCAACATCCGCTACCAGCAGATCGTGCCCCCCGCCGGGGTGGACGTGTTCATGGCCGCCCCCAAGGGTCCTGGCCACACGGTGCGCTCCACCTATGTGGCGGGCAAGGGGGTGCCCTGCCTGGTGGCCGTGGAGCAGGACGCCACCGGCCGGGCCTATCAGATCGCCCTGGCCTACATCGCCGGCATCGGCGGCGCCCGGGCCGGCGTGATGGAGACCACCTTCCACGATGAGACCGAGACCGACCTCTTCGGCGA
Organism: Candidatus Enterenecus stercoripullorum; assembly: GCA_018716015.1. GTDB lineage: Bacteria > Bacillota > Clostridia > Oscillospirales > Oscillospiraceae > Enterenecus > Enterenecus stercoripullorum. The sequence goes on along the minus strand of DVKM01000006.1, from coordinate 128 downwards.
GCAGACCGTCCTGTGCGGCGGCGTGGTGGACCTGATGCGCTGCGGCTTCGAGGTGCTGGTGGAGGCCGGGTACGAGCCCGAGAACGCCTACTTCGAGTGCATCCACGAGATGAAGCTCATCATCGACC
>DVKM01000091.1 GCA_018716015.1 Candidatus Enterenecus stercoripullorum | reverse complement strand
ATGCCTATATGTACAGATCCACAGTGCTTGACCTGATTATACCGCAGGTAGCTACTCCTGCTGTATAACCAATTTTCAAGGAAAGGAGAAATAATAAAACCACTCCTTTCGAGATGGTTTTATTATACGTGTGCCTATGATTGAATTGAGACAGGTTTCAAAGGTGTTCCCCACCGCCGACGGGGAGCTGCGGGCCCTGAACGACATCAACCTGACCATTGGGGACGGGGATGTGTTCGGCATCGTGGGTATGAGCGGCGCGGGCAAATCCACTCTGGTGCGGTGCGTTAACCTGCTGGAGCGGCCCACCCAGGGCCAGGTGGTCATCGACGGGCAGGACCTGTGCGCCCTGCCCCCCAAGCAGCTGCTCCAGGCCCGTAGGTCTATCGCCATGATCTTTCAGCAGTTTAACCTGCTCATGCAGCGCACCTGCCTGAAAAATATCTGCTTCCCCATGGAGATTGCCGGGGTGAAGCCTGCCGAGGCAAAGAAACGGGCGCAGGAATACCTGGACATCGTGGGTCTGCCCGACAAGGCGGACGCCTACCCCGCCCAGCTGTCCGGCGGCCAGAAGCAGCGCATCGCCATTGCCCGGGCCCTGGCTTCCGACCCCAAGATTTTGCTGTGCGACGAGGCCACCTCCGCCCTGGACCCCAAGACCACCCGGGATATCCTCCGCCTCATCAAGGATATCAACCGCCGCATGGGCATCACCGTGGTGGTCATCACCCATGAGATGGCGGTGGTGGAGGAAATCTGCTCCCATGTGGCAATTCTGGATCACGGGGTACTCCAGGAGACGGGGACGGTGGAGGAGATCTTCTCCAACCCCAAGACGGAGGCGGGCCGCCGCCTGGTCTATCCCGACGGGGTGATCCTAGACCAGCTGCCCGCAGCCAACGTCATCCGCATCGCCTTCAACGGCGGCTCGTCCTACGAGCCCCTCATCGCCTCCCTGGCCATCGACTGCGGGGTGAAGGCCAACATTTTGGGGGCGGACACCCGCAATGTCAACGGCCAGGCCTTCGGCACCATGCTGCTGGGCCTGCCCGACGACCGGGAGCAGATTGCCAAGGCCATGGCTTACATCAAAAGCCAGCCCAATGTGACGGTGGAGGAGGTGCACGACTACCATGGATGAGTTTTTTGGAACGCTGTTCGGCAGTACGCCGGTGAGCCAGCAGCTGGGCTATCTTCAGGCCGCGCTTCTGGAGAACATTTGGGAGACGCTTTATTCCACCGTGCTGGCCACCTTTTTTGCCTATGTGATCGGCCTTCCCCTGGGTATTCTGCTGGTCACCGGGGAGAGCAGCGGCATCCGCCCCCTCCCCCGCCCCTTTATGCGGGCGCTGAACTTTGTCATCAACATCCTGCGCTCCGTCCCCTTCCTGATTCTGATGATGCTGGTCATTCCCCTGTCCCGGCTGATCCTGGGTACCAGCATTGGGACAAACGCCTCCATTATTCCCCTGGTGATTGCAGCCTTCCCCTTCGTGGCCCGGCTGGTGGAGGGCTCCCTGCGGGAGATGGACGCCGGTGTGGTGGAGGCGGCCCAGGCCATGGGGTGCACCCCCTTTCAGATTGTGCGCAAGGTGATGCTGCCCGAAGCCCTGCCCTCCCTGCTCACCGGCCTGACCACCGCTGCCATCACTATCCTCAGCTACGGGGCCATGGCTGCCGCCATCGGCGGCGGCGGCCTGGGCAGCCTGGCGGTGAACAACGGCTACCAGCGGGGGATGATGCTGATCATGTACGTCACCGTCATCCTGCTGGTCATCCTGGTACAGATCATCCAGTCCGTGGGCACCCGGCTGGCCAACCGGTTGGACCACCGGGGTGGTAAGAACCGGAAGACGCGGCTGCGGGTGCGGTTCAACGACCCCATCCATGAAGAGGGGCTGAAAGGCGGATAAACCAACGGCGCGGTCAAAGAAATCACCTTTGGCCGCGCCCCTTCTGTGCAAAATAACGTATTGACACCGGCGCTTTTCTGAGCTAAACTAAGTGCAACTCAACTGAATAGGCTTTTCAAAGGCAATGAAGAGAAGAGTAAGTGGGAAGATAGGTTGCAGAGAGCCCGGGCAGCTGGAAACGGGTACCGAAGGGCCCGCCGAACATGGTCTCGGAGCCGCGCGGGCGACGGGGAAACCCTTGAGGCCGCGACGGGCGCGCCCGTCACAGCGCAGGAGTATCGGACGTAAGTCCCGCACTCTGTAAGGCCCCTGCCGTGAGGCATGGGTGAAGCAAGGTGGTACCACGAAGCGAAGGCTCTCGTCCTTGACATTGGTCAAGGGCGTTTTTGTTTTTTGGCCCTTGTTCCCGCCCGGTGAATTCCACAACGGCGTGGTTCACATACATGACGTCATCTAATTTTGATTGAAAAGGAGCCATACAACAATGAAAAAGAAAGTACTTGCTTTGGCGCTGGCCTGCGCGGTCAGCCTGTCCCTGTTGGCCGGTTGCGGAAACGGCGATTCCGGTAATTCCTCCTCCCCCGCAGGCAGTGATGCCGGCGCGGAGAATTCCGCTGCCGCAGAGAGCGTCACCATTCGTGTGGGTGCCACCCCCGCCCCCCACGTCCAGATTCTGGAGCAGGTGGTGGACGTGCTGGCTGAGCAGGGCATTACCCTGGAAATTGTGGAGATCAATGACTACAACACCCCCAATGATGGCGTGGAAGACGGCTCCCTGGACGCCAATTACTTCCAGCACATCACCTACATGAATGAGTACAATGAGTCCCATAGCACCCATCTGGTGAGCGTGGGCGAGATCCACTATGAGCCCTTGGGCCTGTATGCCGGCAAGACCGCGTCCGTTGAGGATCTTCCGGACGGCGCACAGATTGCCGTGCCCAACGACGCCACCAACGAGGCCCGGGCGCTGCTGCTGCTGGAGCAGGAGGGGCTGATTACCCTGGCGGAGAATGCCGGTATCAACGCCACGGTGCTGGACATTGTGGATAATCCCAAGAATTTGGAGATCGTGGAACTGGAGGCCGCCCAGATTCCCTCCCGTCTGGCCGATGTGGATCTGGCCGTCATCAACGGAAACTATGCCATGGGCGCTGGCATGCTGGTGTCCGATGCCCTGGCGATTGAGTCTTCTGAGGGCGAGGCCGCGACTGCCTATGCCAATGTGGTGGCAGTAAAGGAGGGCAACGAGAACAACGAGGCCATCCTGGCCCTGGTTGACGCCCTGAAGAGCGACGAGGTTAAGGCCTATATGGAGGAGACCTTCCAGGGCTCCGTGGTGCCCCTGTTTTAATAAGAAGCGCGGAGGCGCGCGGAGCAGTGGGCTAAGACCGGAGCGAAGCCAAAAGCCAAAGGAGGCCCAAAGGGTCGGATGGGTTTTGGCGCAGTTGTAGGGCTTAGAGCCGCGTCGCGCAGCCGCCGCAGCGTGATCACGGAAGCGGTGAGCAGGCGAACCGTGACAGCCAAGAAACGCAAAGCGCCCGGGAGAGGCTTCAGCCTCTCCCGGGCGCTTTCGTTTCAGGACAGCCCCAAGGATTGCAGCAGGCTGTCCCACCATTCCATGAGCTTGAACTTGAGCACATAGCCTCCGTCCTGGCCGGTGATGAGGGATACCTGATCCTCAGACAGGCCGGCTTGGGCGGCGGTGGAGGCCACCTCCTCGGTGACGGAGGCCAGGCACAGGGGCGGGAACACCACGCACCACCAGTTCTGGCCCCGGCCCTCCCCGATGACAATCCTCAGGGCCCGGTAGGTGCCCGCAGGCAGGGAGAAGCCGTCGTAGACCTTGGTGGGGAACCACTGGTTTTCCAGGCAGACGGTGACCGTGTCCTGGCAGCCTGCCCGGTCCAGCACCGCCCGGGCGGTCTGGCCCAGCTCCTCCAGATGGGGGGTTAGGACTTCTTCCGCCTGGGCCTGGGAGGTCACTCCCTCCAGCAGGGGGCTTGCCTGGGCCAGCACCGCGTCCCGGACCTGGAGCTTCAGCGCCTGATCCTGCTGGGAATCGGAATTGGCCACCACATGGAGCCGGAGCACCTGCCCGGCCAGGGCGCTGGCGCTGGCCGAGGACCACACACCAACGGTGAGGGTCAGGCCGAAGGCCAGGAAAAGAGCCGCCTCCCAGAGGCGCAGCTTGTTGGAAACCATAAAAAACGCACCGTCCTTATGTAATGGTACTTACATTGTGGACGATGCGTTTTTCTTTTATACCGTCTGGGTGAGAAAAACTTCCCGGTACTGTTCTCCCAGCCGCTGGGCGGCCAGACGGGCGGCCGCTTCCCCGTCAAATAGGCCGAATACCGTGGGACCGCTGCCTGTCATGCAGGCGCCCAAGGCGCCGCAGTCGATGAGCCGAGCCTTGATCTCGTCGATCTGGACCCGCCGCCGGGGCTCCAGTACGTCCTCAAAGACATTGTACATCCGCCGGGCCGCCCCGGCCAGATCGGCAGCCTCCAGGGCGGCGATCATCCCGGCGGTGTCCGGGCGGCGGACGATCTTTTTCATATCCACTCGGGCAAAGAGCTGGGGGGTGGAAATGGGAAAGGGGGGCTTGCACACCACCACATGGCAGGCGGGCAGCGGGGGCAGCGGGGTGAGCCGCTCCCCCCTGCCCTCGGCCAGGGCGGTACCGCCCATGACGCAGTAGGGCACGTCGGAGCCCACCTGTTCCCCGATTTTGGCCAGCTGTTCCGGGGTGAGCCCCGCGTTGGTGCACTCATTCAGCGCCCGCAATACCGCCGCGGCGTCCGAGCTGCCCCCGGCCAGCCCCGCGCACACGGGGATGCGCTTGTCAATGGTGATGTCCACCCGCACCTCTAGGCCGGTGGCTGCCCGGAAGGCGGCGGCGGCCAGCTGGGCCAGATTGCGGTCATCGGAGGGCAGATAGGACAGACTGGTGTCCATCCGGCCCTCCCCCGGGGTGATGGTGAGGGTATCGGCCAGGGCGATGGACTGCATGACCATCTGAAGATCGTGGTAGCCGTCCTCCCGCTTGCCCAGAATGTCCAGGGTGAGATTCAGCTTGGCGAAGGCTTGTGCCTGCATGAAAGGAGCTCCTTCCACTGTAAAAATGGCCCCCTGCTGGGGGCGCGCATGGATGCCGCTGCCGGCACGGACATGCCGTGCCGGCAGCGGAGAAGTCTGGCTCAGCGGATCTTCCGGGCCTCCAGATAGAACCGCTTGTCATTGGCCTGCCCCATGGAGAAGGTCTTGCGGGGGAGCGCCCCGTCGTGGATGACGCTGGGAAAGAGACTCTCCTTGTCCATGGCGGGCAGCAGAAAGGCGATGTTCCCCGGCCGGGCGGCAAACTGCCGGGCCACGTCCTCGCCGTGGATGTAGTCCACCCGCCCGGCGTGGCCGGCGAGGTACTCATCCAAAAAGAGCTGGAGGGTCCCCACCGGGAGGTGGAAGGGCGGGGCGGGAATGGTGATATCCCCTTCCCCATCGGCGCAGACATAGTGCAGCGCCTGGCCCTGGGCGGCCCTGCCCCGGCTGGCGCCGGGATAGTGGTGGATCAGGGCGGTGAGCAGAGCCTGGGGATCGGTGTGAAAGACCACCCGGTGGATGGGGGCGAACTCCAGGCTATCGTCGTGGAGATTGACCAGCTCGCACAGGGCAAACCGGGCGGGCAGACTGTCCCAACGCTGGGGGTCGGTGAGCCGCTTCTGCCGCTCATAGCACTCCTTGGCGGTGGCCAGGGAGTGGTTGCCGTCCCCCACGGCGAAGAGCATCACCGGCGTGTCCGGCGGGGTGTGGTACCGGGTGTGAAAGGCAGAGGGGTCGGCCAGACGGCTCAGCGCCCCGGCCACTTGGTCAAGCTGGCTGGGGCCGAGGCGCCAGCCGGCCACCCGGCCGCCATCCTCCATCAGGGGAAAATCGTAGAGTGGATCCATCTGATCCTTTTGCACGGCGAGGGGCTCGATGACGGTGCGCCGGGGATCGTCGCACAGCAGCATGGCGTGGGGCAGCTCGATGGGGGCGTTCTTGCGCACCGCCACCCGGGGCGGGATGCGGGAGAGGACCACGCCCTCGGTAGCCCGGACAGGGGCGCAGGAGCCGGCCTCGTAATCGTACTGCTCCAGATCTACCATACCCATCAGCCCCCTGCGCACCTTGCCGTTATGCAGGGTGCGCTCCACATAGATCATGGCGTGTTCCAGCTGGGAGAAACGCCCTTCCCGGAGGTAGCGGCTCATAGTGTTGTTCACATCCATGATGTCCGTCTCCACATGGGGGCCGTCCAGGCTGCTCTCGGGCAGGATCAGACGCAGGGTGGAGGGCGCGCGGCCCACCTGCTCCTCCACCCGCTGCCAGTACTCCGGCTGGGAGGTATACTGGTCGCAGGCCACCACCGACCAGAGGGTCAGATCGCAGTTTTGGGGGAGCAAAATGTCCGCAGGGCGGAAAGGAAGTGCAGAGAAATCATCTGACATGAAACAGGCTCCTTTCGGTTGAGCTTGGAAGGTGGAACCGGATGAACCGCGTCAGTCCAGTACCCCCCGAATGGCACGCAGCAGGTCGTCAAACGCCTCAAAGGCGGGCAGCTCCGGATGGTCGGCCCTGATCTGGGGGGTGGTGCGGAAGAGAAAGCCCGCTTTGCTGGCCTGGATCATGGCCAGGTCGTTGAAGCTGTCCCCGGCGGCGATAGTGTCATAGCCCATGGACTGCAGCGCACGCACGGTGGTGAGCTTGGACTGGGGACAGCGCATCCGGTAGCCGGTGATGGCCCCGTCGGAAGCCACCTCCAGGGTGTTGCAGAAGAGGGTGGGCCAGTTGAGCTTCTTTATCAGAGGCTGGGCGAACTGCTCGAAGGTGTCGCTGAGGATGACCACCTGGGTAAGGCTGCGCAGCTCGTCCAGAAACGCCCGGGCGCCGGGCAGCGGATCGATGCCGGAGATCACAGCCTGAATCTCCTTGAGACCAAGGCCGTGCGACCGGAGAATGTCCAGCCGCCAGGCCATCAACTTGTCATAGTCCGGCTCATCCCGGGTGGTGCGGCGCAGCTCGGGGATGCCGCTGGCCTGGGCAAAGGCGATCCAGATCTCGGGGACCAGCACGCCCTCCATATCCAAACATACGATATTCATGGTGTCAGCTCCTGTCGTAATAGGGTTAGGACCGCTCTTTCCGGAGGGTTTTCACAAATCGGCCCATACGGGTGAGGGCCTCGCCCAGATCCCGCATGGAGGCGGCGTAGCAGGCCCGGACATAGCCCTCGCCCCCGGGGCCGAAGGCGGTGCCGGGGATGACGGCCACCTTTTCCTCCACAATCAGTCGTTCGCAGAACTCCTCGCTGGACAGCCCCGTGGACTTCACGCAGGGGAAGGTGTAGAATGCGCCCCGGGGCTCGAAGCAGCTGAGTCCCAGCTTACGGAAGCCGTCCACCAAAAAGCGCCGGCGGCCGTCGTACTCCTCCCGCATATTCTCAATATCCCGGTCCCCGTTGTCCATGGCCTCGATGGCGGCGTACTGGCTGGTGGTGGGGGCGGACATGATGCCGTACTGGTGGAGCTTGGTCATGGGCCCGATGATCTCCCTGGGGCCGCACACATAGCCCATGCGCCATCCGGTCATGGAATAGGCCTTGGAAAAGCCGTTGATGACGATGGTGCGCTCATACATATCGGGGAGGTTGGCCATGGAGATATGGGGCTGGCCGTAGGTCAGCTCGGCGTAGATCTCATCGGAGATTACCATGATGCCGGTGCCCCGAAGCACGTCGGCGATGGCCTCCAGGTCCTTCCGGCCCATGATGCCGCCGGTGGGATTGTTGGGGAAGGGCAGCACCAGGGCCTTGGTGCGGGGAGTGATGGCGGCGCGCAGCTCGTCGGCGGTGAGCTTAAACTCATTTTCCGCCTTGGTCTCCACCAGCACGGGAACCCCGTGGCACATGGAGGCCAGCGGGCCGTAGCAGACGAAGGACGGGGTGGGGATGATGACCTCGTCCCCCTCCTCCAGCAGGCACCGGAAGGCCAGATCCAGCCCTTCGCTGCCCCCCACGGTGACCAAAATCTGGCCGATGGGGGCATACTCTAAGTCGAAACGGCGCTTCATGTAGCGGCTGATGGCCCGGCGCAGATCGGACAGGCCCGCGTTGGGGGTGTACTTGGTAAAGCCCTTCTCCAGGGAGTAGATGCCCGCATCCCGAATGTGCCAGGGGGTGGGGAAGTCGGGCTCGCCGATGCCCAGGGAGATGCCTCCATCCATTCCCTCCAATAGGTCAAAATATTTCCGAATGCCGGAAGGGGGCACGTCCTGGATGCGCCGGCACAGGATCTGATCGTAGTTCATCATTCAAATACAAACCTTTCCTCCTGAGTCTCCTGCTTTTGGAAGATCAGGTGTTTTTCTTTATACTTCTTGAGAATAAAGTGGGTGGCGGTGCCGGTGACGTCCTCCAGAGGAGCCAGCTTCTCCCCCACAAACAGGGCCACTTCCTTCAGGGAGCGCCCGGAGATGATGACCGTCAGGTCAAAGGAGCCGCTCATCAGGTAGACCGATTCCACCTCGTCATACTGGTAGATGCGCTGGGCCACCCGGTCAAAGCCCTCTCCCCGCTGGGGGGTGACGTTGACCTCGATGAGGGCGGTGACGCTCTCCCGGTCGGTGCGGTCCCAGTCCACAATGGCCGTGTAGCCCAGGATGATCCGGTCCTCTTCGTACTTCCTGATTGCCGCTGCCACCTCTGCCTCGGTCAGGCCGGACATGGATGCCAGTTGGGCATGGGTCAAGGTACAATCGTCTTCCAGCAGCTGCAGCAGCTTTTTCATAGAAGTGCCTCCTCATAAAATGGAATATAAACCTCCAGGATCCAAAAACCGAAATGAGTGGGGCGGATCCAAGGCCTTTGGTTTAATTAAGGTGTATTATATACCTGGGTGCAGTAGAAGGCAATCCCCCATTCTCTCAGGGGCGGAATTCTTGCAAAAAGTGTACTTTCCTCCTGGCAAACGCCAAATGTTTGGTGAATTTGTGCCTTACATTTTTTAAGGGCGGTGATAAAATAAAGCAGCAAGCCAGAGGAAATGAGGCAACTGGGAGGAGGCTTTCCCATGGAGTATACAACCCTGATTGACCGCATCCTGGAAGCGGAGCGTGCCGCAGATCTGATCACGGATGAGGCGCGCAAGGAGCTGGACGGACTGGACGGCCATCTGGCCGCCGAGGGCCAGCGCATCCGGGACAACCTGATGGCCCGGGCCAAGGAGCGCCTGGAAAAGCTGAGGCAGGAGGAGCAGGAGGAAAAGGAGCGGGCCATTGCCGCCCAGGACGCCCGCCTGGCGGACACCAGCGCCAGGATTGAGCGGGCCTACGCCCGGTATGGCGACAACTGGGTGGACACCCTGTTTCGCCAGACGGTGGATATCCCGTGAGCGCCCAGTATGAGGCCCTGGCTGCTAAGGCCCGGGCCATGTATGGCCGGCGGCTGCGCAAGGGGGAGTTGGTGCGCATCTCCCGGATGGACAGCGTGCAGCAGGTGCTGGCGGAGCTGAGCCAGCAGCCGGCCTGGGCCGAGGCGGCGCGGGCATTGGCCGCGGGCCCGTTGGTCACTCGGGCGCGGCTGGAGGACGCGCTGCGCGGCCAGGTGCGCCGGGAAGGGCTACGCCTGGCCTCTTTCATCCGCCAGGAGGATTGGGCCTTGATGGATTTTCCGGTCCTCCGGGCGGAGCTGGAGCGGATTTTGGCCGCCCTGCGCCGGCTGCACGCCAGCCTGTACAAGGAAACGGAGGAGCTGCCCCGGGCCTATGTGTCCCGGGCCAAGGTGAACCTGGAGGGCCTGCGCCGGTGCGCCGATTTCAGCGGCCTGGTGGAGGCCACCCGGGGGAGCATCTTTTTTGACGCGCTCAACCGCCTGCGGGCGGGGGAAGCGCTGCCGGACTACGGGGTGACCGAGGCGCTGCTGTGGTCGGTCTACTACCGGCATATCCTCCGCCTGATCCGCCGCCGCTATGAGGGGGACGCCCGGCGGCTGCTGGAGCAGTCGGTGGGCAGTCAGGTGGACATGCTCAATATCATGCACATCCTGCGCATGAAGCAGTATTTTCCCCAGGAGGACAACTACCTGCCCGTGCTGCTGCCCTATCATTATAAGGTGAAGCCGGACCAGATCCGGGCCATGTGCGGCGCTCCCACGCCTCAGGCGGTTATGGACCTGGTGGAGGCCACGCCCTATGCCTGCGCGTTCCGGGGCGCTGGGCCGGATGACCTGCAAACCCGGTACAGCGCGGTGCTGTACCGGCTCAGCCGGCGGCAGCTGCGGATGGGCAAGCCGTCGGTGTACACGGCGGTGGCCTACCTGAACCTGCGGGAGCTGGAGCTGCGGGCGGTGGTGTCCGCGGTGGAGACGGTCAAGTACCATCAGAGCCTAGACCCGGCCCTGCTGCAACTTCTGGACGATTGAGGGCGGGCCGGTTGAGACCTGGGGATAAGGAGGAGTTCCATGTCAGTTCAACCCATGAAGTTTATCACCATCACCGGGCCGGTGGAGGCGTTTGACCAGGTGGTGCGCAGCTGCGTGATCAACCGGCAGTTTCATCTGGAGCCGGCTGTTCAGTCTGCCCGCCACAACAAATGGCTGCGGCCCATGGACACGGCCAATCCCATGACCCCCCTGCTGCGCCAGGCCGACGAGCTGATCTGCCGGCTGGGCCTGGAGCCGGCCTACCGGCCCTTTCCGGAACAGGCCGATACAGAAGAGACCAAGACCTACCTGGACGGTCTGGACAGCCAACTGGACCAGATGGAAAAACAGATGGACCAGCTGCGCCAGGAGGCGGTGGACGACCGGTCTGCGGCCAACCAGCTGGAGAAGCTGGCGGGGCTGTCCCTGGAGCTGTCTGAACTGAGGAAGATGCAGCATCTGGTGTTCCGGTTCGGGCACATGCCCCAGGAAAGCTACCGCTCCTTCCAGGAGGCACTGGAGAAACGGGAGGACTGCTTCTTCTTTCCAACCAAGACCGATGGGGACCAGCTCTACGGGTGCTATTTTGCCCTGCGCAGCAAAGAGGAGACGGTGGACGCCCTGTTTGCCTCCATGCACTTTGTACCTGTGGACTTCAGCGATCAGGTGAACGGCACCGCCCAACAGGCCATTGTAACCCTCACCAACCAGGCCCGGGATGATGAGACCCGGGTGCGGCTGTTGCAAGGGCAGGAGCAGGACCTGGCCGCCAAGGAGGGGGAGCGGCTGCTCTCCCTGCGCTCCTGGCTGTGCCGGGAAAACCAAGTGATGGATGTGCGCCGGTACGCGGCCCGGTCCAAGGAGACCTTCTACCTCATGGGCTGGGTGCCCAAGGGGGCGCTGGAGGAGCTTTTGACCGATATCAATGCGTTTGGCGGCCTGGATTATGTGGTCGACGACGCGGAGGACGCGGGGATCACGCCGCCCACCAAGCTGAAAAATGGACCGTTGGGCCGGATCTTTGAGCCCTTCCTGCGCATGTACGGGCTGCCCAACTACCGGGAGTTTGACCCTTCCACCTTTATGGCTATCACCTACTGCCTGTTCTTCGGCATCATGTTCGGTGACGCGGGCCAGGGCGCCCTGCTGATCCTGTTCGGACTGTTCATGGCGCTGAAAAAGAAGATGTGGCTGGGCAGGATCATCGCCTGCTGTGGGGTGTCCTCGGTGGTGTTCGGCTTTGTGTACGGCTCGGTGTTCGGTTTTGAGGATATCCTGCCCGGCTTTAAGATTCTGGAGGGCAGCAATGTACTCTATCTGCTGCTGGCCTCCCTAGGGCTGGGAGCGGTGCTCATCGGCTATGTGATGGTGATCAACATAGCCAACGGGGTGCGCCAGCGGGACTTTGACAAAATCTTCTTTGGCCCCAACGGGGTGGCTGGCATGGTGTTCTATTTCGGCCTGATTCTCGCCGCGGTGCTCACCCTGCTGGGGGTGGCCAACCTGTTTACGGCCTGGTTTATCCTGCCGGTGATCGTGCTGCCCCTGATCGTCATGCTCTTCCGGGAGCCGCTGTCCAAATTGGCGGCGGGGAAAAAGGACTGGAAGCCGGAGTCGGTGAGCGGTCTGCTGGTGGGGGGATTTTTCGAGCTGTTTGAGACCTTGCTGTCCTTCCTTACCAACACCCTGTCCTTCCTGCGCGTGGGGGCCTACGCCATCACCCACGTGGCCCTGATGCTGGTGGTCCATGCCCTGGCGGGCTCGGGCAACATTGTGGTGCTGGTGCTGGGCAATCTGTTTGTCATGGGCCTGGAGAGCGTGATGGTGTGCATTCAGGTGCTGCGTCTGGAATTCTATGAGCTGTTCGGCCGGTTCTATCAGGACAGCGGCCGGGAGTTCCAGCCCAAGATTGTGGACTATTCCGCCAAGCTGAACTAAGGGAAAAAGAAATTGGAGGTTATCAACATGAAGATTATCCTTGTGTTGCTGGGGACTGTGCTGCTGTTTCTGCCTTTGGTGACCATTGCCGTGCGCAAACTCACCGGGGCGTCTGCCCGCCATGCCCTGCTGAGCAACGTGGCCATGTTCTTCGGCCTGTTTCTGATCACGTCCGTGGTGGGGCTGACCGGTGCTTCCGCCGCCGCCCCCGATGCGGCCGCTGCCGCCGCCGCTTCTGCGGATGGCCTGGCCGAGGGCCTGAAGTACATCGGCGCCGGCCTGGCCGTGGGCCTGTCCGGCATCGGCGGCGGCATTGCCGTGTCCGCTTCCGCTTCCGCCGCCCTGGGCGCCATCTCCGAGAATGACAGCATGTTCGGCAAGTCCCTGATCTTCGTGGGCCTGGCCGAGGGCGTGGCGCTGTATGGTCTGATCATCGCCCTGGTGCTGCTGTTTGTTTCCTGAGATGCGCTACTTTGTCATTTCCGATAACACGGACACCCAGGTAGGCTTGCGGCTGGCCGGAATTGAAGGCGTGGTGGTGCGCAGCCGGGAAGAGGCGCGCGCGGCCCTGAATGAGGCCTTTGCCGACCCCACCATCGGTATCCTGCTGGTCACCGAGCGGCTGGCGGAGCAGTGCGCCGACCAGCTGGCCCCCCGGAAGATGGAGGGGCGCACCCCCCTGGTGGTGGAGATCCCCGACCGGCAGGGCGTCCGGGCCCAGGATTCCATCACCAAATACATCCGGGAAGCCATCGGGGTAAAGCTGTGATGGGACAGGCGCGCCGAGGCGTCGGCGTAGAGCGCGCTGGCGCGCGCGGATAGAGGAGGTCTTTTTATGCAGCAACAGATGGAGAAGCTGCTCCATTTTACCGACGCGGTGATGAAGAACGCCGTCCGGGAGAGCGACGCGCTGCGCAAGCAGATGGCGGACACCCGGACGAAGACGTTGGAGAAGGTCCGGGAGGAAGCCCAGGAGGCGGCCCGCGGTTACTATGACCGGGAGGCGGCCCGGATCCGGGCCGAGGCGGGGCGCGAGGTGTCCAAGCATCTGATGGAAGCCAAGCGGAAGATCTACCTGCGCCGGAAGGAGATCGGCCAGGAGGTGTTTGACAAGGTGCGGGCGCGCATCGCCGAATACACCGCTTCCCCCGAATATCCCCGGCACCTGGAGGAACTGCTGGCCTCCGCCATGAAGCAGCTACCCGGGGCCAAGCGGGTGTCTCTGCGCCTGCGCCGGGAGGACCTGGCCCTGGCCCCCCGGCTGGCTAAATCCATCGCCCCGGTGGAGGTGGACTGTGAGGAGGGATCCTTTTCCCTGGGCGGGCTGGCCCTGCGCTGCCCGGAGCTGGGGCTGCGGGTGGACTGCTCCTTTGACAACCAGCTGGAGGAACTGGTCAGCCACTTTGCCGAGTCTTTCGGCCTGTCCGTTTCCGATGATGAGATGTGAGGGGGTGTCCGGCCATGGGTGAATATCAGATTTACAGCGTCAACGGCCCGGTGGTGAAGGCGGCCGGCGGCCGGGGCCTGGCCATGATGGATATGGTGTACACCGGTGAGGAGGAACTCATCGGCGAGGTGGTTGGCGTGGAAGGCGGACTGACCACGGTGCAGGTCTACGAGGACACTGCCGGGCTGGCCCCCGGCCAGCCGGTGCGCTCCACAGGCGCGCCCATGTCCCTTTTGCTGGGACCCGGCTTGCTGGGCAATATTTTTGACGGCATCGGCCGCCCCCTGCGGGCGTTGGAGGCCGCCTCCGGGCCTTTCCTGGGTCGGGGGATCAATATCCCCACCCTGGACAGCGGGAAAACATGGGACGTCACCATTCCGGTGAAGGAGGGGGACGTGGTGACTCCCGGCACCCTGTACGCCCAGTGCCAGGAGACCGCCGCCATCGTCCACCGCTGCCTGGTGCCCGCGGGCCTGAAGGGTACCGTGACCAAGGCGGCGGCCAACGGCGCTTACACAGTGGAGGACGTACTGGTGGAGGTGACGGATGAGCGGGGCAAGGTCACCCAACTGAAGCTGGCCGCCCGGTGCCCCATCCGGGGCGCCCGGCCCATACGCCGGCGGCTGCCCATCACCCGCCCCTTGATCACCGGCCAGCGGATCATCGACACCCTCTTTCCCATCGGCAAAGGGGGCGCTGCCGCCATTCCGGGACCCTTCGGCGCGGGCAAGACCATGACCCAGCACCAGCTGGCAAAGTGGTCGGACGCGGATATTATCGTCTATCTGGGCTGCGGAGAGCGGGGCAACGAGATGACACAGGCTCTGGAGGAGTTCTCCGAGCTGAAGGACCCCCGCAACGGTCTGCCCCTGATGAACCGCACCATTTTGATCGCCAATACCTCTAACATGCCGGTGGCCGCCCGGGAGGCGTCGGTGTACACCGGCATGACCATCGCCGAGTATTACCGGGACATGGGCTACCATGTGGCCCTGATGGCTGACTCCACCTCCCGCTGGGCGGAGGCCCTGCGGGAGATCTCCGGCCGGCTGGAGGAGATGCCCGCCGAGGAGGGCTTCCCCGCCTACCTGGCCTCCCGCCTGGCCGAGTTCTACGAGCGGGCGGGTTATGTGGAGACCCTGGAGGGCAGGGAGGGGTCGGTCACCGTCATCGGCGCCGTCTCCCCCCAGGGCGGCGACTTCTCCGAGCCGGTCACCCAGAACACCAAGCGCTTTATCCGCTGCTTCTGGGCGCTGGACCGGGGCCTGGCCTACGCCCGGCACTTCCCCTCCATCCACTGGATGAACTCCTACTCAGAGTATACCGCGGAGCTGAAGCCCTGGTATAACCAGAATGTCTCCCCCGAGTTCGACAGGTGCCGCCAGCGCATCTCCAATCTGCTGCGGGAGGAGAGTCAGCTGATGGAGATCGTCAAGCTCATCGGCTCGGACATCCTGCCCGAGGACCAGAAGCTCACTATGGAGATTGCCCGGGTGATCCGGCTGGGCTTTTTGCAGCAGAACGCCTATCACGAGATTGACACCTATGTACCCCTGCAAAAGCAGTTGAAGATGATGCAGGTCATCCTGCGGCTGTATGATGGCGTGAAGGCGGCTGTGGATAAGGCGGTGCCCCTGTCCCAGTTCACCGCCACCGGCGTGTTCGACAGCCTGGTGAAGATGAAGTACGAGATTCCCAACGACGACCTGTCCGGCTTCGCCAGATACGAGCAGGAGATCGACGCGGCCTTGGCCAAAGTCAATGCCGCAAACAGCTGAGGTGATGGTAGATGAGATTGGAATATACCGGCCTGTCCGACCTGAACGGCTCCCTGGTGGCGCTGGAGGGCGTGTCCGGCGTAGCCTTTGACGAGCTGGCCGAGCTGACCCTATACGACGGCTCCCGCCGCTATGGCCGAGTCATCCTCATCGAGGGAGACCGGGCGGTGCTCCAGGTCTTTGAGGGCACCCGGGGGATTTCCCTGGAAAATACCCGCACCCATTTTACTGGCAAGCCCATGGACATCGCCCTGTCCCGGGAAATGCTGGGCCGGGTGTTTGACGGCGCGGGCCGGCCCATTGACGGCTTGGGTGAGCTCTACCCCGATGAGCGGCGTAACATCAACGGCTCGGCCATCAATCCGGTGAGCCGACAGTACCCCAGAAGCTGTATCTACACCGGCATCTCCGCCATTGACGGTTGCTCCACCCTGATCCGGGGCCAGAAGCTGCCCATCTTTTCCGGGGCTGGCATGGCTCACAACGAGCTGGCTGCCCAGATGGTGCGCCAGGCCCGGGTGGCCGGCGACGACGGCGAGTTTGCCATTGTCTTTGCCGCCATGGGCGTCAAAAACGACGTGGCGGACTTTTTCCGCCGCAACTTTGAGGAGGCGGGCGCCCTGCCCCGGGTGGCCATGTTCCTGAACCTGGCCTCCGACCCCATCATCGAGCGGATCCTGACCCCCCGGTGTGCCCTCACTGCGGCGGAGTACCTGGCTTTTACCCACGGTTACCATGTGCTGGTGGTGATGACGGATATGACCTCCTACTGCGAGGCGGTCCGGGAGTTCTCCTCCTCCAAGGGGGAAATCCCCTCCCGGAAGGGGTTCCCCGCCTACCTATACTCCGATCTGGCCTCCCTGTACGAGCGGGCGGGCATGATTGCGGGCAAGAAGGGGTCTGTCACCCAGGTGCCCATCCTCACCATGCCCAACGACGACATCACCCACCCCATCCCGGACTTGACCGGCTATATCACCGAGGGCCAGATTGTGCTGGACCGGAACATGGACCAGTCCGGGGTGTATCCTCCCATTAATATCCTGTCCTCCCTGTCCCGCCTGATGAAGGACGGCATCGGCAAGGGCTTCACCCGGGACGACCACCCCGCCCTGTCCAACCAGCTGTTCGCGTCCTATTCCAAGGTGCAGGACGCCCGCAGCCTGGCCTCGGTCATCGGTGAGGATGAGCTCTCCCCTCTGGACCAGCAGTATCTGAAGTTCGGCCGGGCCTTTGAGCAGTATTTTGTCCGCCAAGGCCAGCAGGAGGACCGCAGCCTGGACCAGACCCTGGAGCTGGGGTGGGCCCTGCTGTCCATCCTGCCCCGGGGCGAGCTGGACCGGGTGTCCGACCAGGAGCTGGACCAGCACTACCGGGAGGGCGCCTTCGAGGCGCTGACCACAGAAGAACACGGGCAGTAAAACGTGCTGCCTGTCGGACGACCACGCGCGCGCAACATAAGGAGGTGTCCCCATGGCAGCGGTACTGCCCACAAAAGGAAACCTGATGGCTGCCAAACGGTCCAGAGCCCTGGCCCAGACCGGCTATGAGCTGATGGACCGGAAGCGGAACATCCTGGTGCGGGAGATGATGTCCCTGCTGGACGACGCCTCCGCGGTGCAAAAGGAAATTGACGAGGTATTCCACTCTGCCTATGCCGCCCTGGCCCGGGCCAACATGGAACTGGGCCTGTGCGACCGCATTGCCGAGGGGGTGGAGCCGGATAACAGCCTGGACGTCCGCTGGCGCTCAGTGATGGGGGTGGAGCTGCCCCGTATCCCCGGCCAGTCTCCCCCGCCCAAGCCCACCTACGGGTTTGCCTATACCTCCGCCGCCTTTGACCGGGCCTACATCGAGTTTGCCAAGGTGAAGGCGCTGGTGCGGAAGCTGGCGGAGATCGAGACCTCCATCTACCGCCTGGCGGAGGCCATCAAGAAGTCCCAGAAGCGGGCCAACGCCCTGAAGAACATTGTGATCCCCGGCTTTGATACCACCATCCGCACCATCACCGAGGCGCTGGAGGAAAAGGAGCGGGAGGAGTTCGTCCGCCTGAAGGTGATCAAGCGCCAGAACGAAAACAGGAAATCCGGATAGAACGCAGCCGCCTCGAAGGGAGTTCGGGGCGGCTTTCAACATAAAGAGGGCGGAGACGGCCGCTGTGGAAAAGGGGGACGCGGCGAAAAGGTTCGCACTTCCCCAGGGGGAACCAGAATCCGGGCAGGATAGATGGGGAATTCTCCGCTTGCACAACAGGGGGTGATGTGGTAACATGATAAAAGGATTTTTTCGCTCTACGCTGGGAAAAGCTGGTGGACAGAAAGGGCGTGCAGGTCCGCCTGGCCCGGCTGTCCGGCGCAGACGCTGGTGACATACCGCTGGGGCAAAATGGGTAGCTCCCAGAGGAATACCGGCCCGACCTGTTCCAGCAAAATGCCCTTTTCCACCAGGGAGGGCAAAGAGAGCATGCGGGACAGGCCGCTTCCCTCCGCCTTAATCAGGCTCTCCTTCCGGGTCCACAGGCGGAAGAAGGCCCGGAGGGGTTGGGGCTGGAGGTTGATCCAGCGGCGCTCCTGGACTGTGAAGTATTCCGCGGGCAGGGCGGCCGGGGAGGCGCGAACCTCCTCGGTATCAAGGCCCAAGGGGGTGGCCCCCAGGGCGCACACCACCAGCCCGCCGGAGTGGCTGATGCTGATGGAATCCCCGCTGTGGGGAGCTCCCGCCCCGGCGAGACGGCGCAGTTGCAGCCCCGCCAAGTGGCGCACGGCGTCGTCCAGGCACAGGTAGGCATCCAGGGACAGACCCTGTTTGCTGCACCAGCGGATGAGCGGACCTGGTTGGGCCAGCAGGGGGCGGATGTCGCACCAGAAAACACGCATGGACGGCCCTCCTTTTTTCGCTGTTGTCAGGGGAACAAAGCGCCTTGTCTGCAAAGGCCAAGGCTTTGTTCTGCATCTGTATCATAGCAAGAAACCCCGAAACTGTAAATGGAAAGAACGGACGCTTACCTATGATCTTCTCCTCCTACCAATTTATTTTTTTGTTTCTCCCCGCGGCGCTGCTGGGTTTCCATCTGCTGCGCCAATGGAAGAGAGCGGAAGCGGTAAAGGGCTTTCTGGTGCTGGCCTCCCTGGTCTTCTACGCGCTGGGCCAGCCGGAATTTGTGCTGGGTTTTGCCGGCACCGTGCTGCTCAACTATCTGATCGTCTCCGCCCTGCACCGCACCCGGCGGTCCGTCCCGCGCCGCCTGCTGCTGTGGGCGGCGGTGGCGTGGAACCTGGGGCTGCTGGGATATTTCAAGTACGCCAACTTCTTTTTGGAGAACGTCAACCTGATCCTGGGCACGCAGATTCCGCTGCTGTCCACCATCCTGCCCATCGGCATCTCCTTTTTCACCTTCCAGATCCTGATGTACACCGTCACCTTTTACCGGGGGGAGTGCGAATACGTCTCCTTTTTGGACTATACCCTCTTCATCAGCTTCTTCCCCCACCTGACCGTGGGCCCGGTGGCCAAGGAGGAGGAGATCATCCCTCAGATCCGGGGGGACGCGCTGCTCCAGTTCTCCTCTGCGGACATCTGCCGGGGGATCATGCTCTTCTCCATCGGCTGCGGGAAGAAGATCCTGCTGGCAAACCCCATGATCGACTTTGCCACCGCCTTTTACGGCGGGGACGTGGCGGCGGCCACCACGGTGGAGGCCTGGGTGGGGGTGCTGTGCTACACCTTTGCCTACTACTTTGACTTTTCCGGCTATATTGACATGGCCCGGGGGCTGGGCTGCTTGTTCGGCATCCATCTGCCCATCAACTTTGACTCTCCCTACAAGGCCCGGGACTTCGCCTCCTTCTGGCGGCGGTGGAACATCACCATCTCCCGCTTTTTCAACGAATACGTATTTAACAATATCTTCCATTTCGGTGACGGGGTGGGCAAGCTGATTCTGGCGGTGATGGCCACCTTCGCCGTGTCCGGGATTTGGCATGGCGCCGGCTGGCACTTTGTGGCCTGGGGGCTGGCCAACGGTGCGCTGGTGTGCCTGGCCAACCTGCGGGCCCTGAAGATGTGCAAGCCCCTGCCGGCGGCTCTGGGGGTGGGACTGACCTTTTTCTGCTCGGTGCTCATCCGGGTGCTGTTTGACTGTACGGGGCTGAGCCAGGCCGTGGTGGTCTACCAGCGGATGTTTTCTCCGGCATCCTGGTCCGACCCTGCCGGGCTGCTGGCAAGTGCCCTGAGTTTTGCCGGAGACCACATCGCCCTATGTGCCGTCCTTATGGCTTCGGCGGTGGTCACCTTCTGCCTGCCCAACTCCAACGGGATTATGGAGAAAAAGACCTTCTGCGTGAAGGACGGGGTGTGGTGCGGCCTGCTGCTGGCGGCCTCGCTGTTCAACATGAGCCAGGTGTCCAGCTTCCTCTACTTCAACTTCTGAGTTTTCCGCACACAAAAGGAGCTTGCTATGAGCGTCAAAAAGTGGCTTTTGGTTTTTTTGGCGGCGCTGCTGGGCGGGGTGATCCTGTTGGCGGCCTGCAACGTGATTGTGGATCCTTTCGGGGTGTTTGGGGACCGCTTCTTCCAGTGGTATGCCTATGACATGACCCAGAACCCCAGGGTGGCCAAAATTGCCTATCTGGATCAGAACCATGCAAACTACAACTCCTATGTGATTGGCAGCTCCAAGGCCTCCTCCCTCAGCGTGGAGGCGCTGAACGAGTATACCGGGGAGCGCTGGTACAACATGACTTGGTACGGCGGGGACCTGCTGGACGAGGCCCAACTGGCCGCCTATCTTCTGGAGAACTACCAGGTGGAGAATATCATCCTCACCATCGACCCGGAGTGCGCCAACCTCTACAACGAGGGAGACCAATCGGATTTGAAGGCCTGCATGCACGGCAAGGTGTGCCCGGACAACGACCTGCTGTTTTACAGCCGCTACCTCTTTGCCAACCTGAGCTATGCCTGGGACAAGGTGGTGAGCTGGTTTGACGCCGGCTACCTGCCGCACGCCTCCACGGTCTATGTGCCGGAGACAGGGTGCTATGATAAGACCCTGCGGGACTCCTCCCCCATCAACGACATGGCCAGCTACCTGGCCTACGAGGGGATGGCCACCACCATGGGCCCGTGCCAGATGAACTATATTGACGAGGCCATCGCCGCCATCGGGCAGATCAAGGACCTGTGCGATCAAAACGGCGTCAACTTCACTATGGTGGGCGTGCCGGTCTCTGAGGTGGAGTTTTCCGCCTATCCCCGGGAGGGGGTGGAGGAGTTCTGGACTCGGGCGGCCCAAATCGATGACTTCTACGCCTTTTGGGGCTATAACAGCGTCAACGGGGATCTGAGGTACTTCTACGATGTGCAGCACTTCCGCAACAGCGCCGGAGCCATGGTACTGGCCACCCTGTTCGGCGATGATTCCATCTATGTGCCTGAGGGGTTCGGGGCGCTGACCACGGCGGAGAACGTGGAGCAGGTCGTGGAGGCGGCCTACACCCCGGCCGGGGAGGGCGAGACGCTCACTGCCGACGTGGCCATTTTGATGTACCACTCCTTCACGGAAAACCAGGAGGAGGTCGGCGGCACCACGGTGCTTGCCTCCGACTTTGAAGCTCAGCTGCAGGCCCTGCGGGAGGCGGGGTACACCAGCGTGAGCTATCAGCAGCTTATGGATTTTGTGCTCCAGGGGGCCGATTTGCCGGACAAGCCGGTGGTCATCACCATCGACGACGGCTACCAGAACAACCTGGATCTGGCCGCCCCCCTGCTGGAGGAATATGGGTTCACAGCCAATGTTGCGGTCATCGGCGTGTCTGTGGGCAAGTCCACGTACAAGCAGACCGGTGAGCCCATCCTCCCCCATTTCTCTCTGGAGGAGGCGCTGCCCTGGGTGGAGAGGGGAGTGCTCACCCTGACTACCCACAGCTACGATATGCACCAGGTGGCCGCTCTGGACGGGGAGAACTGCCGGCAGGGGGTGCTCCAGATGGAGGGGGAGAGCGAGCAGGCCTATATCGGCGCGCTCACCCGGGATTATCAGACGGCGGTGGGGCAGCTGGAAGCTGTGGTGGGAGAGGTGTGCCCGGTGTACACCTACCCCAACGGCCTGTGCTCCCAGCTGTCTGAGGTGGTGCTTCAGGCCCTGGGGATACAGGTGACCGTCACCACCCAAAGCGGGGTCAACCAGCTGCTGAAAGGGGCGGATCAGTCCCTCTATCAGCTGCGGCGCATCACCGTGGAGGGGGAGCTGACGGCGCAGGAGCTGCTGGAGCGGATGGAGATCTATTTACAGGCGTTAGCGTAAACACATACTGACAGGAGGAAACCCCTATGGAACTGCAGGAAATCAAGGAGCGGATCTACCAGTTTCTCACCAAGCTGAAAAAAGCGGACGGGCTGGAGTATGATACCGAGCTGTTCAAAAGCAAATATATCACCTCCCTGTTCGCCCTTCAGATCGTTCAGTTCATCGAGAGGGAGTTCCGCATCAAACTGGGCCGCAAGGACATCACAGAGGCCAACTTTCACACCATCAACGCCATGGCCGAGCTGGTGCAGCAGCGCCTGAACGGCGGGAGGTGACCGGCATGGCGGACAAACCCACCCAGGTCAAATGTGTGATCTGGGATCTGGACGGTACCGTGTGGGAGGGCACCTTGTCCGAGGGGGGCGCGGGAGCGCTGCGCCCCGGCGTGGCGGACACCATCCGGGAATTGGACCGGCGGGGGATCATCCAGTCCATCGCCTCCAAGAACGACGCTTCCAGCGCCATGAAAAAGCTGGAGGAGTTCGGCCTGGCCGACTACTTCCTGTGCCCGCAGATCTCCTGGGACCACAAGTCCGGCTCGGTGCAGACGATCCTGACCACCCTGAACCTCAAGCCGGAGGCGGTGGCCTTTGTGGACGACAACCCCTTTGAGCGGGATGAGGTGCGCTTTGCCCACCCCAAGGTGCGCGCCTATGACGCGGACCAGGCGGCGGGGCTGCCCGGCCTGCCGGAGTTTTCCGTGCGGTTTATCACCCAGGACTCCGCCAACCGCCGGAAGATGTACCAGGCGGATCTCAACCGACAGGCGGCGGAGCAGTCCTTTGGGGGGAGCGCGGAGGAATTTCTGGCCACGCTGAACATGCGCATGGATATTTCCCGGGTGACGGAGGCGGATCTGCGGCGGGTGGAGGAGCTGACGGTGCGCACCCATCAGCTCAACTCCACGGGGTACACCTACTCTTATGAGGAGTTGCTGGCCCTGTCCCGGTCGCCGGACCACATCTTTTGCATCTGCGGGCTCCGGGACAACTATGGGGACAGCGGCAAGGTGGGCCTGCTGCTGCTGGAAAGGCAGGAGCAAGCCCTGCGCCTGAAGCTGCTCATCGTGTCCTGCCGGGTGATGACCCGGGGCATCGGCTCCGCCCTTTTGGCCTACGCCACCCAGTTGGCCCGGGCGGAGGGGAAGAAGCTGCAGGCGGAATTTTTCGAGACGGAGCACAACCGGATCATGTATATCACCTATAAGATGGCGGGGTTTGAAGAGGTGGAGGAGAACGGGCCCAACCTCCTTTTGGAGTACGCAGAGGACGAGCCCATCCACTTCCCGCCCTATCTCGCCGTTGACGTCTCACAGGCCGGAGGCTGAAGCCTCCGGTGGCCGGAAGGAGGGAGCCAATGAGTGCGGTGGTTTTGATCCCGTCGCTGAACCCGGACCGGCACCTGGCCGAAGTGGTCCGGGGCTGTCTGGAGGAAGGGCTGCGGGATATCGTGGTGGTGGATGACGGCTCCGGGCCCTCCTATGCCGGAATCTTTGAGGAAGCGCAGGCGCTGGGGGCGGTGGTGGCCCGACATGCTGTCAACCGGGGGAAGGGCGCGGCCCTGAAAACCGGTATCCGCACGGCGCTGGAGCGGTTCCCCGCGCTCACCGGCGTGGTCACGGCGGACGGGGACGGACAGCACCTGCCGGAGGATATCCGGCGGGTCGCACAGGCCCTGTCCGGGGCGGACCATCCCTTTGTGATGGGCATCCGGGATTTCTCCCAAGACCAGGTGCCCTGGAAATCCCGGATGGGCAACCGGATTACATCCTTCTTTCTCCGCCTGTCCACCGGCCTGGATTGCCCGGACACTCAGACGGGGCTGCGGGGGCTGCCCCGGGAGCTATTCTCCCGGCTGCTGGCGCTGCCGGGAGAGCGGTACGAGTATGAGACCAATATGCTCACCGACGTGGTGGCCGCCCGCTACCCCATGGAGATGATCCCCATCCAGACGGTGTATGAAGACAACAACCGGGGCTCTCATTTCCGAACGGTGGTGGACAGTGCGCGGATCTATCAGCGGCCATTGAAGTACGCCGCCTCCTCCCTGATCGGCTGCGGGTTGGACCTGCTGCTCTTTACCCTGTTCTCCCTGCGGCTGGGGGTCATGGCGTCTACCATCCTGGCCCGCTGTGCCTCCGGCTATGTGAACTTTAAGCTCAACCAGGTCTGGAGCTTTCAGGTGCGCAGGCGCAAGCGCAGCCAGTTCTGGAAGTACCTGCTGCTGTGGGTGTGTGTGATGCTGGTCAGCGGCGGCGTGGTTACAGCGCTCCAGATTCTGCCCCTGCCGCTGACCCTGACCAAGGCGCTGGTGGACGTGGTCCTGTTTGTGGTCAACTACTGGATCCAGCGCCGGTTCATCTTCCGGGAGGAACCCGACGAAACCAGCTGAAGGGGGCGGGCAAGATGGCCATAGTATCTCTGTTTGCCCTGTTCTGTATCCTGTTTGCCCTGGCCTGGCACACCCGGCAGACGCCAGTGGAGCTGGCCCCGTATCTGCTGTGCGCCATAGGGTTGGTCCTCTATGTCCTGGCCTTTTTCGGGCTGATGGGGCTGATCGACTGGATCCTGCTCTTGACCGGGGCGGGCTGCGCCCTCTGGATGATCCGGAAGGGCGGCGGCAAGGTCATTGGGCAGGAGCTGAAGCGGCAGCTGTGGGACCCCTATCTGTGGGGCTGCGTCCTGCTGCTGGCAGTGATGTGCCTGTGCCTGCGGGGGGAGCAGATCCTGGAGTGGGACGCCTACAATTTCTGGGGGCCCGACATCAAGAGCCTGTACTACCGGGAGGGCTTTGCCGCCAAATACAGCAACGTGGCTCCTGGGTTCGGGGATTACAGCCCCATGTTTCAGCTGATCATGTGGTGGTTCGTCCACCTGTTTGGCAGCTATCAGGAGCAGTTTATTTTCTTCGGATACTTCATCTTCAGCGGCCTGGCGCTCTTCTCCGCGGCCGCCGTGTTCCGCGGCCGCTATCCCAGGGGGCGGGGGTTCACCTGGCTGCTGATCCCGGTTTGTGCCCTGTGTGTGCCAGGGGTGTGCAGCTCGGCAATTTACCGGTCCATCTATGTGGAGCCCATCATGGCCGTCCTGTTCGGCATGCTCCTGGGGAAAATGGTGACCCGCCCGGCACAGCGGCTGTGGTTCTGGAAAGTGCAGCTGGTGATTGCGGCGGGATGTCTGGCGCTGATGAAGGGCATCGGATTGCTGTGGAGCCTGCTGGCCGGGCTGTTCTTCCTGCTGTGGTGGCTGCGGGAGAAGCGGGAGTACCGCTTCTGCGCTGTTCTGTTCGCCGTCCCAGTCCTGCTGGCCCAGAGCTGGTCGGTCTACTGCCGGGTGATGGAGCGCAGCGGATATCTGGCCGGCGGCTTTCTGGGCCGGGCCATGGAACGGCTGGACGAGCTGGCCAACGGGACCTTTCTGGACTCCCCGGTGACCCGGGGATACATCCGGTCTTATCTCCAGGCCTTTTTTGTCACTCCCGTCCACCGGGAGAATACCCCGGTCATCGACCTGTCCCCCTTTGCCATTCTGGCGCTGTTGGTGTGTGCTGCCCTGCTGCTGTGGCGGCTGGGAGCGGTGCCCCGGGGGAAGGGGAAGCGGCTGCTGTTCTATGTCCTGGGGACCAGCGTCCTGATCTACTTTGTGGTGTCCATCGGGCAGATGACCATGTTTTACGACGAGACTCAGTACCTGGAGCCGGTGAACGCGGTCACCCTGATGAGCCGGTACTGCGAGCCGGCCAATACGGGACTTTTGATGCTGCTGACCGTCCTTGCTGCGGGCACGGCTCCAGGGGCTGACCTGCACCGCCTGAAGGCGGGCCGGCAATGGATTTTGGGCGGGGTGGCCGCTCTGATTCTGCTGAGCTGCACCAGCTATCACGAGGCGTACCGCAGGTTTCTCTACGATGAGCTGGACGCGGTCCGGATAGAGAATCGAGGCCGCTATGTCTCCACCTACCAGGGGTTCCTTGACGCCGCTGCCGCCGTCCCCTACCGGGAGAGCGGGGCTCGGGTGCTGCTGGTGCTCACCCGAGAGGCGATGAACCCCATCGTGGTCAACGCCGCCTCACCGGTGTCCTTCTCCGACATCTATCTGAACCAGGGGGGCGAGGCGGACTACGCCGCCCTGCTGGCGGCCGTTCAGGCCAACCACTGTGGCTACCTCTACCTCATGGAGTGTGAGGACTCCCTGCTGGAGCTGCTGCCCCAGGGGACCCGGCGAGGACAGCTCTACCGGGTGGAGTGGAGCCAGGAGAGCGGGCTGAACCTGGTTCCCTGGGGGTGAGAGAGCCAGCCGGTACCGCTTCCAACAGAAAGCAACAAAAGCTCCCCGCCCAGCCTGTTTTGACAGGCTGGGCGGGGAGCTTCCCTGCCTCTGCCGGCGCTTTACCTTATCTGGCCTGCACCCCGGAATTGTTGCGCTTCTGGAGGTAGCGCACGATGCAGGACAGGGTAAAGTTTACCGCGAAGTACAGCAGCATGGCAAAGCCGAATAGGAGGAACACGTCGGGCGCGGTGATCTGCCGGCCCACCACGTTATAGAAGATGCTCATCAGGTTCTTGGTGCGGAACAGTAGCTCGGCCACCGCCACCTGGGCCATGAAGGAGGTATCCTTCACCACGGTGATGATTTGGCTGAGCATGGTGGGCACGATGCGCCGGAAGCACTGGGGCAGGATGATATACCACAGGGTGCCCACCATGGTAAAGCCCTGGGAGTGGGCGGCCTCAAACTGGCCCTTGGGGATGGCGTTCAATCCGCCCCGGATGATTTCGGCCATCATGGCGGAGGTAAACAGGACATAGGCCATGGTGCAGCGGGCCCAGTCGCTGGGCAGGGGCGCGGCGATGAAGCACACCATCACCCACAGCAGGTTGGGGGTGTTGCGAAACCATTCTACGTAGGCCCCGGCCAGCATCCGCAAGGGCTTGGGGGCGTAGGACCGGATCAGGCCTAGAATGGCGCCGAACACGATGGAGAGCAGAATGGCAATGACGGCCACCCGCAGCGTAATGGCAAAGCCCCGCAGCAGATAGAGCAGGATGGTGGGGGTGAACAGGCCGCTTAAATAGTCCAGCATTATACCGCGACCTCCTTTCCGGCGGCGGGCTTTTGAATATCCTGCCGTTTCAGCTTCTCCTCGTACCGGCGGGCCCAGGTGGACAGGGGGAAGCACAGGCAGAAGTAGAGGATCCCACTGATGAGATAAGCCGGGCCATAGCTGGCGCTGCCATTGGTGGCCCAGTTGTTGGCCACATACATCAGGTCTCCCCCGGCGATCATGGCCAGTACCGAGGTGTTTTTGATCAGGTTGACGCACTGGTTGACCAACGGGGGCAGAATGATCTTCACTGTCTGGGGCAGGATGATGAGCAGCATGGTCTGAAGATAGGTGAAGCCCTGGGAATAGGCGGCCTCAAATTGCCCCAGAGGGATGGACTGGATGCCGGCCCGGACCACCTCGGAGATGTAAGCGCCGGTATAGACCCCCACGCACAGCACGCCGCAGGTGAAGGAGGGCAGGGAGATCCCAGCATAGGGCAGGGCGAAAAATACGAAGAACAGTTGGATCATCAGCGGGGTGTTCTGAAAGAACTCCACATAGACCCGGGAGATGGCCCGGGGCAGGCGGTGGTGAGAGGTGGACATCAATCCAAAGATCACGCCCAACGCCAGGGCCAGGATCAGCGCCAGCACCGACGCCTCCAGGGTGATGAGAAAAGCGCGTAGCAGGGCGGGCCACTGGGTGAGCAGGTTCTGCCAACGCCAGGGAGTTAGGATTTGTTCAAGCATAGAAGAGCCTCCTTTACCGGGGAGTGGTACCCTCCGTCAGGGACATCCCGCCATTTGGGCGAGGTGCCCCTGACGGAGCCGGAGCGGCAGCTCCGGCCCCAAGCAGAATGGATCAAACGGGGTCGTTGTCGAGCTCCTCCTGCCCTTCAGCGCAGGGGGAGGTGAAGATTTGTGAAACTCAGCCTTGGAAGGAAGCGGCCACGCCGTTGTCGGAAATCATCTGGTCGATGGTACCGTCCCCCAGCCAGGTGTTGATCAGATCGTCCAGGTACTCGGCCAGGCCGGTATTGGACAGAGCGGTGGCGATGCCGTACTCCTGGGGAGAGAACCGGATGGAGTCCAGAATCTCCACGCTGTCATCCAGATAGCCGGACAGAATGGAGCCGTCCACACAGAAGGCGTCCACACGGCCGGCGTCCAAGGCGGTCTTGATCTCGGGATAGGTGGCGTACTCAGCAAAGTTTGCCTCTGGGGTCAGGGTGACGCCGGCCTCCTCCGCCGCGGCAATGAGGGCCTCCATGGAGGTGGAGCCGGTGGAGACGCCCACCACCTTATCCTCCAGGTCGGCGTAGTCGGCAATACCGCTGTCCTTTTTCACCAGCAGGGATACCGCGTCGGTATAGTAGGGCGTGGTGAAGTTCCAGCTCTCTTTACGCTCATCGTTGATGGTAAAGGTGGCGATGACCATGTCGATATCGCCCGAGTCCAGCAGTTGGCCCCGGGTGGCGGCGGTGACAGCGGTAAACTCCACATCACTGAGGCCCAGGGTCTCCGCGATCTTGTGGGCCAGGTCAATCTCCATGCCGGAGTACTCCTCCGTCAGCACGTCCTGGTAGCCAAAGCCGGGCACGTCGGTTTTGACCCCCACCCGCAGCACGCCCCGGTCCACGATGGCCTGGACGTCGGTGGGCAGGTCCCCTGCGGACGTCTGGCTGCCCTGGGCACCGGGATCGGATGTGGCGCCGCTGTCGTTCCCGCAGGCGGCGAAGGCAAAGCACATGGCGCCGGCCAAAAGAGCGGCCAGCAGTTTCTTCCAATTCTTCATCACAGAGTCCTCCATTTCCAAATAAACTGATAAAATATATTCTTACAGGCGCACCTTTGCGCCGCTGCAAGCCGGGATCAGCGCAGGATCTTACTCAGAAAGGCCTTGGTTCGCTCCTCGGTGGGATTGGTGAAGAAATGCTCAGGGGGGCCTTCCTCCACGATGCGCCCGGCGTCCATGAAGATGACCCGGTCGGCCACCTGGCGGGCGAAGCCCATCTCGTGGGTGACGATGACCATGGTGATGTTCTTTTCACTGGCCAACCGGATCATGACGTCCAGCACCTCTTGCACTGTCTCCGGGTCCAGGGCGGAAGTGGGCTCGTCAAACAGGATGATCTTCGCCCGGGAGCACAGGGCCCGGGCAATGGCCACCCGCTGCTGCTGGCCGCCGGAGAGGGTGGTGGGATAGTTGCCCGCCTTTTCCCGCAGGCCAACGATGTCAAGGTACTTGTAGGCCCGCTCCACCGCCTCTGCCTTGGGTACCTTCTGCAGTTTGATGGGGGCCAGGGTCAGATTTTCCAGCACCGTCATATGGGGATAGAGGTTGAACTGCTGAAACACCATGGCGGTGGAGCTGCGCACGATCTCCGTTTTATTCTTATGGGTGAGCTGCACCCCGTTGATATACACCTCGCCGGAGGTGGGTTCCTCCAGGAAATTCATGCAGCGCACCGTGGTGCTCTTGCCGGAGCCGGAGGGGCCGATGATGACGAGCTTCTCCCCTTCTGCAACTTGGAGGTTTACATCTTTCAAAACATGCAGGTTGCCGAAAAACTTGTCAATATGAGCCAACTTGATCACAGGAAACATCCCCTTTCTCTGAAACGAATTTTTAAATATAAATTCTGCATATGAGAAATGGGCAAAAGTGCCGCCCAATCGGAAACTTTATTACATTATAGCGTGAAATAATGGGCCAGTCAACTGAAAACAACACGGGGATATCCATAAAAATAGTGGGAGGACGGCAGGATTTTTTGTAAAAAGGCATTGCACTGGAAAGAGGGGAGGCACGGACATAAAATGCAAAACACGCAATCGTCATGCAAAACAGCGCGAAGATGATCACAACCGTCGGAAATTGCGGCAAATCCCCCATGGGTTTGACAATGAAGGATTGAGAGAAAAGATTGCATAACAGCCGCCATATTGCCAGACGCGGCCGCGGACCTGCCGCAATGTAAAAATCAGCCCCCTCGGAAGTTTGTTCCGAGGGGGCTGAAGCGGCTTTCACAGCGATGTGTACATCAGGCGGGCAGGGGTCCAGTCCATCCATCAGGAACGGAAGGGCAGGGCCAGGACCGCCTGAGGTGGGGACAGGGTTCAGTCATAGATGGAGTCCCGCTCCCACTCCCGGATGGCGCCGGTGTAGGCGTCAATGGTGAACTCGTATTCCCAAGAGCCGTAATAGATGGAACCCTCATACTCCAGCCGGCCGTCGTCGCGGTCCAGGTGAATCTGAATGTTGGTGGCGCCGGGCACTTTGGCCAGGGCGATCTGCTTGGCCTGCTCCAGAGTGATGGTGGCGCCGGAGTTGCCAGAGTTGCCGGTGCTGGGCCGGGTGTAGTACTCCGCGTCGTGGTCATAGGAGAGGATCGTGCCGGTGGAGGCGTCGATCTCATAGTCGTACTCAGTGTAGTTAGAGGTGTTGTAGAACTCCACCTCGTACACCTGGCGGCCGTCATCCCAATCCAGGTGGCTGCGGATGAAGGAAACCTGGCTGGAGGTGAGCCCCGCGTGGTTCAGAGCGATTTGCTTGGCCCGGTCGGCGGTGATGGAAGTGCTGCCGGAGTTGCCGGAGTTGCCAGAGTTGCCGGTGCTGGGCCGGGTGTAGTACTCCGCGTCATGGTCATAGGAGAGGATCGTACCGGTGGCCGCGTCGATCTCATAGTCGTACTCGGTGTAGTTAGAGGTGTTGTAGAACTCCACCTCGTAGACCCGGCGGCCGTTCTCCCAATCCAGGTGGCTGCGGATGAAGGAAACCTGGCTGGAGGTGAGCCCCGCGTGGTTCAGAGCGATTTGCTTGGCCCGGTCGGCGGTGATGGAAGTGCTGCCGGAGTTG
>DVKM01000090.1 GCA_018716015.1 Candidatus Enterenecus stercoripullorum | reverse complement strand
CGTCATGAGCAAGCGCAAGCTCCGGGCGCTGGTGGAGGGCGGGAAGGTCTCTGGCTGGGACGATCCCCGGATGCCCACCCTCTGCGGCCTCCGCCGACGGGGCTACACCCCTGCCTCCATCCGAAATTTCTGCGAGCGCATCGGCGTGGCCAAGGCAGCCAGCACCGTGGAGTACAGCTTCCTGGAGCACTGTCTCCGGGAGGACCTCAACGAGACCGCCCAGCGGCGGATGGCGGTTCTCCGCCCGGTGAAGCTGGTCATCACCAACTACCCGGAGGGGAAGAGCGAGACCTTCACCGTGGAGAACAACCCCAACCGTCCCGAGGACGGGGAGCGGGAGATCACCTTCTCCCGGGAGCTGTACGTGGAGGCCGACGACTTCCTTCCCGAGCCCGTGCCCAAGTACAAGCGCCTCTATCCCGGCGGCCCCGAGTGCCGGTTGAAGGGAGCTTACCTGATCCGCTGCGTGGGCTACGAGACCGACGAGAACGGCAATGTTACGGAGATTGCCGCCGAGTATGACCCGGACAGCCGGGGCGGCAACCCCGCCGACGGTCGGAAGGTGAAGGGCGCCACCATCCACTGGGTGGACGCCGCCACCGCCGTGGACGCGGAGTGTCGGCTCTACGACAACCTGTTCTCCGACCCCGCCCCCGACGCCGCTGACAAGGATTTCCTGGAGTGCCTGAACCCCGACTCCCTGGAGGTGGTCACCGGCTGTAAGGTGGAGGCCGGTCTGGCCGACGCCGTGGCCCCCGCCAATTTCCAGTTCCTGCGTCTGGGCTACTTCTGCCTGGACAGCAGAGACAGCCGTCCGGGGCATCTGGTGTTCAATCGATCTGTGGGCCTGAAGGATGGCTTCAAAAAGTAAGTCCGACAAATGAAGGACCGCCGCCGGCAGATGCCGGCGGCGGCTTGTTGTTTTTAGGTGGAAGCCCGCAAGAGAAGGACGGGGAGGAGGCTAAAAAAAGAAGCGGGACCTTTTGGCCCCGCTTCAACAAACAATTTTACCGGTACAGGGGATACTTGACGGTGATCTCAGCGACCAGGGCCCGGGCCTCCTTAACGCCGGCCTCCCGCTTGCTGACCAGCAGGTCGATGCAGTGGGCGATGGTGTCCATGTCGGCAGGCTGGAGCCCACGGGCGGCCACGGCGGCGGTGCCCAGACGGATGCCGTTGGGGTGGTTGGCGCCGGCGGTGTCGTAGGGGATGGAATTCTTGTTGCAGGTGATGTTGGCGCTGTCCATCAGCTCCTCGCACTCCTGGCCGGAGATGCCCTTGTTGCGCAGATCCACCAGCATCAGGTGGTTGTCCGTGCCGCCGGAGACCAGGTTGAAGCCCCGGTCCGTCAGCCCCTTGGCCAGAGCCTGGGCGTTATCCAGCACCAGCTGGGCGTAGTCCTTGAAGGAGGGCTGGAGGGCTTCCTTCAGGGCCACGGCCTTGGCGGCAATGATGTGCATCAGGGGGCCGCCCTGGACGCCGGGGAACACCCACTTGTTGAGCTTGTGCTCGGCGGCGAACTCGGCGGTAGACAGGATCATGCCGCCCCGGGGCCCCTTGAGGGTCTTGTGGGTGGTGGTGGTAGCGACGTCCACCCAGGGGAAGGGGCTGGGGTGGAGACCCGCCGCCACCAGACCGGCGATGTGGGCGATGTCAGACATCAGATAGGCGCCGCACTTGTCGGCGATCTCCCGGAAACGCTTGAAGTCGATGATCCGGGGATAGGCGCTGGCGCCGCAGACGATGAGCTTGGGCTTGTGCTCCATGGCCAGCCGCTCCACCTCGTCGTAGTCGATATAGCCCTCCTCGGTGACGCCGTAGCCCACGATGTTGAACAGGTGGCCGGAGAAGTTCACCGGGCTGCCGTGGGTCAGGTGGCCGCCGTGGGCCAGCTTCATACCCATCATGGTGTCGCCGGGCTGGAGCAGGGCCAGCTCCACGGCCATGTTGGCCTGGGCGCCGGAGTGGGGCTGGACGTTGGCGTAGGTGCAGTTGAAGAGCTTCTTGGCCCGCTCAATGGCGATGTTCTCCACCACGTCCACATACTCGCAGCCGCCATAGTAGCGGTTGCCGGGATAGCCCTCGGCGTATTTGTTGGTCAGGGGGTTGCCGGCCGCCAGCTGAACGGCCCGGCTGGTAAAGTTCTCGGAGGCGATCAGCTCAATGTGGCTCTCCTGGCGATCCACCTCCGCCTGGATGGCGCTGGCCACCTCCACATCCACTTGATTGATGATGTCTACTCCGTACATGTCAGTTTCCTCCTCTTTGGGATGTCGATTTATGTTCTCCGACTGTCGGTCAAAAAAACCCGAAATCAAAAAGCAGTATATCATAATATGCCCTGAATTGCTCTGGCAGTATTCAACAAATTTTGCACAAAAAATATATACATAAAGACAACAATGTGGGGCGGCATTGTCTTAGCTGGGCGGACAGTGCCTGCACTGTCTGGCGACAAAACCTCCCGGTTTCCTACCGTATATTCTACCTGGGCGAGGGACAAACTGCCAATGTATCGACGGTAAGCTGAAAACCGGGAGGGATGCGTTCGTGCAGGGCAAGGTCGAGATCTGCGGCGTGAACACTTCAAAGCTGAAGGTGCTGCGAAATGATGAGACGATGGAGCTGCTGCGGCGGACCAAGGAAGGGGATCAGAAGGCCCGGGACGAGCTGATCCGGGGAAACCTGCGTCTGGTACTGTCAGTGATCCAGAAATTCTCAGGCCGGGGGGAGAACGCCGACGATTTATTCCAGGTGGGCTGTGTGGGCCTCATCAAGGCCATCGACAACTTCGACATCACCCAGCCGGTGCGGTTCTCCACCTACGGCGTGCCCATGATTGTGGGGGAAATCCGCCGCTACCTCCGGGACAACAGCACCATCCGGGTCAGCCGCAGTATGCGGGACACCGCTTACAAGGTCATGCAGGCCCGGGAGAAGCTGATGTCGGAGACCCAGCGGGAGCCAACGGTGGAGCAGCTGGCCAAGGAGCTGGACATCCCCAGAGAGGACGTGGTCTTCGCCATGGACGCTATCGTGGACCCGGTGAGCCTCTTTGAGCCTATCTATTCCGACAGCGGCGACACAGTCTGCGTCATGGACCAGGTGAAGGACAGCAAAAATACCGACGAGCAGTGGCTGGAGCACATCGCCCTGAAGGATGCTCTGGACCGGCTGGGGGAGCGGGAGCGCCACATCCTCGCCCTGCGGTTCTACGAGGGGAAGACCCAGATGGAGGTCTCCGCCGAGGTGGGGATCTCCCAGGCCCAGGTGAGCCGCCTGGAGAAGAATGCTTTAAAAACTATCAAAAAGAATATTTGATCTTTTTTCACTGATAATCTGAGCCAACGCATGGCACCGATGCGCTTAGATTCGCCCATCGCCGGGCGGGGGGAAAATATGTTTCTTTCCGAAACCTTTCGGGGCCTCCGGCCCCGTACACCGGGTCACTTTTCTCTCGTGAGAAAAGTAACCAAAAGCACGCATAGGAGGGGGACACTTTCGACTGTGTCCCCCTC
>DVKM01000005.1 GCA_018716015.1 Candidatus Enterenecus stercoripullorum | reverse complement strand
GAGGGCGTCCCTCGTACGCAGGGCTTGCCCCCTAAGAACCCCCGATTACGGGGGCGTAAAATGGGTGCATCACTCTAACGACCGGCGCACACCTGCTGACACTCCCTGTCACGCACGGCGGCCCCCGGCCTTTTGCCCAGCAAACTTGCCGCACTTCTACGCCGCCTACGGGCGCCTAATCTTGGTGTTCAAGCCTGCGGGTCTGCACCGCTAACGGCGCAGGCACCAAAGTGCCACGCGATTCCAGGCGCCCCGGTGGGGTGCAGATACCAAAGCATACGGATGCAGGAGGCCGGAGGCCGTCGGGGGAAGTTGGGCAGCCGCGAGTCAAGGACGCCGGAAAGAGAGGGACGCACCCCAACTGAGCGGGGGGTATCCAGGGGCCCTCCCCCTGGACACGCTCTTTGGGTACTTTCTCTGGTGCAAGAGAAAGTACCTCGTCTGCCGGGACGAGACCCGGCGAACTTAAGTCCGCCTGCCGGTGCGCCAACCGGTAAAAAACTCCCCCGGTTGAACCCGGGGGAGAGGGTACCCATCACAGGGGCAGCAGCACCTGGTAGACCATCATGAAGTGGGCCATGGAGCCCAGCAGAATGAAGAGGTGGAACACCTCGTGGCAGCCGAATCGGGGGTTATCCCGCCCCGGCCACTTCAGGGCGTACAGCACCCCACCGACGGTGTAGAGGATGCCGCCGGCCAGAAGCCACACGATGCCCCGCAGTCCCAGGGTGATCGCCAGAGGGTAGATGGCGATGACCGCCAGCCAGCCCATGGCGATATACACCGTTGCAGTGAGCTTCCGGGGGCAGTTGATCCACACCAGGCTCATCACCAGTCCCGCGATGGTCAGAGCCCAGATCACCCCCAGCAAAGACCAGCCCCAGGGGCCCCGCAGGGCGGTGAGACACACGGGGGTGTAGGTGCCGGCGATGAGGAAATAGATGGCGGTGTGGTCATATTTCCGCAGGGCGACACGGCCCCGGACGGAGGTGTTCACGCAGTGGTACAGGGTGGAGGCGGTGTATAGTGCGGTCATGCTCACCCCATAAATGGAAAAGGAGACCAGCTTCCACACATCCCCTCCGGCGGCCACGGTGCGCGCCAGCAGCAGTATGGTGGCCAGCACCGCCAGCACCGCGCCGACGCCATGGGTGATGGCCGACCAGGGGCGCAGGCCGTCGTAAGGATTGCGGCCTTGTTCCTGGGGGCGGCTGCGCCGCCGGGGAGCGGGGACGCTGTCAAAGGGGGAGGAGCTGAGTACATGTTCCATAGCGGACACCTTCCTTTCGGGCCTGTGGTACCAGTATAGCATCAATCGGGCAAAATATCAAGAGAAAAACCACGAAATATAATTATTAAAATCAGATTAAGAACTCGAAGGGGAAAGAAGGATTGAAAAACCGGTCAAAAAGCGGTATACTAAAAACCACGAGGGGACGTCTGGGGCCGTAGCAGCCCCGGTGCCCAGACCAGCAACGGAGGAACAATATGGGCGAGAGCTTGGGTTTGTATCTGCATATTCCATTCTGCCGCAGCAAGTGCGACTACTGTGATTTCTACTCTCTGGCGGGCCGGGACGACCGGATGGACGACTACCAGAAGGCGCTGCTGCGCAACATCGCGGAGACCGCCCCCCTGGCCAGGGAGAACGAGGTCAACAGCATCTACATCGGCGGCGGCACGCCCAGCTGGTATGGGGAGAAGCGGCTGGCGGAGATTCTGACCGCGGTGAAAAAGAAATTCCATGTGGCCAAGGGAGTGGAAATTACCCTGGAGGTCAACCCGGACAGCGTGAGCCTGAAGATGCTGCGCCACCTGCGCCGGCTAGGGGTAAACCGGATCTCCATGGGGATGCAGTCGGCCTGTGACGGGGAGCTGCGCGCAGTCCACCGGCCCCACACCTTCCAGCAGGTGGTGGACGGCGTGGCCGCGGTGCGCCAGGCCAAAATCCGCAACCTGAACCTGGATCTGATCTTCGGCCTGCCCGGTCAGACGGAGGAGAGCTGGCGCGAGACGGTGGAAAAGACCCTGGCCCTGGAGCCTGAGCACCTGTCCTGCTACGGGCTGACGGTGGAGCCGGGCACCCCCCTGGCGGAACGGGTGGAGCGGGGGGAGCGGCTGCCCGACGACGACGTCCAGTCCAGCCTCTACCTGTGGACGGTGGACCGGCTGGCCCAGGCGGGCTACGACCAGTACGAGATCTCCAATTTCGCCAAGAGCGGCTACCAGTCCCGCCACAACCTGAAATACTGGATGGGCCGGCCCTATCTGGGGCTGGGGGTGGCGGCCCACTCCGATTTCGGCGGCTGCCGGTATGCCTATGTCCGGGACCTGGAGGGATACATCCACGGCGTACTGGATGGGGGAGAGCTGCTGGCGGAATCGGAGCGGATCCCGCCCCGGGAGCGGGGCAGCGAATACCTGATGCTGCGCCTGCGCACCACCCACGGCATTGAGGAGTGGGAGTACCGCCGGGAGTACTATATGAACTTTGACCCCATCGCGGCCAAACTGGCCCAGTTTGAGCAGAAGGGCTGGGCGGTGCGGGCGGGCCGACGCTGGCATTTTACCCCGGAGGGTTTCCTTTTATCCAACCGCCTAATCGGGGAGTTGCTGGAGGTGCAGGAGTCAGCCACCCTGGTCAATACCCTGGAGAAGATCCGGGGGGGCCAGCTGCCGGAAACCAAATAGAGAAAAGGGCTGCCGCTACCGGCGGGCCTGCCCGCTGGGGCGGGAACGCCCCACGGCTCCTGCCGCAAGATTACCCCCGGACAGCTGTCGGGGGTAATTTTTGTGAAATACATTGACAGGTGAGGTATATGGGGAGTACAATGAGGACAATTTCAGGAAAGGGGGATTCGACCATGATTCGATTCCCGGAGGGGCTGTTCTCCGATGTGCGCGTGGAGGAGGTCTTTTCCACCGCCCTGACCTATGTGGACGGGGCGTGGGAGGTCAACCGCACCCGCAGGGAGAAGGGCGCGTTTCTCAGAGTGTATGACGGAACCATGTGGTACTACGGGGTGACCACCGACCTGGACAAGCTACAGCAGGAGCTAGACAGCCTGGCGGCCATGGCTGCGCCCAACCCGGAGATCCTGGCCGATCCGGTGGTGCGCCGCCTCCAGGCCAACCGGGACCGGGTGATGCGCTTTGAAAACCGGCGGGAGACCGACGTGCCCCACGCCCGTAAAGAGGAACTGGTGCGCCATTGCCACGATCTGGTGGCCGCTCAGGAGGGGGTGGCTGTGGCCACAGTGCGGCTGGCCGACGAGTACCGGGTGAAGCATGTGGTGTCCAGCCTGGGCTGCGACGTGGCGTGGGACTACCAGAGCTGCGGGTTGCGGGTGCAGTTCACCCTCAAGGCGGGGGACGCCCCCCTCACCGAGTCCAAGAGCTTCTACGCCAACCACTTTGACGATCTGAACGTCACCGACGAGGCCATCCTGGCCGACTACCGCCGGGCGCTGGACTTCGCCAAAAACGCCGTGCCGGTGAAGCCGGGGCAGTACCCGGTGATCCTCTCCCCGGAGGTGGCGGGGGTGTTCGCCCACGAGAGCTTCGGCCACAAGAGCGAGTCCGACTTCATGCTGGGGGACGAGAGCATGCTGACGGAGTGGGCCATGGGCACCAAAGTGGGCTCGGACATCCTGTCCATCTACGACGACGGCTCGGAGCTGGGCTCCGGATATGTGCCCTACGACGACGAGGGGACGAAAAAGGTGCGCTCCTGGCTCATCCGGGACGGGGTGCTCTCCGGCCGGCTGCACTGCGCCGCCACCGCCGCCGCCCTGGACGAGGCGGACACGGGCAACGCCCGGTCCATCAGCTTTGAGTTCGAGCCCATTGTGCGCATGACCTCCACCTGCATCGGACCGGGCAAACAGACCAAAGAGGAGCTGCTGGCCGGGGTGAAGGAGGGGGTTTATATCCACGACTATATCTACGGCACGGGGATGTCCACCTTCACCATCG
Organism: Candidatus Enterenecus stercoripullorum; assembly: GCA_018716015.1. GTDB lineage: Bacteria > Bacillota > Clostridia > Oscillospirales > Oscillospiraceae > Enterenecus > Enterenecus stercoripullorum. The sequence continues at coordinate 16,173 of DVKM01000005.1, read as the reverse complement.
CCCCCAACATGGCCTGGATGATCCGGGACGGCAGGCTGGCCGAGCCGGTGCGGGTGTCGGTGATCAGCGGCAACGTGATGGACACCCTCCACCTCATCGACGGCCTGTCCGACCAAGTGGAGGTGACCAGCTCCGTCTTCGGCGGCTGCGGCAAGATGGAGCAGTTTCCCCTGCGGGTGTCCGATGGCGGGCCCTATGTGCGGGTGAAAACCATGAACGTGCAGTGAGGAGGGGGAGAAGATGATCAAGGAACTGTATCAGCAGACCGTCCGGGAGGTGAGCCTCAACGTGAGCGCCGGGCGGGTGGACTCCCTGCGGAAAAAGAATATCACCAAGTCCGGCTGCCGGGTGTACCACAACGGGTACATTGGGGTAGCCGGCTGCCTGGGCCAGCCCACGGCGGATGCCTGGGCAGCGGCGGAGCAGGCCCTGGAGCGGAAGGTGGAGGCCATGCCCCCGGAGACGGGGAAGGAGCGGGTCCGGGAACAGGGGGAGGCCCTCGTCACCCCGGAGGCGTTCCGGGCGGAGTGCGAGGAGCTGCTGGCCACCCTACGGGCGGAGTTCCCCGACTTCGTGCTGTCCAACAAGCTGCAGATGATGGATGTGGAGATGCGGCTGGAGAACGACGCCGGGCTGAAGTATGCCGACCAGAAGCGGTCCTACGCCATGGTGCTGCTGGTTAAACAGGCGGGCTCCCCCAACATGTACGACAGCCATCTGCTCGCCGTGAGCCGCCGGTTTGACCGGGAGGGCTGGCTGGCCCAGGCCCGGCAGGTGCTCACCGCCCACCGCACCCTGTTGCCCATGCCGGAGGGAGGGCGTTGCCTGATCTTGGACAACGCCATAGGGGACGCCCTGCAAAACTTCTCCATTCTGGACAAGGCCCTGAGCGGCCGGGAGTACCTGGTGGGCACCTCCCTCTTCCAGGGCAGGCTGGGCCAGCGGCTGTTCGACCCCCGGGTGACCCTCTCCTACGACGTGACGGGGACGGAGTGGCTGGACCGGGACGACGTCTTCTTTGACAAGGAGGGCACTACCCTGCCGGGCGACCGGGCGAACCTCATCGAGAACGGGGTGCTGAAGAACCTGGCGACCAACAAGAAGTACGCCGCTCAGCTGGGGCTGGCGTCCACCGGCGGGGCCTTTGGGGACTACGACAGCGCCCCGGCCTTGGACGCCCTCCCCCTCGTCCTGGCCTCCACCGGGGAGACGCTGGAGCAGCTGACGGCGGGGCGGGAGTGCATCCTCCCCCTCATCGGCAGCGGCGGGGAGTGGACGGATGCGGGGGACTACGCCACCCCGGTGCAGTGCGCCTATCTGTACCGGGACGGAAAGCTGGTGGGCCGCCTGCCTGAGTTCGGCCTGGCGGTGAAGCTGGACGAGTTGTTTGGCGAGAATTTCGTAGGCGTGTCCACCGATCGTTTCCTGGGCGAGAGAAGGCTGGTGTTTGAGGGCACGGTGCAATAAAAAATTTCCCTCCGCCCTGGGCGGAGGGAATATTTTTACCCCGGCAGTGCGGCCTGCCCGGGAGGGGAAGCTGCTGTGGTTTGCCCGATGGGGCTTTCCTCGCCACCGGCGGGGAATATTTTTTCCCGGGACGGGCACACTGACCGGGAGGTGAAACTGCCGTGGATATGACCAATCAGGAGTACAAACAATATGTGAGGGCCATGGCCCAGCCCTCGCCCCTGTGGAAGGACCTGGCGTGGGCCTTCTGCGTGGGGGGCGGCATCTGCGCCGGGGGCCAGGGGCTGTCCAACCTGTACCAGTACCTGGGCATGACCCGGGAGGACGCGGGGGCCTGGGTGTCCATCACGCTGATCTTCCTGGCCGCCCTGCTCACCGGCCTGGGGGTGTTTGACGACATCGCCAAGCGGGCGGGGGCGGGCACCCTGGTGCCCATCACCGGTTTTGCCAACGCCATGGTGTCCCCCGCCCTGGAGTTCAAGCATGAGGGCTTTGTCACCGGCACCGGAGCCAAGCTCTTCACCGTGGCCGGGCCGGTGCTGGCCTACGGGACGGCGGCCAGTGTAGTATATGGTCTAATCTTATGGATCATCGAGCAGCTTTGACCGGCCACGGTGCGGGGTCCCCGCAAAAGCCCAGCGCAAGCGGCTTTTGAGGGGAGAGGAGGAGCAAGGAAGCGCCGCGGAGTTTTCGCCGCAGGCGGAAACGGAGGAAAGCGGACTTTGCGACGACGAGGCCGGGCCGGTGCTGGCCTACGGGACGGCGGCCAGTGTAGTATATGGTCTAATCTTATGGATCATCGAGCAGCTTTGACCGGCCACGGTGCGGGGTCCCCGCAAAAGCCCAGCGCAAGCGCCGAGCCCGACTGCCGGCGGGTTTTGCCCCCTTTTCCCCTGCGGGAAAAGGGGGCAATCTTTTTCAGAAAATCCAACCCGCTAACGGGCAATGGCCTGCCGGATGGCGGCTTCGGTTTCCAACAGCTCCCGCTCCAGCTCAGAGGCGGACATGCGCTGGGCTCCGTGGCCCAGGATGATGAGCTGCTCCAGAGCGTCCGAGGTGGCCACCCGCACCCGGTGCTTGCGCCCCAGCTCATAGGTGGTTTTCTCGATATACATATCGGCGGTCTCCGCCTCTTTGGTGTACACCACCCACACATCTCCGTCCCGCTCCACCGAGCCGGATCCGCCCTTTACCCTGTACGCGTCAAACACCACGATCACCCGGCACTTCTTCCAGCCCTGGTAGTTGCGCAGCCGGTGGACCAGCCGCTGCCTGGCCCCCTCCAGATCGTCCCGGGCCAGCTTTTGCAGCTCGGGCCAGGCGTGGATGATGTTGTATCCATCCACCAGCAGGTAGTCCTCCCCGCCGCGGGGCTTGAGCCCCTTCCAGGGCTTCTCCTTTCGGACAGGGGCCTTGGGGGTGGGGCGGAAGGCCCGGGGTTTCACCGGGCCGTAGGTGCGCTCGAAGATGGCCAGCAGTTCCTTTTCCAGCGCCGCATGGGACTCGTAACTCAAAGCGGGCCTGGCTGGGGCGGACGGTCCATCCGGCGCGTTTTCCCCCTCGGGCCGCCAGCCGCTGTCCAGGTGCATGTGGTCTCGCACTTCGTTCCACTTCACCGTTACCCCCGCCCCATGGGAACAGAATACCGAGTCGGCGGGGTTGTCCACGTCCCGCTCCGGGTCGTACCCGATCCGGGCGATCACCTCGCCGGCGTTGTGGCAGGGGCGGTAGCCCTCCACCCGGCAGCTCAGCCGCCCCCGCCCCTGGGTATAGGCGGCCAGCTGGGACCAGTACCCCGCCAGTTCGGATACCGGGACAGAGCCGGTGAGCGCACAGTTCTCCCCCACGGTCTCCGGGGGATCAAACTGCCCGCTCATGCGCTGCAAATCGGTCATGGCCCTTCCCACGCTGCCCTGGGGCACCTCCAGGGTAAAGGAGTACCAGGGCTCCAGCAGCACGCTTTGGGCGCTCATCAGCCCCTGGCGCACCGCCCGGTAGGTGGCCTGGCGGAAGTCGCCCCCCTCGGTGTGTTTCACATGGGCCCGGCCGGTGAGCAGAGTGATTTTGACATCGGTGATGGGGGAACCGGTGAGCACCCCCACGTGGGCTTTCTCCGCCAGGTGGGTGAGGATGAGCCGCTGCCAGTTTCCCGCCAGCACGTCCTCGGGACAGGCGGTGTCCAGCAGGACGCCGCTGCCCCGCTCCAAAGGCTCCAGCAGCAGATGGACCTCGGCGTAGTGGCGCAGGGGCTCAAAGTGGCCCACCCCCTCCACCGGGGCGGCGATGGTCTCTAGATAGACGATGGAGCCGGGGCCGAAGGCCACCTCCACCCCGAACCGCTGGGCGATGAGACGGGAGAGCACCTCCAGCTGCACCTCCCCCATGAGGTGTACCTGGATGGTTCCCGTCCCCTCGTGCCACTCCACCCGCAGCTGGGGGTCCTCCTCCTCCAGCTGCCGCAGCTGTGAGAGCAGGGTGTACCTGTCGCACTCGTGGGGCAGCAGGACCTGGTATTGAAGCACCGGTTCCAGCTCGGGGCCCAGCCAGTTGTCCTCTGCACCCAGACCCTGGCCGATCCGGGTGCGGGTGAGCCCTGTGGCGGCGCACACCGTGCCCGCCGGGGCCTCCTCCAGGGGTGTAAACTTGGCCCCGGAGTAGAGGCGCAGCTGGCTGACCTTCTCCTCCCATCCGTCCCCCTTTAGGGTGTCCCGCACCCGCAGGGAGCCACCGGTCACTTTCAGCCAGGTCAGCCGCTCTCCCCGCTCATCCCGGCTGATCTTGAACACCCGGGCGGCAAACTCGCCTCCCCAGTCCGGCGCCAGTGTGTAGTCCTCCAGGCCGGAGAGCAGCTGCTCCACCCCCTCCAGCCTCAGCGCGGAGCCGAAGTAGCAGGGGAAGAGCCTGCGCTCCACCACGAGGGCGGCCAGGTCCTCCCTGCCCGGCTCCTTCCCCTCTAGATACCGCTCCAAAAGGCCGTCGTCCCGCAGCGCCGCCTGCTCCAGCAGGGCCGTTCGGTCGCCGGTAAAGTCCACGAACCCCTCCCCGAAGCGCCGGTGTAGCTGCTCCAGGATGGCCTCCCGGTCAGGCCCAGGCTGATCCATCTTATTGATGAACAGGAAGGTGGGCACCTGGTAACGCTGCAAAACCTTCCACAGGGTCTCGGTGTGGCCCTGCACCCCGTCGGGGCCGCTGAGCAGCAGGATGGCATAGTCCAGCACCTGTACTGCCCGCTCCATCTCGGCGGCAAAATCCACGTGGCCCGGGGTGTCCAGCAACGTCAGCTCCAGCTCCCCCCGGCGCAGCACCGCCTGCTTGGAGAAGATGGTGATGCCCCGCTCCCGCTCCTGCTCGTCGGTATCCAAAAAGGCGTCCTGGTGGTCCACCCTCCCCAGCTTCCGGATGGCGCCGGACTGGTAGAGCATGGCCTCGCTCAAAGTGGTCTTTCCCGCATCCGCATGGGCCAGTATTCCAATGGTCAGCCGTTTCATGCCACGGCCTCCTTTCGGGCCTTCCGAAAAAAGACTCTTTTTCCGCAGGCCGTTTCACGTCAGGGACAGCACGAACTGCAAGGCCGACCGGGGGGTCTGGCCGCCGTGGTACCGCTCCCAGGCCACCGCCTTTTGATGCAGCTGCTCCGGGGGAAGGGTTACCCCGTGCCGGCCGGCCAGCTGGTCCACCAGGGAGAGAAACTCCCCCTTGTCCAGCCCCTGGAACAGCACGCGCAGGCCGAACCGGTCGGCCAGAGAGGTGGTCTCCCGGATGGTCTCCGCCCGGTCCACTTCGTCCCCCAGACGCTGGGAGAGGCTCTGGCGCACCAGGTGGCGGCGGTTGGAAGTGGCATATACCGCCACATTGTCCGGCCGGGGGGCGACACCCCCCTCCAAAATGGTCTTGAGGACCGAGTAAGCCGTGGAGTCCTGGTCCAGGGCCAGATCATCGATGAACAGGATGAACTTCTGCCGCCGGCCCTCCAGGGTGCGGATCAGGGCGGGAAGGCCGCTCAGATCCTCCTTATCCGCCTGGATGAGACGCAGCTCCTCCGAGCCGGGCAGGCGCAGCAGGCTCTTCACTGTAGCAGACTTGCCCGTGCCGCTCTCCCCGTAGAGCAGGATGTTATTCACCGCCTTGCCCGCCAACAGCGCCTGGGTATTGCGGATGACGGTTTCCCGCTGGCGCTGGTAGCCCAGCAGGTCGTCCTGGCCAGGGCAGTCGGGGTGGGGCACGGGGATGAGCTGCCCGCCCTGCCAGCAGAAGGCCCGGTAGCGCCCCAGCAGGCCCGCACCCTCCCGGCGGTAGGCCTGGCTAAGGCCCTCAAAGGAGAAGGGCACGCCGCTGCGCCACCGGGGCAGGCCGGTGAGCACCCCCTGGTAGTCGTTGTCCAGCAGCTGGCCCAGCCGAGCCAGCCACTTGTCGCAGTCCACGCTGGCCAGCAGGGCAAAGGCGGAGATGTCCATGCGGGCGGCTTGCTCCAGGGCGGGGTCCCGCCGCCCGGCTTCGCACAGCCGGGGATAGGGCCCCTCCGACCAGCGCAGGGCCTGGCCCAGCCATTCTCCCAGCCCGCCGCAGCCGTCCGCCTGGAGGTGGTAGAACAGGTCGGTGTAGGCCTCCAGCCCACCCAGCCCGTCCCCGTGGACAGCGCTGTGGGTCAGGCGCAGGGCGCAGGAGAGCACCGGCCGGTCCAGCAGGTCCTTGTAAGCCGCCACACCCTGAAGGGCGGCCAACATATGCTTGAAGTTCATTCCCATCACCTCGCGGGAGATTCTTTGTCCCCCATTATACCCCGGCGGCGGGGGAATGACAATCGCCTTTTTCCACCCGACCAAAGCCCCGGGGCAATTTCCCATCTTTTTATTTTCCCCCCGATGTGGTATACTGGAAAAAACGCGGCGTGGAGGTCGATCCCATCATGGAACTGACGGAAAAGACTCTGAGCAGCAAGCTGGTCTACGACGGCGGGCTGCTGAAGGTGTATTACGATACGGTGGAGTTGGTGAACGGCGCCGCCTCCTGGCGGGAGGTGGTGCGCCACCCCGGCGCGGTGGTGATGGTGCCGGTGGACCGGGACGGCAACGTCTACCTGGTGCGCCAGTACCGCTACCCCTACGGCAAGACCATCCTGGAGGTGCCCGCGGGCAAGCTGGAGTATGGGGAGGAGCCCTTCCCCGCGGCCCGGCGGGAGCTGGAGGAGGAGATAGGAGCCCACGCCGAAACCTGGACCCCCATGGGGGAGATGCTGCCCACCCCCGGCTTCTGCGACGAGCGGCAGTACGTCTACCTGGCCCGGGATTTAAGTTTTGGGGAGAACCACCCGGATGTGGACGAGTTTTTAGAGATCGTGAAGATGCCGCTGAAAGAGGCGCAGGAGATGGCGGTGGACGGCCGCCTGGAGGATTCCAAAACGGTGGCGGCCATTCTGAGGGCCTGCCGCATCCTGGAGCGTGAGGGCGATGGGTAAAAAGATTCTTGTGGTGGAGGACGAGAAGAACATCGTGGATATCCTGGTGTTCAACCTGCGGCGGGAGGGTTACGACACCCTGGAGGCCTACGACGGGGAGCTGGGGCTGCAGCTGGCGCTGGACCAGGACCCGGACCTGATCCTGCTGGACCTGATGCTGCCCAGACTGGACGGCTTCGAGGTGTGCCGCCGCCTGCGCCAGCAGGGCCGCACCACTCCCGTGGTCATGCTCACCGCCCGGGAGGAGGAGACGGACAAGGTGCTGGGCCTGGAGCTGGGGGCAGACGATTACATCACCAAGCCCTTCTCCATGCGAGAACTGCTGGCCCGGGTGAAGGCCAATATCCGCCGCTCCGCCATGGCCCCCGCCTCCCCCTCCCACAAGCTGGAACTGGGGCGGATCACCGTGGACGAGCAGGCCATGACGGTGAGCAAGGACGGCAGCCCCCTGGACCTGTCCCAGCGGGAGTATGAACTGGTACATACCCTGGCCGCCCACCGGGGGCAGGTGCTCTCCCGGGAGGCGCTGATGGAGCAGGTGTGGAACTACGAGGGGTATGTGGGGGACGTGCGGGCGGTGGATGTGGCCATTCGCCGCCTGCGGGAGAAAATCGAGGACGATCCCGCCGATCCTAAGTTTATTTTGACGAGAAGAGGGCTGGGGTACGCCTTTGGGGCCTGAACCGCCCGCCGGACAGAAAGAGAAAGGAGGCACCCGAAATGCGCCGCGGCCTGCATATGAAACTGGTGCTGATTATGGTGCTGCTCATCGTCTCCCTGATGACGGTGGTGGGCGCCTTCCTGATGAATTCGGTCACCGGCTACTACATCAACGACTTCTACGGCCAGATGGCCGACGCCTTTGGAGCGGACAACGCAGACTTTCTCCAGGACTTGCAGGTTCCCACCGAGGGGGAGAGCGACGGCGTGGCCATGCTGGATGAGGTGCTCTCCGCCTATGTGGGCGTGCTGGGGGTGGACGGGCGCAACCGGAACTACTATGTACTGGACGGAGTGACCGGGCGGTACCTGGCCGGCTCCGCCGAGGAGCCGGAGGGAGGGCTGGAGATCACCCCCAACATCTCCGCCGCCCTACTGGGGCAGGTCGGTCTGGAGAGCGACGCGGCGGCAAGCTACATGGACGCCGCGGTGCCCATCCACCGGGGGGACCAGGCCTATGTGATCTACATTTTGGACAACCGGGCCACGGTGCGCAGCCTGAACGGAGAGATGTTCACCCTGATCCTGGAGGCCCTGGCCCTGGGACTGGTCATCTCCGTGCTGCTGTCCTTTCTGCTGTCCAAAACCATGGTCACGCCCCTGCAGCGGCTCACCGACGGGCTGCAGGAGGTGGCCGCCGGCGACTTCTCCAAGAAGCTGGAGGTCACTTCCCGGGACGAGATTGGCCAGCTCACCGAGAGCTTCAACTCCATGGCTCAGCGGCTCCACGACACCATCGCTGCGGTGGAGAATGAGCGCAACAAGCTGGACACCCTGTTTCTGCACATGGCCGACGGCGTGGTGGCCTTTGACCGGGAGGGGAAGGTCATCCACTCCAACCCAGCAGCCAGCCGGATGCTCCGCCGGGCCTTTGGGCCGGAGGACAGCTACGGGGAGTTGTTCGGCGACCTGTTCCCCCTGGAGCAGGTGGAGGGGGTGGACGGCCACCTGTCCGCTGAGCGGCAGGTGGCGGGCCGGTCCCTGGAGCTGCTACTGGCCCCCTTTGCCCGGGGCGACCAGGGGGGCGTGCTGGTGCTCATCCACGACGTCACGGAGCAGCGGGCCGCCGAGCAGATGCGCAAGGACTTTGTGGCCAACGTCTCCCACGAGCTGCGCACCCCCCTGACCAATATCCGAAGTTATGCCGAGACCCTGGAGGAGGGGCTGGGGGACATGCCCCCGGAGGTGGCCAAAAACTTCTTGGGGGTAATTTTGAACGAGTCCGACCGGATGACCCACATCGTCCAGGACCTGCTCACCCTGTCCCGCTTCGACTCGGGCCGCAGCGAGCTGCACCTGACCCGCTTCCCCTTCGCCAAGGCGGTGAGCGACACCTATCAGGCGGTGCTCATGGATGCCCAGAGGCATGCCCACACCATCCGGCTGGAGGTGCCCCGGGGGCTGCCGGACATCCTGGCCGACCAGGAGCGGGTGATGCAGGTGATGATGAACATTGTGGCCAACGCCATCAAGTACACCCCCGATGGGGGGACCATCGTACTCCGGGCCGGGACCGTGGGGGACCGGGTGTGGATGGAGGTGGACGACAACGGCATCGGCATTCCAAAGGCGGACCGAGGCCGTATTTTTGAGCGGTTCTATCGGGTGGACAAGGCCCGCTCCCGCCAGTCCGGGGGCACGGGGCTGGGGCTGTCCATCGCCAAGGAGATCGTGGATCTGCATCAGGGGGCCATCTACCTGGTGGACAAGCGGGAGCCGGGGCTCACCATCCGGGTAGAGCTGCCGGTGAACGGACCGGATCAGGAGGGCAGACGGACATGAAGGGGAAACGCCGCTACCTGGAATGGGGGAAGAACCTTGCCATTGTCCTGTTGTCCCTGTCCGCTGCCTGGCTGCTCACCATGACCCCGCTGGTGCGGGACAGCGGCCTGCTGTCCCACGGCGTGCCCGCGGCTGAGAACGCAGGCAGCGGCGCGGTGACGCTGACAGCGGCGGCCTACCCCTGCCGCATGGCCATCAATACCCCGGAGGGGCGGTACGGGGTGCAGTACAATCAGGCCCAGGTGGACAGCCTGTTTGCCCGGGTGGGCCCCTTGCTGGGGGAGGCGCTCACCTCCGCCGGGCAGTCGGAGGCGGTGGACGAGGCGCAATGGCAGGCCTGCCTCCAGGGGGAGGGGATCTATTTCGACTTTTCCGGACAGATCCCCCTGTCCGCCTTGGGCAGCTGGCTGCATCCCGGGGGGGGGTGCCCGCTGAGCGGGTCGGCCCGCCGCCTGGTGTTGGCCCAGAGGGAGGACGGCCGGGTGGCATTGAGCTATCAGGAGGCCTCCGGCGTCTTCTTCGCGTGTACTACGGACTTATCCGTGGACCTGCACCTGGACCCTGCGGTGGAGGGAGTGGAGGAGAACGGCGCCCGCTTCGCCTTTGAAGACGGGGAGCTGGCCCGGCTGCTGGACCCCTATACCCTGATCACTGAGGAGGCCTCCGGCACGGTGTATGCCGCCTCCACCCCAATTTCCGCTAACGCCGACCTGTCGGGGCTGCTGGAGGCCCTGTCCTTCAACGGTCAGAACCACACCTCCGTCAGCGGCGGCGAGGCCTACTTGGAAGGGGAGAGCCGGCTGGAAGTGCGAAACGACGGCACGGTGCTCTACCGGGCTGCCCGGGAGGGCAAGTACCCTGTGGCCCACAGCGGGGAGGAGTCCACCCTGGCGGAGATGATCGAGACGGTACGCAAGCTGGCCGAGGACACGGTGGGGGCGAGGTGCGGAGACGCCAGGCTGCACCTGATCTCCGCCGCCCAGACACAGGACGGCTGGCAGATCCGGTTCGGCTACCAGCTGAGCGGCAGCTCGGTGTGGCTGTATGAGGACGGCTGGGCCGCACAGTTTTTGGTGCGGGACGGCTATGTGGCTGAGTTCACGCTGCGCTTTCGCAGCTACAGCACCACTGGAGAACAGGAGCCCCTGCTGAGCATGGAGCGGGCGGCGGCCATGCTGCCTGCCCTGACGCTGGAGCGGCGGGAGCTGGTGCTGCAGTACCGGGACCAGGGGGAGGGAGAGGTTGCTCCCATCTGGGTGGCTCAGTGAAGAAGCGCAGAGCCGTCGTGAGCAGCCCGGGTGGACCGGAGCGAGGAATGCAAACCAAGAGGGACCGCAGGTCCGGATGTTTGTGTTCCGAGACGGAGGGAAGCCGGGCGTGGCGAACAGGCGCAGCGTGACAGTGAAGAAGCGCAGAGCCGTCGTGAGCAGCCCGGGTGGACCGGAGCGAGGAATGCAAACCAGCAGGCGCGGGGCGATTGCGCGCGTGAAGCCAGCCGCAGGGGAAGCGGCCAGGCGGCCCAAGCCGGAGAGAGGAGGCCTGCCATGGAATGGAGCAAGATCAAAAACATCATCATCCTGCTGCTGCTGCTGGTCAACGGCTTTTTGCTGGTGCTGGTGGGCATGCGGCAGGGGGAGAACCGGCGCTATCAGCAATCTGCCCTGACTCAGGCCCTCCAGGTGCTGGAGCGCAGCGGCATCCAGGTGTCCCAGTCCGGCCTGGAGGACGCCCAGGGCCTGTCCCCCCAGTCGGTGGAGCGGGATACCCAGCGGGAGCAGGCGCTGGCCGCCGCCCTGCTGGGGGAGGCGGTGACTCCGGAGAACCAGGGGGGCGGGCTGTACACCTACCGGGGCAGCCGGGGAGAGGTGAGCGTCCGGGCCGGCGGGGCGTTCTCCGCCCGGATGGAGCAGGATGAAGCCTGGGACACCGGCGATCCCCAGGGGCAGGCCGCCGGGTTGCTGGAGGCCATGGGGATTGAGGCCTGGCTGTTGGACGTGCAGCTGGACCAGGGGACCGGGACGGTGCGCTTTGGCCAGCTGTGGCAGGGTGCCCCCCTGTTCTCCTGCCAGGTGGTCTTTACCTATGAGCATGGAAGCCTGACCGAATTGGAGGGCACCCTGCTGGCGGCCGATCCCGGGGGGGCCGCGGCGGGACAGGGGGAGGCCATCACCCTGCCCACCGCTCTGCTGCGCTTTCTGGACGCCGTCCTGACCAGCGGGGAGGTGTGCTCCCAGATTACCTCCATGCAGCCGGGTTATCTGTTGGAACAGTCCTTTTCCGGCTCGGTGAGCCTTTGCCCCGCCTGGCTGATTTCCAGCAACACGGCGGACTACTATCTGGACGGGGTCACTGGGGCGTTGACCCGGGCGGGGGAGTGAGAGGTCACATCCGCCCCAGGCAGTGGAGAAATTCCGTGTCATCCAGGCGGATGGCCGCCGCGGCAAACACCAGGACGGAGGCGGCCAGACCGGATCGGGCGGAGCAAAGCGCCGCCGGGTCCTCCGGATCTGCCTGGGCCAGGGTGCGGGCGGCCAGGCACAGGAAAAAGCCCACGGCCCCCAGGGTGAGGGCCCCGGCGGTGTGCCGCAGGGGGTAAACGGACCGCTGGGGCGCCGTCTCTCCTGCCAGGGCGGCACACACCTGCCCCCGCTGGAGCAGCAATGCCCGCAGGGACAGCAGCAGCGAGGCCACAATGGCGATGAGAAACTGGCTGGATTCGTCCAGAGTTTTGAGGTTTTCCCGCAGGGTTTCCTGGTCCATATACCTGCCCCCTTTCTGTTCAGAATATGCCCCGCAGGCCCAAAGGGTGCGGGAGACAGGCCGGGGAACGGACAACCTGGACAGCGGGCGGGATAGACAGACCCCGGATATGGAAGCTCCCCCGGCAAAGCCGGGGGAGCTTCCATATCTGGGGGACGGGGCATGAAGGACAGCCCCTCCCACATAGGATGCCTTGAGAGTTTCTGTGTGGGGGAGGGCTGGCCATGGGTTCCATCCTTGCCGGTACATTGCTGCTGACTGCCACTGGCCTGTTTGCTCAGGTGGTGGGCTTTTTTTACCGCATCGCCCTGTCCAGGCTGATCGGGGCGGAGACGATGGGGCTGTATCAGCTGGTGATGCCGGTGTACTCGGTGCTGCTGTCCCTGACGGCGGTGGGGCTCACCGTGGCGGTATCCACCCTGTCCGCCAAGCACTACGCCCTGGGGGATACGGGGGCGGTGCGCCTGACCCTGCGCCGGGCCCTGAGCTGCTTTTTCTTGGTGGCTGTCCCCCTGGGCGCAGTGGTGATTCTGGCCTCCGACCCCATCTCGGTCTACCTCATCGGGGACGCCCGTACCCGGCTGGGCATCGTACTGCTGGTGCCCTGCGTGCTGCTCACCGGGGTGGAGAACCTCCACAAGCACTGCTTTTACGGCATCGGCCGGGTGCGGCCCCCGGCAGCTTCGGAAACGGTGGAGCAGCTGGTCCGGGCGGGGGCGGTGCTGGGCCTTCTGGTCCTTCTGCTTCCCCAGACGAAGGAAAAAACGGTGGGCATCATCGTGGCGGGCATGGTGGTGTGTGAGGTGTGTTCCGCCGCCACCCTGACCTTCCTGTTTCGCCGGTTCTGGCGCCGCGATCCCCCGGGGACGCCCCAGGACCAGGTCACCCGGCGGCAGCTGTTTGGCATCGCCCTGCCTGTGGGGGCTACCTCCCTGCTGGGCACCCTGCTGGGTTCGGCCAACGCGGTGCTCATCCCCGCCCGGCTGGTGGCGGGGGGGATGGATTCCTCCCAGGCCATGGCCCAGTTCGGGGTGATCAGTGGTATGACCCTGCCGTTATTGGCCCTGCCCACGGGGTTCATCGGGGCGCTGTGCCTGGTGATGGTGCCCGATCTGGCCCGGCGCACTGCCCGGGGAAACCACCGGGCCGTCGGAGGTTTTTTGGACCGGGTGGTATCCGCCACCTCCCTGCTCATGGCTCCTGCCATGGCATTACTGGCGGTGGTGGGGCCCACCATCGGGAGGGCCTTGTTCCAGAATGAGGGGGTGGGGGAGTTCATCCTCCCCCTGGCCGTGGGCACCTTGCTGGGGTGCTACCAGTCGGTGCTGGGAGGTGCCCTCAACGGCCTGGGCCTTCAGGGCCGAGGGGCCCGCAACGCCATTTTGAGCGACGCCGCCCAGCTTGTGTGCACCTGGGCCCTGGTGCCCCGGTGGGGGCTGGCGGGGTTTGTGTTCGGCTTTGTGCTCTCCGCCGGGGTGGGGGCGGGGTTGAACCTGATCTCTGTGCTGTGCGCGGCCCAGCTGCGGGCCAAGGTGTTTGTCTGGTTTGTCCGGCCGGTGCTGGCCGCGGTGTTCATGGGGGCGTGGTGCCTGCTGTTCTTCCGGGTGCTGCTGGGAGCGGGGTGCCCGGAGCTCTGGGCCTGCGCTTTGTGCGTGTTGCTGGGGCTGATTCTGTACAGTGCGGCCCTGCTGGCCCAGGGGCTGTCCGTCACTGACGGGCTGCGCCACAGAAGGGAAAAAGAGACTGTGGGAGGAAAAAATCCTTGAAAATTCTGATTTCCACCGGCGGGGGTGACCCCGTCCACTATGAGAGGGCGGTGGCTGCCGCTGGGGGCTGGCCTTGCCCCGCTTACCTACCGGAGCCGGATGCCGCCCCCTATGGGGGGCTGATCCTGGCCGGGGGCGGGGACATGGACCCGGCCCTGTTTGGGCAGCCCGACCTGGGCTCCCGGGGAGTGGACCCGGACCGGGACCGGGGGGAGCTGACCCTGCTGGACGCTTTTTTGGGGGCGGGCAAGCCGGTGCTGGCCATCTGCCGGGGCCATCAGGTGGCCAACGTGTGGGCGGGGGGCGATCTCATCCAGGACCTGGGGACGGAGCTGGTCCCCTTCCACCAGGGGGAGCAGGACGTGGTACACCCCGTCCGGGCGGAACCGGACAGCCTGATGGAGCGGCTATACGGTCAGGTGTTCCCGGTGAACAGCAACCACCACCAGGGCGTGGGCCGGGTGGGCCGGGGGCTGCGGGTCACCGCCCGGTCGGAGTCCGGCGTGGTGGAGGCCATGGAGCATGACACGCTGCCCCTGGTGTGCGTGCAGTTTCACCCTGAGCGGATGACAGGGGACCGGGCCCGGCCGGACACGGTGGACGGGGGGAAGATCTTCCGGTGGTTTCTGGGGCGGTGTTCCCAGGCGTGCCTTTAGACCGCCGGGGCTTACACCGGCGGGCGACCTTAAAAATCCCCCGCCCGCCATGCGCACCCGGAGAGACAAAAAAGAACCGATGCCCTCCGGCACCGGTTCTTTCCTATTCTTAGCCCATGGCGCTGAGCTGTTCCTCCAGTTTTGCGATGAGGGCTTTCAGCTTCTCCGCCCGGTCTTTTTCCCCCGCGACGACCGCCTCGGGGGCCTTGTTCAAAAAGCCGGGGTTGCTGAGCTTGCCCTCCAGGCCCTTCAGCTCTCCCTGCTTCTTGCCCAGCTCCTTCTGGATGCGGGCCTTCTCCTTTTCGATGTCCACCAGTTGGGCCAGAGGAAGGTAGGCCTTGGCCAGGTGGGTGACGTCGCACACCATCCCCGCGGTATCCGTCAGGTCATGGGCCTGGATGGTGACATGGTCGCACCAGGCCAGCCGCTTCAGGTGGGCCTCCCCAGCCCGGAAGATGTCCCCGGCGCTGGTGACCAGGGTGAGGGCGGCCCTCCTGGAGGGGGGCACGTTCATTTCCGCCCGCCGGGCCCGGATGGCCCGGATCACGTCCATGATAGCCTCCATGGCCTCCTTGGACGCCGCGTCCGCCCAGGCGGGGTCGGCCACCGGCCAGGGTTCCAGCATGAGGAAGTCTCCGGCCCTGTTGTCAAGCTCCGCCTGTTCGCAACGCGCGGCTTCCCGACCACTCAGGCTGGTCTCCGGGGCTTGCGCCCCTGCGCTCGCCTTCGCTTCGGTCCATCCGCGCTGCTCACGACGGCTCCGCTCTTCTTCGTGGGGCAGGGACTGCCAGATCTCCTCGGTGAGGAAGGGCATGAAGGGGTGCAGCAGCTTCAGGGTCTCGGTGAGGACGTACACCAGAACCCGCTGGGCGTTCTCCTTGGCCTGCTGGTCGTCCCCCTGAAGGCGGGCCTTGGTCAGCTCGATATACCAGTCGCACAAGTCGCCCCAGATGAAGTCGTACACCTTGGCGCTGGCCACCCCCAGCTCAAAGGCCTCCATGTTCTCGGTGACCTGGCCGATGACCTCGCCTAAACGGCACAGGATCCACTTGTCCTCCAGCTCCAGATGATGGGGCAGGTGGTTGTCCTCAATAGTCAGGTTCATCTGGACAAACCGGCTGGCGTTCCAGATCTTGTTGGCAAAGTTGCGCATGGCCTCGCACTTTTCCACATAGAAGCGCATGTCGTTGCCGGGGGAGTTGCCGGTGATCAGGTTGAAGCGCAGCGCGTCCGCCCCGTACTGGTCCGCCATCTCCAGCGGGTCGATGCCGTTGCCCAGGCTCTTGGACATCTTGCGGCCCTTGTCATCCCTCACCAGGCCGTGGATGAACACGGTGTGGAAGGGGGGCCGGCCCGTGTGCTCGCAGCCGGAGAAGATCATCCGGGCCACCCAGAAGAAGATGATGTCGTACCCGGTGACCAGCACGTCGGTGGGGTAGAAGTACTGGTAGTCCTCCGTCTGCTCCGGCCAGCCCAGGGTGGAGAAGGGCCACAGGGCAGAGCTGAACCAGGTGTCCAGCACGTCCGGGTCCCGGGTGATGTTTTTGGAGTGGCAGTGCTCACACTG
>DVKM01000089.1 GCA_018716015.1 Candidatus Enterenecus stercoripullorum | reverse complement strand
GCCAGGTCGAGGACCTGCTCAAGCGCTCCTTCCGCCCCGAGTTCTTAAACCGTCTCGACGAGATCGTCTTCTACAAGCCGCTCACCCGGGACAACATCTTCCACATCGTCGACCTGCTCATGGCGGGCTTGAACAAGCGCCTGGCCGACAAGCGGCTGAGCGTGGAGCTCACCCAGGCGGCCAAGGACCACATCCTGGACGCCGCCTACGACCCCATGTACGGTGCCCGGCCCCTGCGCCGGTATCTCCAGCACACGGTGGAGAACCTGGTGGGCCGGAGGATCATCGCCGGCGACGTGGCCCCCGACACCACCCTGGTGGTGGATGTGCGGGACGGCGCGCTGGTCATCCTGTAAATCTGCAAAGCCGCTTCCGGCGCAAGCCGGGGGCGGCTTTTGCCGCACCCACCGTGTGGAGACTCCAAGTTTCCCGGCCTCTTGACGGGGGATGTCCCCGGCGATAAAATAAAAGAAAAATTAGGGGGGAACGATGGTGGACATCCAGGGACTGCAAAAGATGACCTTGCTGGACTGGCCGGGGAAGTTGGCCTGCACGGTGTTTCTGGGGGGGTGCGACCTACGCTGCCCCTTCTGCCACAACTCTGAGCTTCTGGACGGGAATCTCCCGGCGGAACTGACCCAGGAGGAGCTGCTCAGCTTGCTCCGTAAGCGCCAGGGCCTGCTGGACGGGGTGTGCGTCACCGGGGGTGAGCCATTGCTGCGCCCTGATCTTGCCGGTCTGCTGGAGGATATCAAAACCCTGGGCTATCCGGTGAAGCTGGATACCAACGGCACCCACCCGGACGCCCTGGCCGGGCTGTGGGAGCGGGGGATGGTGGACTATGTGGCCATGGACGTAAAGAACAGCCCGGAGCGCTATGGGGAGACAGCCGGGGTCCCCGACCTGGACCTGGGGCCCATCCGGGAGAGCGTGGCCTGGCTGCTGGCCGGCCACGTGGACTATGAGTTTCGCACCACCGCCGTGCGCCAGTTCCACGACGCCGGCGCGTTCCGGGCCATTGGCGCGTGGATCCAGGGGGCACGGCGGTACTACATCCAGAACTTCGTGGACCGGGATACGGTGGCTTACGGCGGCCTCTCCGGCTTTGAAAAGCAGGAACTGGAGGGCTTTGCCGATCTGGTGCGGCCCTTTGTAAACACTGTGGAGCTGCGAAGTATTCGTTAAAATTTCCAACAGGGCCACCGGAGGCCCTGCCCATACACCTGAGATGGGACAGGGGGAGCTGGGAAAAAGTCGCACAAACACTAAATATGGTAAGTTAAAAAATAAACAATCACAACATATTGACGATGGCCGTCCTGGGTGCTATAGTAATATTTACAGGACCGGCTTTTGCCAAGCCGGTCATCACAGAAAGAGAAAACAGGAGGGACCCGGTATGTATCAGGTGGTCAAACGGGACGGCGCCATTGCCCAGTTTGAGATAACAAAGATCAGCGCGGCCATTACCAAGGCCTTTGAGGCGTTGGGCAAACAGTACCATCCCAGCGTGATGGACATGCTGGCCCTCCGGGTGACGGCGGATTTTGAACCCAAGATTAAGAGCGACCTCATCAGCGTGGAGGACATTCAGGACAGCGTGGAGGCGGTGCTCAGCGAGGCGGGCTACGCCGACGTGGCTAAGGCCTACATCCTCTACCGCAAGCAGCGGGAGAAGGTGCGCAACGTGGGCTCTACCCTGCTCAACTACAAGGAGCTGGTGGACAACTACTTACAGATCAACGACTGGCGGGTGAAGGAGAACTCCACGGTGACCTATTCCGTGGGCGGCCTGATCCTGTCAAACTCCGGGGCTATCACTGCCAACTACTGGCTCAGCGAGATCTATGACCAGGAGATTGCCGACGCCCACCGTAACGCCGAGATCCACATCCACGATTTGAGTATGCTCACCGGCTACTGCGCCGGGTGGAGCCTGAAGCAGCTCATTCAGGAGGGGTTGGGAGGCATTCCCGGCAAGATTACCTCCGCTCCCGCCAAGCACCTGTCCACTCTGTGCAACCAGATGGTGAACTTTTTGGGTATCATGCAGAACGAGTGGGCGGGGGCCCAGGCCTTTTCCTCCTTTGACACCTATCTGGCCCCCTTTGTCAAAGTGGATCACCTGACCCAGAAGGAGGTCAAGCAGTGTATTCAGTGCTTTGTCTACGGGGTGAATACCCCCAGCCGCTGGGGCACCCAGGCCCCTTTCTCCAACATCACCCTGGACTGGACGGTGCCCCGTGACCTGGAAAACCTGCCCGCCATCGTGGGGGGCAAGGAGATGGATTTCACCTACGGGGACTGCAAGAAGGAAATGGATATGGTGAACAAGGCGTTCATCGAGATCATGATCGAAGGGGACGCCAACGGCCGGGGCTTCCAGTACCCCATTCCCACCTACTCCATCACCAAGGACTTTGACTGGTCGGACACGGAGAACAACAAGCTGCTGTTCGAAATGACCGCCAAGTACGGCACCCCCTACTTCTCCAACTATATCAACTCCGACATGGAACCCTCCGATGTGCGCTCCATGTGTTGCCGTTTGCGGCTGGACCTGCGGGAGCTGCGGAAAAAGTCCGGCGGCTTCTTTGGCAGCGGGGAGTCCACCGGATCGGTGGGCGTGGTCACCATCAACCTGCCCCGGATCGCCTACCTGGCCTCTGACGAGGCGGATTTCTACCAGCGGCTGGACAAGCTCATGGACATTGCCGCCCGGTCCCTTAAGACCAAGCGCACCGTCATCACCAAGCTCATGGAGGCGGGGCTGTATCCCTACACCCGGCGGTATCTGGGCACCTTCAACAACCATTTCTCCACCATCGGCCTCATCGGTATGAACGAGGTGGGGCTGAACGCCAGGTGGCTGCGCCATGACCTGACCCACGCCGACACCCAGGCCTTCGCCGTGGACGTGCTCAACCACATGCGGGAGCGCCTGAGCGACTACCAGGAGGAGTACGGTGACCTCTACAATCTGGAGGCCACTCCCGCAGAGTCCACCACTTACCGCTTTGCCAAGCACGACAAGGAGCAGTTCCCCGATATCATCACCGCCAACGAGAATGGCACCCCCTACTACACCAACTCCTCCCACCTGCCTGTGGGCTACACCGAGGATATCTTCTCCGCCCTGGACGTGCAGGATGAGCTCCAGACCCTGTACACCTCGGGCACGGTGTTTCATGCCTTCCTGGGGGAGAAGCTGCCCGACTGGAAGGCGGCGGCCACCCTGGTGCGGAAGATCGCGGAGCACTACAAGCTGCCCTACTACACCATGTCCCCCACCTACTCGGTGTGCAAGGATCACGGCTATCTCAGCGGGGAGCAGTATACCTGCCCCATCTGTGGGGGAAAGGCGGAGGTTTACAGCCGGATCACCGGGTATTACCGCCCCGTACAGAACTGGAACGACGGCAAGGCCCAGGAGTTCAAGGACCGGAAGGTGTACGATCTCTCCCACTCCCACCTGCGCCGGGCGGGGATAGCCGGCAGCCGGGTGACGGTGGACGGCCATGTCCAGGCCGCCGCCCAGCCGGAGGAAGTTCTGCTGTTCACCACCGCCACCTGCCCCAACTGCAAGCTGGCCCGGGCTATGCTGGAGGGGGCGGGCATCCCCTACCGGGAGGTGCTGGCGGAGGAGCACCCCGAGCTGACCACCCGGTACGGAGTGCGTCAGGCCCCCACTCTGGTGGCCCAGGAGAATGGCCAGGCCGTGACCCTGGCTGGGCTGAGCCGGATCAAGGTCTTTGCCGACAGCTACAAAGCAGCCTGCGCGGGATAATACCATGAGCCCAGCGGGGGCCGGCATGAGCCGGCCCCCGCTTTTTCCCGGGTTCCTGGGGGAGCGGGCTTGACAACGGGGAAAACTATGATAAAATAGTACAGCAAAAAGCACAGACGGAGCCAAGTCCGGCAGCGCGGCCACAAGCGAGAGGGGATGGTGAGAGCCCTCGGCAGAAGCGCCCGGACACGCCACTTCACCAGCGGCCCGGGATGACCGGGACGGCCCATCCCCGTTACCGGATGACGTGAGATGTCCTTGCCAGGATAATCAGGGTGGTACCGCGGAGACAGAGCGCTTCGCCCCTGAGCCGGGCGGGGCTTTTTCTTTTTTGTGAAAAATAAAATGACAGATACGCGGAGGAGATACCTATGAAAGACCCCAAGCCCTTTGGGCTGAACGAACTGCGGGAGATGTTCCTGAAGTTCTTCGAGACGAAAGGCCACCTGCGCCTGCCCAGTTTTTCCCTCATCCCCCAGAACGACGCGTCCCTGCTGCTCATCAACTCGGGCATGGCTCCTATGAAGCCCTGGTTTACCGGGGAGCAGGAGCCCCCCCGCCGCCGGGTGACCACCTGCCAGAAGTGCATCCGCACCGGCGACATTGAGAACATCGGCAAGACCGCCCGCCATGGCACCTATTTTGAGATGCTGGGTAACTTCTCCTTCGGAGACTACTTCAAGCATGAAGCCATCCACTGGGCCTGGGAGTTCCTGACCAGCCCCCAGTGGGTGGGGCTGGATCCGGAGCGGCTCTACCCCTCGGTGTTCGCCGGCAATGAGACCACCCCCGCCGATGACGAGGCCTTCGCCATCTGGCGGGATGAGATCGGCATTCCAGAGAACCGGATCTATAAGTTCGGCAAAGCGGACAACTTCTGGGAGCACGGCTCCGGCCCCTGCGGCCCCTGCTCCGAGATCTACTACGACCGGGGCCCCGAGTGGGGCTGCGGCAAGCCGGGCTGCACCGTGGGCTGCGACTGCGACCGCTATATCGAGGTGTGGAACATCGTGTTCTCCCAGTTTGACAACGACGGGGAGGGCCACTATACCGAGCTCAAGCAGAGGAACATCGACACGGGCATGGGCCTGGAGCGCCTGGCCTGTGTCAGCCAGAACGTGGCCAGCCTCTTTGACGTGGACACGGTGATGAACATTACCAACAAGGTCAGCGAGATCACCGGCGCCAAGTATGAGCAGAGCGACAAGATCGACGTGTCCCTCCGGGTCATCACCGATCACATCCGCTCCGCCACCTTTATGATCTGCGACGGCGTCCTCCCCTCCAACGAGGGCCGGGGCTATGTGCTGCGCCGCCTGCTGCGCCGGGCCGCCCGCCACGGCAAGCTGCTGGGGGTGGACCATCCCTTCCTGTATGAGGTGTGCGACACCGTGGTCCATGAGAACTAGGGCCACTATCCAGAGCTGCGGGAGCGGCAG
>DVKM01000088.1 GCA_018716015.1 Candidatus Enterenecus stercoripullorum | reverse complement strand
GGATGCTGTATCATCAGGTGCGGGCGGAGACCTGGCGGGAGAACGCCGTGCAGAAGGCCGGGGTGGCGGTGACCCGGGAGTCGGCGCTGCCCGGGGAGGGGCTGACCATGGGCCAGCTGGACCGGGCCATGCGCCGGGACAGCCGGCGGTATGACGGCGGCATGAGCATATATTGAGAGGAGGGGTGGGAGCGTGCTTCTTTCACCCATGCGGTTTAAGAGCTTTGTCTGGCCCCACAACCCACAGACCTACGCCATCACCTTTGAGCGGAACATGGCGGTGCACAAGGTACCCTTTGGCCGGTATTACCTCCAGAGCCTGGGCCAGACCCGGCGGGTGCTTCGGGGAGAGGGAGAGTTCGTGGGCGATGGGGCTTACGACACCTTCAAGCGGCTGGCCAACGTCTTCTATGAGGAGACGCCGGGGGTGCTGATCCATCCGGTGTGGATGACCAGCGTGGCCTGGTTCGTCCACCTGGAGGCGCTCCAGGAGCCCAGGCCGGACTATGTGCGCTACTCCTTCGAGTTCTGGGATGTGGTGACCACGGTGTCTGCCTCCCTAGAGCAGACGGCCCTCCAGGAGGGCGGAGCAGGCGGCAGCGGGGAAACGGCCGCCCCGGAGGAGCAGATCTGGCACACGGTGGCCCGTGGGGAGACCATCTGGGGGTTGTCGGTTCAGTATGGGGTGACGGTGGAGGATATTGTGGAACTCAACCCGTCCATCCGCAATCCCAATCTCATCTATCCGGGACAGAGGGTGAGGGTTACATGATAACGTGTTGGGTCATTTTGGGAGACGGCAGCGTGGTGACGCTGCCCCAGGCGGTGCGCTGGGAGTTCTGCTATGGAACTGGCGTGCCCTGCGACAGCTTTTTCGTCCGGTGCCTGTGGGAGACCGGGAAGGAGCGGGTGCTGTCCAAGGCCTGCCGGTTCTGCGCCTCCTGGGAGGGAGAGCGGGTGTTCACCGGCGTGGTGGACGAGTTCTCCTGCGTGTGCGGCCAAGAGGGGCTGTACCTGGAGGTATCGGGGCGGGGGATGGCGGCGCTGCTGCTGGACAACGAGGCCATGCCCGCCCAGTACCAGATGGCCACCCGGTCGGACATTGTGGCCGATCACGTGGCCCCCTATGGGATTGAGACCGTGGGGGGCTGGAGCTTGCCGGCGGTGAGTGAGTTTACGGTGACCAGCGGCGTGAGCGAGTGGAGCGTGGTGCAGGAGTTTGCCTGCTACCACGGCGGGGTGGTGCCCCGGTTTGACCGGCTGGGACGGCTGGTGCTGAATGGGCACGACGACGGCCAGGGCACGCTGCGCATTGGAGAGGGTACCGCGGTGTCCGGATGGGAGTACCGGGAGGAGCGCCACGGTGTACTCAGCCAGGTGGCGGTGCGCCGCCGCTCCTCCTGGGACACCCAGTGGGTGTCTGACCCGGCCTTCCTTGCCGAGGGGGGAAACGCCCGGCGGGTGGTGACGGTGCCAAACGCCACCGGCTCAGCGGCCATGCGCTACTCCGGGGACTATCAGCTGCGGGCCTCCCGCAGCGGCCGGGTGCGGCTGACCATGACGGTGGCGGGGGCCTTTCTGGCCTGGCCGGGGCAGCTGGTGCAGGTGGCCCTGCCCGACTTTGGGGCCAACGGCCTGTACCGGGTGGCCCAGGCCGAGGCGGCCTGCGGCCAGGAGGGGCTGACCACCACCTTAGTCTTAGGCGAGCCGGACAGCATGATTTAGGGGGATTTTTATGTGGTTGAGCGGACAGCAGAAGCGGCCCAACCCGGCCGGAGAGGGGCAGACGGGTACGGTGACCATCAGCGGGAAAGGCCTGGCGGTACAGCTGGACAGCGAGCGGCGCAACCTGGAGCTGTACGGCCCCGGCGGCTACCGGTGGACCCCCAAGGTGGGACAGCGGGTGCTGGTACTGAAGAATCAGGGAGAGGACCCCTGCGTGATTGGAGTCAGGCAGGGGGAGGACGCGCCGGAGCGGGTGACGGTGGAGGCGGGGGCGGTGGACCTGAAGGGACAGGTGCTCATTGACGGCGTTCCCCTGGAGGCCTACATCGCCACAATCGTAGCCGGCATGATGGGAGGATGAGCATGGCGCTGCTTTTAAAAGACAGGGACTATGCGTTGAACGAAGCGGGGGAGCTGCGCTCTGTGACCGGGGCGGAGGAGCTGCTCAATGAGGTGTTGTTCCGGCTCACCGCCCGGCGGGGCAGCTTTCCCTTCCTGCCGGAGCTGGGCAGCCGGATGTACCTGCTGCGCGGCGAGAAGCCGAGACAGTGGGAGAGCCTGGCCCTGCAATATGCCGCCGAGGCCCTGAGCGGGCTGGAGGTGGCGGTGACGGGAGTGGCGGTCACCTGGGAGGGAGACCGGATCCGGCTGGCCTTTGCCCTGACGTGGCAGGGACTGCCGTTGAGTGTGGAATGTGAGGCGTGAACATGAGGACAGTGGAGGAAATTTATCAGGCGCTGGCGGCGGATTTTCTCACCGGAACCGGTGTGGCCGCCGGAGGAAACGGCGACCTGGCGGCCAGGTTCTACGCGGTGGCCGCCCAGATCTACGGTCTGTATGTCCAGGCGGACTGGACCCGCAGGCAGTGTTTTCCCCAGAGCGCCCAAGGGGAGCAGCTGGACGGCCACGCCCAGCTGCGGGGCCTGAGCCGCCGCCAGGCGGCCAAGGCTACGGGCACCGTGCGCTTCTACATAGATGGGGAGCGCACCTTTGCCACCCAGGTGCCCCAGGGCACCGTGTGCATGACCGCCGACGGGGTGCGGTTTGTCACCACCCAGGGGGGCAGCGTAGACGCGGGGGACACCCAGCTGGACCTGAGCGTGGAGGCGGTGGAGCCGGGGGCCTCGGGCAATGTGCCGGCGGGCAGCGTGGTATTTCTGGCGGTGCCACCGGTTGGGGTGACCGCCTGCGCCAACCTGGAGGCCTTTTCCAACGGCCAGGACACGGAGAGCGACGAGGCCTTGCGGGAGCGGGTGATGGAAACCTTCCGGCGGCTGGCCAATGGGGCCAACAAGGTGTTCTATGAACAGCAGGCCATGTCCTTTGACGGGGTGGCGGCGGTGACGGTGCTGCCCCGCAGCCGTGGCGTGGGCACGGTGGACGTGGTCATCGCCGCCCAGGGCGGCGTGCCTGACGAGACACTGGTGCAGGCGGTACAGGACTACTTCGACGAGGTGCGGGAGATCGCGGTGGACGTGAAGGTGACGGCGCCCACGGTGCAGAGCGTGGATGTGGCGGTTACCCTGGCGGTGAAAGAGGGCTGGGACCATGACAGTGTGGCCCAGGCGGTGGAGGATGCCCTTCAGGGCTGGTTCACCGGCCAGCGGCTGGGGCAGAGCGTGCTGCGGGCCCAGCTCACCGCCCTGCTGTTTCAGATCGACGGGGTGGCCAACTGCGCCGTCACCCAGCCCGCCGCCGATGTGGCGGTGGACAGCGTCACCCTGCCCCAGCTGGGGCAGCTCACCGTGGCGAAGGCCACCTGACGGGAGGGAGCGCGGTGAACCACATTGAATTTTTGGTGGGGCTGCTGCGGCCCCTGGGGGTGTATGACCTGCGCCCCGGCACCCGGAACTGGGCGGAGCTGGAAGCCTATGGCCAGGCGCTGGACGGCGGGCTGGGAGAGATTGGGGAGACCGCCCGGGAGATGTCTTTGAACACGGCGGAGAGCTTCGGTCTGGAACTGGTAGAGGCCCTGCTGCCCTACCGGCCGGTGAGCCCCACGGCGGAAGAGCGCCGGGCGGCCCTGGCGGCCCTGCTGCGCATCGGAGGAGACAGCTTTACCTTGAAGGCCATCAACGATACCCTGGCCGGGTGCGGCATCAACGCCAAGGCGGCGGAGACGGGCACGCCGGGGTATGTGGAGGTGTACTTCCCCGACGTGGCGGGCATCCCGGAGGGATTTGAAAAGCTGCGGCTGATCATCGAAGAAATCCTGCCCTGCCACCTGGAGATCACCTATGTGTTCTGGTATAACAGCTGGGACGATCTGGCCGGACTGGTGGACACCTGGGGCGGCGCGGTGAGTACCGGCAAGACCTGGTACGAGCTGGCGACCTGGAAGCAGTGAGCGCCCATTTCTGCCTGCCCCGGGACACGCCCGGGGCGGGCAGGGGAAACAAAAAATTTTAGAAAATTACTAAAAAAGCATTGACAACCACCAGGGAATATAGTACAATACAGACAGAAAGGAAAGGGTGAGACCAATGTACTAAGCAGTACAGTATTCCAAAGAAAAGGAATACGAACAGCCCCAACTTTTGGCGATTGGGAACGCGAAGTGAAATGCAGTCTTGATTCGTTCCAAACAGGCTTGAGTAAGCGTCAGGACCGAAGGAAGCACCTCTGATCGGCAGGTTCGTGAAGGACGGGAATTCCGGAAGGGTCCAAGGGTTTGAAGAAACGGGAAGCGTACATTTCAGGCGGATCCCCAAAGCAACTTGAGGAAAAGAGGTAACAGTCCATTGGAAAATCCGAATCAGAAGTAGGCCCCCAGCTGCGTGTGGGACAGCTGGGGGCCTGGTGTTTTTTTCGGAGTCTTTTTGTGGCGATATCCAGTTTGCGCCGGGGAGGGGACCGGCATGCACCGGATGTGCAAAGCCCCGTGGGCCTGACGGCAAAGAAATGTGAGAAACACCATTGCAAAATGGAAAAATGTTCAGTATAATGGGTAACATAATGGTGTTGAATTTGTCTATTTCCCGCGCCTTGCGGCTGAACAGGCAGGCGCGGAGCAGTCATATCTTCATGGGGTGAAAGCTATGTTCGCGAAAGATATTGGAATTGACCTGGGCACGGCCAGCGTGCTGGTGTATCTGAAGGATAAGGGCATCGTGCTGCGGGAGCCCTCGGTGGTGGCGCTGGACAAGAATACCGGCAAGCTGCTCAAGGTGGGCACCGAGGCTCAGCAGATGCTGGGGCGCACCCCCGGCAACATCGTGGCCATCCGGCCTTTGCGGGAGGGTGTGATTTCTGACTACGACATGACCGAGCGGATGCTCCGGGAGTTCATCCGCAAAGTGGCCCCCATCCGGTTGTTCAAGCCCAGGGTGGTTATCTGCGTGCCCTCTGGTATCACTGAGGTGGAGGAGCGGGCGGTCATCGACGCGGGCATCCAGGCCGGCGCCCGGCGGGTGTATCTCATTGAGGAGCCTTTGGCCGCCGCCATTGGCGCGGGCATCGACATCACCCAGCCCGACGGCCACATGGTCGTGGACATCGGCGGCGGCACCGCCGATATCGCCGTCATCTCCCTGTCCGGCATTGTGGAGTCCGCCTCCATCAAGGTGGCGGGAGACGCCTTCAGCGAGGCGGTGGTGAAATACATCCGCAAGCGGCACAACGTGCTCATCGGCGACCGCACTGCGGAGGAGCTGAAGATGACCATCGGCTGCGTGTTTCCCCGGCCTGAGGAGATCACCATGGAGATCAAGGGCCGGTGCCTGATGACCGGCCTGCCCCGGGTGTTCTCGGTGAGTTCCAGCGAGATGATCGAGGCATTTGAGGAGCCCTGCGCCCGCATTCTGGAGGCCATCCACGGCGTGCTGGAGCGCACCCCCCCCGAGCTGGTGGCAGACATCTCCACCAACGGCATTGTCATGACCGGCGGCGGGTCCCTGGTTTGGGGCTTTGACAAGCTCATCGAGTCCCATACCGGCATTGAGACCTATGTGGCGGACGACGCCATCTCCTGCGTGGCCCACGGCACAGGCAAGAGCCTGGATTGGATCGGGGACATGCAGGACGGCACCATGAATATCTCCCGGAGCCGGCAGATGCTGTAAAAGCTATTTGAAACAACATAATAGTTTTCCGGGAAATCAATCAGGGCCCGGCTGCTGGAAGATCCCAGCGGCCGGGCCTTTGATATGGTTACACACCGGGGGACAGGTCAGTCCCCATCTTGTGGAAAAAGACGGTCCAGCAGCGCCCGCAGCACTTCTTGGTGGTTGTCCTCCGGCCGGTCCAACACATACTCCAACAGCCGGGCCTGGGCCTTCCCAATGTCCGGTCCGGACAGGCCCAGAGCGGCCAGGTCGCCACCGGACAGGGCCAGGTTTTTGGCAGTAAGACAGGGGTGCGCGGCCAGGGTGGATTCCAGCACATGTCCCGGCTCTTCATCGCCCAGGGCCATGGCCATGGACGCTGCCGAGCGGCAGCAGTCCGGGCCGTGGCGGGCCAGGGCATGGCGCCACTGGCGCTCGTCCTCCGGCAGCCCGGCATGGAGCAGATCCAGCCCCGCCGCCACGGCCCGGGACACAGCGCCGGGACGGCGGAGCTTTTCCGGCAGTGCCCCGTTGTCCACCAGGGCGGCCAGCCCCGCCCAGCGGGGGAGGGGCTGGGCGGGAAGGGCGGCCAGGGGGGCGGTGTCCGCCCGGGCGTCCCCCAGCCAGGGGATGAGCAGACCGAGGCGGAGCATTTCCCCCACCCAGGCGGGCCGGGGAGAACACAACGTCTTTTCTACCTCAGCCCCCACACGCTCTGCGGCCAGGGGGGCAGTAGAGGGGGCGCGGGCCAGCGCTTCTGCCACAGATGCGTCCAGCGCAAAGCCCAGCTGGGCGGCAAAGCGCAGGGCCCGGAACAGCCGCAGCCGGTCCTCCGAAAAGCGTTGGACCGGGTCGCCCACGCACCGCAGCACCCCGGCCTCCAGATCCCCCAGGCCGCCGAAGGGGTCGATCACCGAGCCGTCGGGGGCAAGGGCCATGGCGTTGACGGTGAAGTCCCGCCGGGCCAGATCTTCCTCCAGACTGACGCCAAAAGAAACCCCATCCGGGCGCCGGCCGTCGGAGTAGCCCATCTCCCGGCGGAAGGTGGTCACCTCAATGGGGCCGCTGTCTGCGGGGAGGGTGACGGTGCCGTGGGGCAGGCCGGTGGGGGCGGCGCCGGGGAAGAGCGCCAGCACCTGATCGGGCAGGGCGGAGGTGGCCACGTCCCAGTCCTGGGGGATGCGGCCCAGCAGCAGGTCCCGCACGCCGCCCCCCACGGGATAGGCGGAGAACCCCGCCCGGCGCAGTGCCGCGCAGCACTCTGCCACAGGGCCGGGCAGCGGGGATATTTTTCTCATGGGCTGTCCCTCCTGTCTAAATCGCCCCGGGGGTGACTATACTGAATTAGGAATTTGCCTTGCCTCCAGCCGCGGGGAGGCAAGGCAAATTGAGGTTGCGATTTTTTCCGCCTTGTAGTATAATAAATTGCTTTACGCAAAAGAGATTTTTCTCCGCGTACGGGGGTCCCGGTTTGCGGATCCCCATGGTTTTATTATATGGGGTGTTTGCATGTCAGTCAACAACATCTATGACTATATCCAGCCGGGGAAGCGGGCCCACCTGGTGGGCATCGGGGGCGTGTCTATGGCTTCCCTGGCCGAGGTGCTGCTGGGCTCCGGGGTGGTTATCACCGGCTCAGACCAGCGGGAGAGCGCCACGGTGCTCCACCTGCGCTCCCTGGGCATCCCGGTGGCCATCGGCCACTTTCCGGAGAACGTAGCCGGGGCGGACTGCGTGGTGCGCACCGCCGCGGTGCACGACGACAACCCGGAGATCGCCGCGGCCCACGCCGCCGGTATCCCCGTATTTGAGCGGGCCCAGGCCTGGGGGGCCATCATGCGGGGGTATAAAAACGCCCTCTGTATCTCGGGCACCCACGGGAAGACCACCACCACCTCCATGTGCACCCATGTGTTCATGGCCGCCGGGATGGACCCCACCGTCATGATCGGCGGTACCCTGCCCCTGTTGGAGGCGGGCCACCGGGTGGGCCACGGGGACACCATCATCCTGGAGTCCTGCGAGTACTGCAACTCCTTTCTGTCCTTCTACCCCACGGTGGCGGTGATTCTGAACATCGAGGCCGACCACCTGGACTTTTTCAAGGACCTGGACGATGTGGAGCACTCCTTCCGGGCCTTTGCCGACCGGGTGCCGGCGGGCGGTATGATCGTGGCCAACTGTGAGGACGCCAACACCATGAAGGCCCTGGAGGGGGAAAAGCGGCCCATGCTTACCTTCGGGGTGGAGAAAGGGGACGTACACGGGGCCAACCTCACGGTGCGGGGGGGCTTTGCCAGCTTCGACGTGGTCTACCGGGGGGAGCAATACGCCCATCTGGAGCTGTCTGTGCCGGGGATGCACAATGTGAAGAACGCCATGGCCACCGCAGCGGCGGCCATCGTGCTGGGGGTGCCCGGCCAGGCGGTGGAGCAGGGCATGCGGGACTTCCGCCTGCCCGGACGGCGGTTTGAGTACAAGGGCAGCTACCATGGCGCGGAGGTGTGTGATGACTACGCCCACCACCCCAGTGAGGTAGAGGCCCTGCTGGACACCGCCCGGCAGCTGAACTACCAGCGGGTGGTGGTGGCCTTCCAGCCCCACACCTACTCCCGCACCCACGAGCTGTTTGACGATTTCGTCCGGGTGCTGAAAAAGCCGGATGTCACCTTGCTGGCGGAGATCTTCGCCGCCCGGGAGGACAACACCGTCGGCATCTCCTCCAAGAATTTGGTGGATCAAATTCCAGGCAGCATCTACTGCTCCACCTTGGAGGATGTGACGGAAAAGCTCAAGGAGATTGCCCGGCCCGGCGACCTGATCCTTACCGTTGGGGCGGGGGATATCTACCTGGCGGGCGAGGCGCTGGTGAAGGCGGGAAGAAAGTCCGGCACCGAAGAGAAGGGATAGAGAAAGAGCGGGGAGGGGATGACAGTGGGCTATACCATCGGCGTGGACCTGGGCACCAGCGGCACCAAGTTGGCTGCCCAGGGAGACCGGGGGCTGGCGCTCCAGCGCCGCCCCACCGTCCGGGGAGAGACCCTGACGGCCCGGGCGGTGGAGGACTTCCTGGCCTGGGCGGCCATCCCCCGGCAGGAGGTGGACCGGCTGGTGCTCACCGGGGTACGCACCTCCTTTCTCAGCAGGCCCCTGCTGGGCCTGCCCACCTTCACAGTGCCAGAGTTTGAGGCCATCGGCCGGGGCGGGCTGTCTGTCTCCGGGTTGGAGCAGGCCCTGGTGGTGAGCATGGGCACGGGCACCGCCTTAGTGCTGGCCGGGCCGGAGGGCTGCGCCCATTTGGGGGGCAGCGGCATGGGCGGGGGCGCCCTGCGGGGCCTGGGCCGGCTGCTGCTGGGATAGGACAGGCCGGACCAGATCGGCCAGCTGGCCGCCCGGGGCAGGCCGGAAAAGGTGGATCTGCTTATGGGGGACATCTGCAAGGTGGATTTGCCCAACCTCCAGCGGGACATGACGGCGGCCAACTTCGGCCACGTCGCCCCCGACGCCGCCCCGGAGGACATCGCCTTAGGGCTGGTGACCATGGTGCTCCAGAGCGCGGGGCTGGCCGCCAGCTTTACCCTGCGGGGAGAATCGGTCAAGGATGTGGTGCTCACCGGCGCCCTCACCCAGCTGCCCCAGGCGGGGGAACAGTTCGCCTTTATGGGTGAGTGCTTCGGCCTGGGCTTCCATCTGCCGGAGATGGGTCCCTATGCCACGGCCCTGGGCGCTGTGCTGTGCCCAGAGGAAAGTCAGGTCGAAATCCAAGCGGACGGCTGAGGGCCGTCCGCTTTTGCGTTTCACAAGTGGATCATGTGTCCATGATTTTGTGTTCTTGGAATATTTACCCGGATACAGAGGGGAGAGATTGACACACTTCCTTTTTTGTAAGAAGAATCCTGACGGCCGGAAACTATTTATTCATATTTGGATGATATAATATCGCAACCATCTTACTTTGAGAAAGGAGAGAAACGAGATGCAAGAGGTGAAAAAGCCAAAGAAGCCGCTGATCTACTACTATATCATTGTGCTTCTGGCGCTGGTGCTGTTCAACTTCCTGGCCATGCCTTGGATGGCCCAGCGGCGGATTCAGGAGGTAGACTACAACACGTTTATTTCCATGGTGGAGCAGGGCCAGGTGGGCCAGGTGGAACTCCAGGAGCAGGAGAACCGCATCCTGTCCACCGACACGGACGAGACCACGGTGTACAAGACGCCCATGGTCCAAGACGACGCGCTGACCCAGCGGCTGCTGGACGCGGATGTGTCCTTCTATGGGGAGGAGATCCAGCAGACCGACCCGCTGCTCAGCTTTCTGCTCAGCTGGGTGCTGCCCATCGTCATCTTCGTGGCGCTGGGGGAGTTTTTGTCCAGGCGGATGATGAAGAACGCGGGGGGGCCCAACGCCCTGATGTTCGGCAAGTCCAACGCCAAGGTATACGTCAAGTCCACCGAGGGCATCAAGTTTGCCGACGTAGCTGGGGAGGACGAGGCCAAGGAGAGCCTGC
>DVKM01000087.1 GCA_018716015.1 Candidatus Enterenecus stercoripullorum | reverse complement strand
GCTGCTTCTCGATCTCCATCCAGTCGGAGGTGGCGGCCCGGGCGTTCTTCTTGCCCTTGACCACCCCGGCCTGGGCGATGGCTCCCCCGTAGAGCAGGAATTTTTCCGTCAGGGTGGTCTTGCCCGCATCGGGGTGGGAGATGATGGCGAAGGTTCGCCGGCGGTTGATTTCAGCTTCGTATTTTGACAAGGGAAGTCCCTCCATATATTTGAACTTTTGGCTTTTGCCGCTCAGGCCATCGCACTTGTCGTCACATAGGACATCCTCCAAACCAAACTCAAAATATCCAAAAAATAAAACATGGTTGCGCCGCTTCCCGCCGGCAGGGACGGGACCTTGACCGCGGAAATTGTGCAGGCGGGACGGCTCGAAGAAAGAGCGGCGGTGGAAACCGGAATGGACCGCCTTTGCCGGGCGTTTGCCTGGCCGGAAGAAAGGGAAGGGCCGCGTTATGGGAAAGATTATAGCACGTTGCCCCGGAATAGGCAACGATTGGTTTGTACCGGGCGCTTATGGGAGGGGAGATTTGTGACAGAGATCATTGTGGCGGCCATTGCGCTCATCGGGACGGCGGTGGGCAGCTTGGGAGGAATCCTGGCGGCCAACCGACTGACCAACTACCGCATTGAGCAGCTGGAGAAAAAGGTGGACAAGCACAACAGCGTCATCGAACGCATAACGGTGGTTGAGGTCAAACTGTCTGAGCAGCAGGAGAACCTGGCCCGGCTGCGCAGGGAGATGAAGCTGTAAAGAAGCGGAAGAGAGAAGGAAGGGGGAAAAGCTATGGAACAAAGCATGCTCAAAGAGCGGCTGGCCCGGCTGCTGTCGGTGAAGAGCCTGGTGACCCTGGCCCTGACGGCGGTGTTCGCGGTGCTGGCCTTCACCAAGGGCGTGGATCAGGATTTTATGACGGTGTATACAGTGATCATCGCCTTCTACTTTGGAACCCAGTCGGAGCGGCAGCTCCAGGCGGTATCGGGAGGGAAGACGGAATGAATCTGCTCCAGTGCCTGCTGACGGAAAACGACTGCTATCAAACGGGGCAGTCTATCACTCCCAAAGGGGTGATGGTGCACTCCACCGGGGCCAACAACCCCACCCTGAAGCGGTATGTCCAGCCCTTGGAGGGGGCGGCGGACTATGACGAGCTGATTGGACTTCTAGGGTATAACCGCAACGGAAACGACTGGAACCGGCCGGGCACCAACGCCTGCGTCCACGCCTTCATCGGCAAGCTGGCCGACGGCAGCGTGGCCACGGTGCAGACCCTGCCCTGGACCATGCGGGGCTGGCATGCGGGCAATGGCACCACCCGGCCCTCCGCCAACAACACCCACATCTCCTTTGAGATCTGTGAGGACGGGCTGGATGACGCGGACTACTTCGCCAAGGTCTACCGGGAGGCAGTGGAGTTCACCGCCTACCTGTGCGGCCTGTATGGCCTGGACCCGATGAAAGAGGAGACGGTGATCTGTCACTCAGAGGGGTACCGGCTGGGCATGGCGTCCGGCCACGCGGATGTGGAGCACTGGTTCCCCCGGTTTGGCAAGAGCATGGACGATTTCAGAGCGGATGTGGCCGCGGAAATGGAGGATGAGGATATGACCCAGGAAAAGTTTGACGAGATGATGGAGAACTATCTCAGCCGGAGGGCTTTGCGGGAACCTTCCGACTGGTCCAAGGGCAGCCGGGATTGGGCACAGCAAGAGGGACTGATCAAGGGTGTGGGCGACCTGGACGGCGATGGCCAGAACGATTTCAGCTACAAGAGCTTCTGCACCCGGGAAGAGCTGGTGACCATTCTGGACCGGCTGGAGCACAAGGCCAGGGCGTGAGGACGACCGGCTGTAAGGGGACCTGAAAGCGCAAAGGGCCCGGACCGTAGATCCACGGTCCGGGCCCTTTTTATCTGGGGAAAGAAAGGGCGGCGCACCTGGGTGGGGCTTGCCGAACCGGGCGGGAAATGATATACTTTCAAACTGGATATAATCTGCGCAGGGGAATGGGGCACCTGCGGCCGGGCCGCTTCCGGGCGCGGCGGCATGTTGTCCCCCGGACTTTGACTATGACGGGCGGGGTGCTTTTTATGAAACTCATGGCCATCGACGGCAACTCTATTGTCAACCGGGCCTTTTACGGGGTGAGCCAGAACCTGTCCACCCGGGACGGGCTGCCCACCAATGCCATCTTTGGCTTTCTCAACATCCTGCTTAAGCTTCTGGACGAGGAGAAGCCGGACGCGCTGGCGGTGGCCTTCGATTTGAAGGCGCCCACCTTCCGCCACCTGGCCTACGAGGGGTACAAGGCCCAGCGCAAGGGCATGCCCGAGGAGCTGGCCGCTCAGATGCCGGTGCTGAAAGAGGTGCTGGACGCCATGAATATCCGCCGCTACGAGCTGGAGGGCTGGGAGGCGGACGACCTTCTGGGCACCATGTCCGCCCAGGCCGAGGCCCAGGGCTGGGAAACGGTAGTGGTCACCGGGGACAAGGACTCTTTGCAGCTCATCGACGCGCATGTCACCGTAAAATTGGTGTCCACCCGCATGGGGCAGACCACCACAAAGGACATGACTCCCCAGGCTTTCCGGGCGCAGTACGGCTTCGACCCCATCCATATGATCGACCTGAAGGCCCTCATGGGGGACGCCAGCGACAACATCCCCGGGGTAAAGGGCATTGGGGAAAAGACCGCCATGGCCCTCATGGCCCAGTATCCTGACGTGAAGGAGCTGTATGCTCATCTGGATGAGGTGGAGGCCAAGCCGGCGGTGCGCAAAAAGCTGGAGGAGGGGCAGGATGCGGCCCGGATGAGCTACGATCTGGCCACCATCCACCGGGACGCCCCCATGGACTTCCACCCCCAGGACGCGGCCCGCAGGCCCTATAATGAGCAGGCTTTGTACCAGATTTTGCTGCGGCTGGAGTTTTCCAAGCTTATCGACCGGCTGGGCCTCACCGGCCATGGGGCGGTGGAACAGAAGGAGAACGCCCATATCGGCGTTTGCGACAGCGAGCTCGTGGACAGCCGGGAACGGATGGAGCAGCTGCTGGTTCTGTGGCGGGGGCGGGAGCATGTATCCTTCCTGGCCCTGCCTGATCTAAAGGGCGTGTGCGTGGAGTGGGGGGATGAGGAGGGCGGCAGGGCCGCGGTGCTCCTGGAGGATAAACTGGACTGTTACCGGGATTTTCTTCAGGGCTTTTTTACCCCGGAGTTGAAAAAAGTGACTCACGACTGCAAGCCTCTCATGGGACAGCTGCTCCAGGAGGGGCTGAGCCTGGAGGGCTTTGGGTTCGACACCGCCATTGCCGCGTACCTCCTCTCTCCCACTGACGGCAGCTATGAGCTGGAAAAGCTGGCGGTGAGCTACTTCAACATGGAAGTGCCCAAGGCCCAGCTCTACCAGGCCCCCGACGCCTTTGCCCCCCTGGCGGATACAACCCAGCCTTTGGGAGCGCTCATGAGCCATACCGCCCTGGTGGAGGCCCTGTACCAGGAGCAGAAGGGAAAGCTCCGGGAGCTGGGCCTGGAGCGGGCCTGCTATGAGATCGACCTGCCCCTGTGCGCCGTGCTGGCCCGGATGGAGCGGGTGGGCTTTCTGGTGGACCGGGAGGCTTTGGCCCGATTCGGCCGGCTGCTTACCGACGGCATCCAGGGGGAGCAGGACGTCATCTACGCCCTGGCGGGGGAGGAGTTCAATATTCTCTCCCCCAAGCAGCTGGGCCACATCCTGTTTGATAAGCTGGGCCTGCCCCCGGTGAAAAAGACCAAGACGGGCTACTCCACCAGCGCGGAGGTACTGGAAAAGCTGGCCGCCCACCACGAAATTGTGGGGCATATCCTGGAGTACCGGCAGCTGACCAAGCTCAACTCCACCTATGTGGAGGGGCTGAGTAAGGTGATCGCCCCCGACGGGCGTATCCACACCAGCTTTCAGAATACCGTCACCGCCACCGGGCGGCTCAGTTCCACTGAACCCAATCTCCAGAACATCCCCGTGCGCACCCCCCTGGGGGCGGAAATGCGCACCATGTTCGTGGCCCCGGCGGGGAGGATGCTGGTGGACGCGGACTACTCCCAGATCGAGCTGCGGCTGCTGGCCCATATCTCCGGGGACCAGGCGCTGATCGCCGCCTTCAACGAAGGGGTGGACATCCACACCGCCACCGCCGCCCAGGTGTTCGCCGTGGCCCCGGAAGACGTGACGCCGGACATGCGCCGGGCGGCCAAGGCGGTGAACTTCGGCATCGTCTACGGCATTTCCCCCTTCTCCCTGAGCCAGGACATCCACGTCACCGTGGCCCAGGCCAAGGAGTATATGGACAAGTATTTTGCCCATTACTTCGGCGTGCGCGCCTACATGGACCGGGTGGTGGAACAGGGGAAAGCGGACGGCTATGTGGCCACCCTGTACGGCCGCCGCCGGTGGCTGCCCGAGCTGAGAAGCTCCAACTTCAATACCCGCTCCTTTGGTGAACGGGTGGCCCTGAACATGCCCATCCAGGGTACCGCCGCGGACATCATCAAGCTGGCCATGCTCCGGGTTGACCAGGCCCTCCGGGAGGAGGGGCTGGAGGCCCGGCTGGTGCTCCAGGTCCACGACGAACTGATTGTAGAGTGCCCGGAGGGGGAGACGGAACAGGTGAAGGATCTGCTAAAGCGGGAGATGGAGTCGGTGGCCGACCTGGCGGTGCCCCTGGTGGCGGAGGCCAAGGCGGGGAAAACCTGGGCCCAGGCCCACTGAGCGGTTTGCATCATACCAGGGAAAAGTGAGGAAAAAGACCAATGCGCGCTTATGAGAGATTTCTGAAGTACGCCAAAATTCACACCACCTCGGCTGAAGAGCGGGAGACGACCCCCTCCACCCCCTGCCAGTGGGATCTGGCCAAAGTGTTGGTGGACGAGCTGAAGGACCTGGGGATGGAAAACCCCGGGGTGGACGACAACTGCATCGTCACCGCCTGGCTGAGCGCCACGCCGGGGTGCGAGAACGCCCCCGCCCTGGGCTTTCTGGCCCACATGGACACCGCCCCGGCCTTTTCCGGGGAAAACGTCCACCCGGTGCTCCACGAAAACTACGACGGCGGAGACATCCCCCTGCCCCGGGAGGGCCGGGTGATCCGGTGTGCCGAGTTCCCCTTCCTGGCAGGGCTGAAGGGCAAGACGGTGATCACCGCCGACGGATCCACCCTGCTGGGGGCGGATGACAAGGCGGGCGTGGCCGAAATCATGACCCTGTGTGAGCGACTCATTCAGGAGGGGCTGCCCCACGGGCGCATCTGTGTGGCATTCACCCCCGACGAGGAGATCGGGGAGGGCCCTGACCACTTTGACGTGGCCGCCTTCGGGGCTAAGTATGCCTACACTGTGGACGGGGGCGCGGCGGGCTCCATCGAGTATGAGAACTTCAATGCCGCCTCCGCCCGGGTGGACATCACCGGTGTGTCCGTCCACCCCGGCTCCGCCAAGGGCATTATGGAGAACGCCCTGCTCATCGCCCAGCAGCTCAATTCCCTGCTGCCCCCCGACGCCATTCCCGCCAAAACCGACGGCTACGAGGGCTTTTTCCACCTGGACCGGCTGGAGGGGGACGTGGCCTTCGCCCGCATGGATTACATCATCCGGTACCATGACCGGGCAAAGTTTGAGGAGAAAAAGGCGCTGATGGAACAGGTCGCTGCCAAAGTGAGGGCTGCGCACCCCACCGCCAGGGTGGAGCTGACCATCCAGGACAGCTACTACAATATGAAGGAGCAGCTCGAGGACTGCATGCACCTGGTGGACAACGCCAAAAAGGCGGCTGAGATGGCAGGGGTCCAGCCCCAGGTGGAGCCCATCCGGGGGGGCACCGACGGGGCGCGGCTGTCCTACATGGGCCTGCCCTGCCCCAACCTGGGCACCGGGGGCTACAACTTCCACGGCCCCCTGGAGTGCGTGGCGGCAGAGGACATGGACAAGGTGGTGGACATCCTGTGCCACATTGTCAGCCTGTACCGCCCATGATTTACAGTTTGTTGACAACTTAGGCTCACATATGAGGTAAAATACGGAAAACTGATCGCCATGCGGCAAGGAGGAAGGTTCCGGTGATCTACCGAAACAATCGCTATGGTCCCATCGACCGGTTCTGCGCCAAGCACCCCAGATTCGGCATCCCCAATCTGATGAAGGTCATCGTCTTTGGGCAGATCGCGGTTTTTGTGCTCAACCTGATGGGGGAGCTGCTGTTTCGCAGCGTCTGGATGAACTATCTGCTGTTTGTACCCACGCTGATCTTCCAGGGTGAGGTATGGCGGCTGGTGACGTGGATCTTTATCCCCAGCTCTACCAATCCGTTCTATCTGCTGCTGGGGTGCTATTTCTACTACTGGATCGCCTCCATGCTGGAGCGGGAGTGGGGGACGGCGAAGTTCAACCTGTTCTACCTGTCCGGCGCCGTACTCTCGGTGGTGTTGGGCCTGGTGCTGGGCTACTTCCAGGGCACCTACTCGATTTTTATCATTCCGGTAAGCGACCTGGCCTATTACCTGAACCTATCCATCTTCCTGGTGCTGGCCACCCTGTACGGCGAGATCCAAGTGCTGCTGTTTTTCGTAATTCCCGTGAAGATGAAATGGATGGCCCTCATTGACGTGGTGCTGGTACTGGTCCGCGTGGTGCAGTACGCTCAGCAAGGGCTGTGGCTGCTGGCCCTGGTTCCTCTGGCCAGCTTCCTCAACTATTTTATCTTCACCTGGTCCTTCTGGTCCACAAAGCTGGGGCTGGCCCGCAGCCGGCACAACCCCAAAGTGGTCAACTTCAAAAAGGCCCAGAAGCAGCAGGCCAAGGCCAATCCGGGCTACCGGCACAAATGCGCGGTATGCGGTATCACCGACCTGGACGACCCGGATATGGAGTTCCGGTACTGCTCCAAGTGCGACGGCTACTACTGCTACTGCGCCAACCACATCAACAACCACGTCCATATTCACCAGGACTGAGAATAGCCCCCAACAGCCCCGCCGGGAGAAATCCCGGCGGGGCTGTTCTGCCGCTAGAAAGAAGGCATGGAAAAAAGGGAGCGGGACGCCGGGGCTTGCACCCCGGAGTCCCGCTCCAAAGAAAAGAAGAGGAGAGAGAAGATGGAAAGGTTGACTTGGGCTGGGTTAGAACAGCATGGGGATGAAGTACAATCCCAGCACGTTTGCGATGATCCAGAACACACAGATGAAGGCGGTGAAGCCCCACACATCCTTCAGCTTCATCTTGACCACGGCCAGAGGGGCGATCAGGTACAGGGGCTGGAGCAGGTTGGTCACCCCGTCGCCGTAGACGAAGGCGTTGATGACCGGGGGGATATCGGCGCCCGGCCGCTGAGCGGCGTCCAGCAGGATGCGGCCTTCCACGACCCACATGCCGCCCTGGGAGGGGATGAACATGTTCAGGCACATAGTGGCCAGGAAGGTGAACACAGGCAGGGTGTGGGAGGTGGCAAAGCCAATGCCCAGCTTGATGGGGGTGACCCCGCCGATGCGCATGAACTCCTTCTGCTGCAGCACCCGCAGCAGCTTGGCCTGGAGGGGAAGGGAGAGGTCCCCGATCTCGTCCAGCAGGATAGTGCCGGTATTGGCCAGCTCGAACATGCCGGGCTTGCCGTTTTTCCGGGCCCCGGTGAAGGCGCCGTCCTCATACCCGAACAGTTCGGACTCCAGAAGCTCCGCGGGGATGGCGGCGCAGTTGACTTTGATGAAAGGTTTCCCGCTGCGGTTGCTACTCTGGTAGATCTCGCTGGCCACCAGCTCCTTGCCGGTACCGGATTCCCCGGTGATCAGCACGGTGACGTCGGTGTGGGAAATGCTGGCGATGGTGTTCATCACAGTGCCCATAGCGGCGCTGCGGTACAGAAGCTGCTTGTTGCCTGCCTGCTGGGAGCGCAGGTAGGTCAGCTCCTCATTGACTTTCTTGCTCTCCTCCATCAGGGCCAGCAGCTGGTGCTCCAGTTTTTCAGCTCCCGGAAGTCCCTGGTGTTGGTGACCACCAGATTGACGTTGCCTGCCTCGTCCAGCACGGGAATGCCGGTGACCAGGACCTCTTTGTTGAGCCTGAGAATGGTGGCCACCGAGTCCACCCGGGCCCGCCGCCGGATGACTTCCACCGTGACAGATCCTTTGTAATAGGTTCCCTTGGCCTCGATGTCCGCCACCTTGCGCCCCAGAAGCTCTTCGGCGTGGATGCCGGTGGTGCGGGTATAGGCGTCGTTGACAAAGAGGATGCGCCCCTCGCCGTCAGCGATGTGTACTGCGTCATAGAGGTTCTCACACACCTTCCGAAAGTCCAGCCGGTCCACACAGTAAGGGGAGAGCAGCTGAACCAGGCGGTCCGCCTCCTGGCAGGGCGCGCCCTGATGGGACAAAAAAGCGGAAAAAGCCTCCTGAAGGGCGGACAGGTTGCTGTTTTTGCTCATGGCTGATCTCCTCACATTTGGTAGAAAAAATCTCACATTCCTGTTATTATAAATCATACTAAAAATAGCTATGAATGTCCAGGCTGTTTTGAGAGAAGAAGGGGGACCGCACCTCTTGCCATTTTTGCTCCTTTGTGTCAAAATAGCGGCAGGAGAACCATATGGATGAAGAAGGAGAGAGACTGATGAATCTTTGCCGCCGTTTGTCCGCGCTGCTGCTGGCTGCCCTTTTGATGACGGCCGGAGCGGCGTTGCCCGCCCTGGCCGCCGCCCCGTCTCAGGAGCAGATCACGGTGCTGTTCACCCACGACTTGCACTCCCACTTCCTGCCTGTCAGCGACGGGCAAGGGGGGGCCTATGGGGGCTATGCCCGGCTCAAGACGGTCATTGACCAGCAGAAGGCTATTCACCCGGACGCATTGCTGCTGGACGGGGGAGATTTCTCTATGGGCAGCCTCTTCCAGACCGCCTATTCCGCCTCGGCCCTGGAGCTGCGGGTAATGGGGGCCATGGGCTATGATGTGACCACCTTCGGCAACCATGAGTACGATTACCGCGCCGCCGGGCTGGCGGACATGCTCCAGGCTGCCCTGGCCAGCGGCGGCCCCCTGCCCGCTATTGTGGAGGCTAACTACCTGCCCCCGGAGGAGGGACAGGAGGGCTATGACCAGGACGCCCAGGCGGTGTGGGACGCCTTTGACGACTACGGCGTGGCTGACTATGTGCTGCTGGAGCGGGGCGGCATTTGGTACGCCGTCTTTGGAATTGCGGGATTGGACGCCGACGAGTGTGCCCCCATGTCCGGCATGGTGCTCCACGACATCCAGGATACCGCCCGGCGGGTGGTGGAGGAGGCCACCGCCGCCTGCCTGGAGGAAAACGGGGTGGAGCCGGTGATCATTTGCCTGTCCCACTCGGGCACCGACGGTAAGGGGAAAGGAGAGGACTATGAGCTGGCCCGGGAGGTGGACGGCATCGACCTAATCATCTCCGGCCACACCCACTCCACCCTGGCCCAGCCTATCCAGGTGGGGGACACCTACATCGTCTCCGCCGGGGAGTACGGCAAAAACCTGGGCTCGATCACCCTGAACTGGGACGGCAGCGGCGTGTCCCTGGCCTCCTACGAACTGATCCCCATTGACGGCAGCGTGGAGGAGGACGCCGGGCTGGCCCGGTGGATTCAGCAGGCCAAGGGGGAGGTGGAGGAGAACTATCTCAGCGCCTTTGGCCTGGGGTTCGACCAGGCGCTGGCGGACAACCCCTACGTCTTTGACAGCGTGGACCAGGTGTCCGCCACCCAGCATGAGTCCACCCTGGGCAACCTGTTTGCCGACGCTTACCGATGGGCGGCGGAGCAGGCCACCGGGGCGCAGGTGGACGTGGCCATTACCGCCTCCGGCGTCATCCGGGAGAGCCTGCCCCAGGGGGAGGTCACCGTGTCCGACGTATTCAACGCCGCCTCTCTGGGCATCGGGGCGGACGGGGTGCCCGGATACCCCCTGGTGTCGGTGTACCTGACGGGGGCGGACCTGAAGACCGTCCTGGAGATCGACGCTTCGGTCACCCCCCTCATGCCAGCTGCCCAGCTGTTCAGCGCCGGGGTAGAGTACTCTTTTAACACCAGCCGGATGCTCTTCAACAAGGTCACCGGCAGCGCCCTGCGCCGGGATGATGGCTCCACCGAGGCCATTGTGGACAACCAGCTCTACCATGTGGTCACCGGGCTGTACTGCGGCCAGATGTTGGGGGCGGTGGAGGACACCTCCTTTGGGCTGCTGTCCGTCACTGCCCGGGATGAAAACGGCAATCCCATCGACATGGACCGGCTAGAGGACTATATCGTCCACGACCAGGAGGGCAGCGAGGTGAAGGAGTGGTACGCCATTGCCGCCTACCTCCAGTCTATGGACGGAGAAGTGGAAGGGGCCTACGGCCAGACTGACGGCAGGAAGGTGGTCTATGCCAGCTGGAATCCGGTGGAGCTTTTCAAGAATCCAAACAAATTCACCTTCATCGCCCTGGGCGTGCTGCTGGCGCTCATCCTGATTGTGGTGTTGGTGGTGGCACTGGTGGTGCGGAGGATCACCCGCCGCAAGGGCAGTTATACCCGTGGCTATCAGGGCTATCGGGGCCGGCGCCGGGGGGTGCACCGGTAATCCTCTACGCGGAAAAAGGAGGCCGCCGGATCGAGAGATCCAGCGGCCTCCTTTTCTCATGTGGCAAGCGTCAGACGGCGTGCAAAAACCGCAGGAAGGCCGCCCGGCCCGCCTCATCTCGCTTGTACACCCCGGCATGCTCCAGCACCTGGGCGAACACCAGGCCGGTCTCCTTCTGGACAATGTTCAGGGCGTTTTCCGCCGTGATGGCGTACTTGGGGGCAAAGCTCTCCGCCCAGTGGGCGTGCTTGGCGGTGAGCTCGCTCTGGCGCAGATCGCCGCCGGAGGACAGACAATCGGCCACCGCCGTCAGCTCCTGCTTCAGCCGGGCAGGGAGAACCGCAAGGCCCATGACCTCGATGAGACCGATGTTCTCCTTCTTGATGTGGTGCAGCTCGGCGTGGGGGTGGTACAGCCCCAGGGGGTGCTCCTTGGTGGTCAGGTTGTTGCGCAGCACCAAATCCAGCTCGAATTTCCCTTCCCGTATCCGGGCGATGGGGGTGATGGTGTTGTGGGGGATGCCGTCGGTCTGGGCGTAGATGACGGTGCTCTCGTCGGTATAGCCCCGCCAGGCGGTCAAAATCCGGTCGGCCAGCTCCACCAGCCGGCTGGGATCCTCACTGGCGATACGCACCACCGACATGGGCCACTTCACGATGCCCGACTCTACGTCTTCATAGCCGGGGAAGGGGAAGGGCGTCTCCACCTGGGCCTTGGCCATGGCAAAGGTGTAGTGCCCTCCCTGGAAGTGATCGTGGGTCAGGATGGAGCCGCCCACGATGGGTAAATCGGCATTGGAACCCACAAAGTAGTGGGGGAACTGGCCCACGAAGTCCAGCAGCTTGGCAAAGCAGGCCCGGTCGATCTTCATGGGGGTGTGGACGCTATTCAGGCAGATGCAGTGCTCATTATAGTACACGTAGGGGGAGTACTGTAAAAACCAGGGGGAGCCGTTGATAGTGATGGGGACGATGCGGTGGTTCTGCCGGGCGGGGTGGTTGACCCGGCCAGCATAGCCTTCGTTCTCCGCGCACAGCTGACACCGGGGATAGTTGGAGGCGGGCAGGTCCCGGGCGGCGGCAATGGCCTTGGGGTCCTTTTCCGGCTTGGACAGGTTGATGGTAATGTCCAGCTGGCCGTATTCCGTGTCCGACTTCCACTGCATATCCTTGGCGATCCGGTCCCGGCGGATGTAGTTGGTGTCCTGGCTGAACTGATAGTACCAGTCGGTGGCCGCCTTGGGACTCTCCCGGTACAGGGCCTGGAACTTCTCAATGACCTGGGCGGGGCGGGGGGTGAGCCGGCCCATGAGTTCGGTGTCGAACAGGTCCCGGTACACCACCGAGTTCTCCGCCAGCACTCCCCGGGCATAGGCGTCGTCCAGCAGCTCGTCCAGCACGGCGGCCAGGTTGATCTCCCCCCACTCCCGGCTGGGGTCGGTGTAGCTGTCCAGCTTCAGGGCATCTAAAATGGTGTTGACCGCCCAGATGTACTCGCACTCCTGGATCAGACCCTTGCCCAGGGCGTAGGCCGCCAGTTTGGAAACCGCTTCATTAATCATGCCTGATACCTCCTCAAATCCATGGGGATGACCTCCCCTTCCTTACCCTGTTCGAGCTGCGCCCTTCACACCAGAACCACGCAGCCGCCCACAGGGCGGATGCTCAGCACATGGCAGCTGTCCTGGCCCAGCGTCTCCTCCATCCGGGCTTTGAAGGACTGCAGGCGGTCCAGGGGGACAAAGGCCTGGATGGTGCCGGCAAAGCCGCCGCCGTGGACCCGGCAGGCGCCCCGGCCCTCCAGGGCACGCTCCGCCACGGCCAGGGCCACGGCCATGGCCTGCTCTCTGACCGCTCCGGTGGGGGTGATGTCCTGGAGCAGCTCCCAGGAGGAGCGGCCCGACCGGCCCACCAGGGACAGGAAGGTGTCCATGTCCTTTTTCTCCAGGGCGTCGGCCTCCTGCGCCGCCCGCAGGTTGTCGGCGAAGAAGTGCAGGGCGCGCAGCACCGCCCGGTCCCCGGCGGCCTGCCTCAGCTGGGGCAGGTTGCGCAGCACCTGATCCTCGTCCACCTCCCGCAGCACCTGCTTCCCAAAGAAGGCGGCCACCGATCCCATCTCCTTGGGGATGGAGTCATACTCTCCGGTGAGGGCGGCGTGGCTGGCCCCCGAGTCCACAATGCACAAAGCATAGCCCAGGGCGTTCAGGTCCACCGCCACCGAACGGACGACCGGGGCGGACGGGTCGGCAAAGTCGATGGCCACCGCCCCACCCACCGAGGAGGCGGTCTGGTCCATCAGGCCGCTCTGCTTTCCAAAGTAGAGGTTTTCCGCCTTCTGGCCCATCTGGGCGATGGTCACCGGATCCAGCTCGCCCCGGCAGAACAGGTGATTCTCAATGACCCCCAGCAGCACCTCGCAGGCTGCCGAGGAGGACAGGCCGGAGCCCGGCAGCACGTCGGACGACGCGT
>DVKM01000086.1 GCA_018716015.1 Candidatus Enterenecus stercoripullorum | reverse complement strand
CAGGCGGAGCCGCAGGCCGCCGCGATAGCGGCACGCAGAGTGTCCGAGGCCGGCGGAGAGAAACTATCCGCCGTATATCGGCGGGCTGCAAGGGTTTCCGACACTGCGCA
Source organism: Candidatus Enterenecus stercoripullorum (assembly GCA_018716015.1). Taxonomy (GTDB): domain Bacteria; phylum Bacillota; class Clostridia; order Oscillospirales; family Oscillospiraceae; genus Enterenecus; species Enterenecus stercoripullorum. The sequence goes on along the minus strand of DVKM01000086.1, from coordinate 8,323 downwards.
GTCCACGTCGCACCGCTGGAGAATTCCTGTGGCAAAGGGGATCCCCCGCTTTTGAAGGGCCCGGAAGCAGGGGGCTCCCCTGCCCTCTCCGGGCACCACGAACACGCGGGGGTTCCCCGCCGCGCCGCAGAGCTCTACACTCCCCAGGAGCAGATTGAAGGTGCCGTCGTGAATGCCGTAGAGCTGCCGGATGATGCTGTCATTCAGTACATCCTCCGGCGCGCCGCAGCGGAAGATGGCATTGTCCTTCACCAGCACCACCACATCGGCCAGCTTGGTGGCCAGGTCCACCTCGTGGAGGGAGAGCACCACGGACAGTCCCCGGCCGGCGGTCATTTCCCGGAGGATGTTCAGCAGTTCAATCTTATGGCGGATGTCCAGATAGCTGGTGGGCTCATCCAGGACAATAACCTCCGGCTGCTGGCATAGAGCTCTGGCCAGCAGCACCCGCTGCTTCTGTCCATCGCTGAGTTCGGTAAACCGCTGCTCCCGCAGATCCAGGGCATTCACCCGCTTCATAGACTCCTCCACAATGCGCTGATCCTCCTGCGAGAGCTTTCCAAAATGGTTGGTGTAGGGGTAGCGCCCGGCCGCCACCACCTCCCAGCAGGTCATGAGATCCGGCTCCACCCGGTCGGTGAGCACCACCGACACATGGCGGGCCAGCTCCTTGTCGCTCATCTTGTCCAGATCGCCGCCGCCGATGGTGACCACCCCTCCCAGCTTGGCCAGATGCCGCGTGATGCTGCGCAGGATGGTGGATTTCCCCGAGCCGTTGGGACCGATCAGGCAGAGGATACCCCCCTGCCAGATACCAATGTCAATGTCTTTGATGAGGGGCTGCCGGTGGTAGCCCACCGACAGCTTCTGTGTTTCAAAATACATCAGCTGTTCCTCCTGCGCTTGATCATAAGCCAGATGACTACAGGGGCGCCCAACACCGAGGTGACGGTGCTGATGGTGAGCTCCGTTGGGGCAAACGCCGTGCGGGCAATGAGGTCACAGGCCAGGCAGAATACGCTTCCTGTGAGAAAGGTGGCCGGTATGAGCACCATGGGCCGGGATGTGCGAAAGAGCATGCGGGTGATATGGGGCACGGCGATGCCCACAAAGGAGATGGGACCGGCAAAGGCGGTTACGCAGGCCGACAGGATGCTGGACAGGAGGATCAGTGCCACGCGGAACCCCTTGATGTTGACCCCCATGCTCTTGGCATAGCTCTCCCCCAGCAGGTAAGCCCCCAGGGGCTTGGACAGGAGGAACACCAGAAGCACCGTGGGGAAGGTGATGAGGGCGGATGCCCCCAATGTGGCCCAGGTCAGGCCGGAAAAACTGCCCATCGTCCAGACCGTGAAATTCTGGAGCTGATTACTCTCAGCGAATGTGATCATAAAGTCCGTGCCCGCATCGCAGATGTACCCGATCATCATACCGATAACCAGCAGCATGGCCAGATTCTGCACCCGGCTGGACACGGCCAGCACCAGGGCCATAGCGGCCAGTGCCCCCGCGAAGGCCGCCAGGAAGATCACATAGGGAGAAAAATTCCCCGTTATAATGGGGGTAGCAGCCAGAAGAAAAAAACCCACAAACAGGCGGGAGCCGGACGAGATCCCCAGCACAAAGGGGCCTGCAATCGGGTTTTTGAAGAAGGTTTGGAGCAAGAAGCCTGCGATGGACAGTGCCCCACCCAGAAGCGCCGCACCCAGCAGGCGGGACAGGCGGATCTTCCACAGGATGTTGCCTTCCATAGAGCCGTCGTTGCCCCAGCGGAGAAGGGTAAAAATACGCTCCAGGCTCAGATGAACCGAACCAGTGTTGATGTTCCAGTAGAACAAGACGGCCAGCAGAACCGCCAGAACAGCGAAGCCTACGACATTTCGGGTGCTTTGTTTCATGTTCCTCTCTCCCTCCCGTGCGTTTCCCTGTCGGGAGCCGTCCCCCACTGCGGCAGACGGCTCCCGGCAGGGCCCGACCAAACGGTCGGGCTCCGCCGCTTATTCTGCGGGCAGCTTGTAGAAATAGTGGAGCTGATCCGCGTTTTCCGGATGATAGATGATGGTTGCAAGATCTTCAATCATGGTGGCCACGTCATCGGCCGACTGCCAGTAGTTTTTCTGGATCCCCCAGACGTTGCCCTCTTGGATGGCCTTCATGTCGCCCAGATAGTCGCCATTGGCCAGAATATCGGCCACGGTAGAGACGCTGACGTCACTGGTATTGTCATAGATCAGAATATCGGCATCCACCGCTCCCTGATAGAACTCCTCCACCGTCATCTTGGTATTACCGCCCTGGTCGGGTTCCAGCTCGGCGAAGGGATAGGTGCCGCCGGCCAGCTCCAGCATCTTGTTGACGTAGTCGCCGCCGTTGCGCACATAGACGGTTCCTTTGAAGATATAGGTCTGGAGGATGGAGGGGGGCTCACTCTCCCCGGACACGCTCTCGGCTACGGCGTTCACCCGCCGCACCTCCTCGTCAAAGTAGGCATCTGCCTCCGCCTCCATGTCCAGCAGGGCGCCCACCAGCTTGACCCACTCCACCCGGCCAAGCGGGTGGTTCTCCAGATGCTGGCTGTCCGCGATGTAGGGGATGCCCAGCTCATCCAGCTTGGCCAGCACCTCGTCGCTGCCGTGCATGGTGTTTGCAGAAATCAGGATGATCTGAGGGGCGGCGGCGCTGATGAGCTCATAGTCGGGGGCGGAGTTCTTGCCCACGTAAGTGGTGGTGCCGTCCTCAATCTGCTGAGCCACCTGCTCGATGTACCACTTGTCCTTATCGGTGGTCACCAGACTGACCTTATCCAGCGCCCCGATGGCATGGAACAGGGTGGCATGGGTGGTGGAAAAGCAGCCCAGCTTGGTCAGCGGAGCCTGAAGCACCGTCATGTCCCCCGTATCATCCGGGACTTCGCCCCCCTCTGGCAGCCACAGGAACTTCTGGCCCGCACCGTCAGTGATGATTTTGCAGCCGTTGGCACAGTAGTCCACCGAAAAATTGTTGGCGTACTGGAGTTCCATGCTTCGCACGACGGTCAAGTCGTTTTTATCCACTGCAGTTGTCTCCACCACGGGAGAGGGGGTGGTGCTCTCCTGAACGGCCTGCTGACCGCAGCCCGCTGCGGTCAGCAATAGGGTGACGGCCAGGCAGAGCCCCGCCATCCGGTGCAGATGTTGTTTCATTCCAATTCCTCCTCATGATATGGATTTTCTCTATCTGGAAACGTGTTCTGCCACGTATTCCACAACTCCAGCTTCCCCTCCAGTCGGCAGGCGTGCTCCAGCATCTTCCGGTGCATCTGGCAGTCCAGCTGAGAAAAGCCGGCCAGCCGGGCGGCAGGACATCCCCCGCCGCAGAGCCCAAAGGCAGGGCAGCGGGTACATACCTCCGGCGGCTCCAACCCGGGGCAAGGCCGCTGCGGCGGCCATGCCCCCGCATCTGACTGCCCCAGAAGGCATCCATCCACGCCGGCCAGAGCGGAGCAGGGCCACAGGCAGCCGTCCGGAGTCACCGCCAGAGAGCGGCCCGTCTGGGCATTGCAATAGCAGTCTCTCCGCCGCCCTGTGCGCAGAAGCAGGCGCAGCCGCTCCAGTTCCTTGAGCCGCACCGGCCGACCAAGACCGGCCAGCTGGTCGTATCGTGCCAGTAGGCGGCTCATGCCCTCCTCCAGCGCCTGTGGAGAAGGAAATAGCTCCGCCCCCGCGCCCCGGCCCTGGGGCCGCACCAGGTCCAATCCTACTCCGTGGATATTGCCGCACCAGAGCGCAAACTCCAGTAGCCGATCCAGGTTCTGCACATTGACTGCCGTTACCACTGCGGTCAGATTGACCACCATACCGGCCTCTGCCAGAGCCTGAAGCCCCTGAACTGCGGCCGGGAAGGAGGGGGAGCCCCCGGGGAAGAAACGCGCGGCGTTGTCCGCGGCTACACCGTCCAGACTCACACCTACCGCTACCTGTCTTGCCTTCAGCTCCTGGCAGAGCTCCGGGGTAAGCAGGGTGCCGTTGGTCTGAAGGGAGGCTTGGATCTGCCGCCCGGTGGCCCGCCCGAAGTCCAGCACCTGCGCCGCCGTATCCCAACAAAGCAGGGGCTCCCCGCCGGTAAACTGAATATGCAGGCTCCCACCCGGCGGGCAGGCCAGGGAGACCGCTTTTACTGCCAGCTCCGGCGGCAGATCCGCCCCCGCCGGTTCTCCCTCAGCGTAGCAGTAGGCGCAGCTCAGATTACAGCGGTTGGTAAGGCGCAGAACCAGGGTGTCCAGCCCCGCCTTCATTGGTATCCATCCTCCATGACGCCCTCCATGTCCATATAGATGCGCTGGATGGCCCGCAGCTCCTCCTCGCCCGCCTGCCACATGCCCCGCTGGTAAGCTTCCAGGAATCGCTCGCTCATCTGGAGCACCGCTGCGTCGTTGACCTGCTCCATCCACTGCCGGGTTTCCTTATCCAGGAGGAACTGCCGGGCCATGGCGTCATACATCCAGTCAGACGCCACCTCTGCGGACGCGTCCCAACCGAAGAAGGTGTCAAAGGTGGTGGAGAGTTCCTGGGCGCCCTTGTAGCCGTGGCGCTTGAGCCCCTCCAGCCATTTGGGGTTGAGAATACGGCTGCGCATGACCCGGGCCAGTTCAGTCTCCACGTCGGAGGTCTCCGGCCTGGCGGGGTCGGCGGTGAGTCCTGCCACGGAGACAGGCTTCTGCCCGCTACAGTCCCGGACACAGGCAATCAGGCCGCCATGGTAGCTGTAAAAGTCATCGCTGTCCAGCATATCGATCTCCACCGAGGACTCGTTTTTGATGGTCACCCCCACAGAGGAGAGCCGGCTGCGGAACAGCTCCGGCATGGCCTGTCCGTGAAAGCGGCTGCTGTACCCGTGGGCGCTCCAGAGGGTATAGATCTGGCTCAGGTCTGTCCAGCTCTCCCAGTTCTGGCTGTGAATTGCCTTGCTCACTCCCGCCCCATAGGTGCCGGGCGGGCAGCCGAACACCCGCAAAGTTGCCTGCTCCGCCGCCTCGTTTTTGCTCAGGCCCTGGGCGACCAGCCGCTCCCGCTCCTGGTCGGTATGTTTTTTGATAAAGTTCTGCTCCGGGCTCTCGTCCAGGCTGGCCACAGCCAACACCGCCCGCTCCACCAGCTCCACCACATTGGGGAAGGTATCACGGAACAGGCCGCTGATGCGTAGCACAGTATCGATGCGAGGACGGCCCAATTCCTCCAGAGGGATGGGCTCTACCCCCACCACCTTGTCGGTCTGCCCCAGATAGAGGGGACGCACACCCATCAGGGCGAACACCTCTGCGATGTCCTCGCCATGGGTTTTCATGCACTCGTCGGAGTAGACCACAATGGCCACGCTCTCCGGCCAGGGCTCCCCCTTCTGAGTGCGGTAGGCCGCAATGGCCTGCTCCGCCAGTGTCTGCCCCACCGCCCAGGCGGCCCGGCTGGGGACGGCCGCCGGATCGATGGCATAGAAATTCCGGCCGGTGGGCAGGATGTGGACATTTCCTCGGGATGGGCTGCCTCCGGGCAGCGGCGGAATGAACCGCCCCTCGACGCCCGCCAGCAGCAGCTCCATCTCGTCCGTGGTCTGGCACAGCCGGGGCACCACTTGACGGCATACAAAATCCAACGTCCCTGCCAATGGAGCTGTGTCTCCCGGAAAATCCTCCGACGCCAGAATCCCTGCCACCGAATCGGGCCGGTACCCCTGTCCCGCCAGGCTGGAAAAGAGCCGGCGCGCCGTCTCCACCGCTCCGTCGCGGATGCGCAGGGCGGTGCGCCCGTCGGGGAAGATACGCTCTGGCGCGGCCCGCAGCTCCCCCGGCTCCCAGCCCTGAGCCAGCAGGATGCTATCCTCCAGAGCGGGCACTCCGCCGTTGGGCACCCGAACCAGGGCCCGCGCCAGATTGTCCAATTGCGTCCCCTCGGGGGCCTGCCCATAAATATGCAGCCCATCCCGCACCAGAGAGGTCTTGATGCGGCTCACCCAGCGGTGGAGACACCCCACGCCCGTCTCCGGGTCTGCCTCCAGATCCGCCCGGCTCAGCTTTAGATCTGTGGTCACCTTCAGTTCCTCCGCCAGCGTAAAAATCCGCTCCAGAAGCGCCGGCACCTGGGCGGGTCTGGCCTGCCTGGCGTGATAATAGCCGTCAATAGCCTCATCCAGATCTGTGAGCCCGCCATAGGTGTCCGAGTCATCCATGGAGGGGATCAGGTGGTCGAGGATGCAGGCGTAGGAGCGCCGCTTTGCCTGCATGCCCTCACCCAGTATGCTGATATTGTAGATGTACAGATGGGGTATGCCGCCGATACAGATGTCTCCAAAGCAGCCGGAGGACAACCCGATCTCCTTGCCCGGAAGCCACTCCAGGGTGCCGTGGGTGCCCACATGGAGCACCGCATCTGCCCCAAACACCTCGTCCACCCAGCGATAAAAGGCCAGATAGGAATGGGGCGGTGTGCTGTCGGTGCTGTGGTAGAGCTCCTCCGCCTGTTCCGGGGCGGAGCGCAGAGGCTGCAGCCCCACGAAAAGGTTGCCGTTGCGGATGCCGGGGATGATGATCTGTCCGCTGGATACCATGACGGTACCAGGGGCGGGCCCCCAGCTCTCCTCCATCTGCGACCGGGTCTCGGGGTTGAGGCGGTCAAACCACGCTTGATACTGCGCCGCCGGCACCGTTGCCGCCGCCCGTTCCAGCGCGGCCTCCGGGGAGAGCCACCGGCTGTCGTTGGTCACCGCAGCCCGGATGCGGTCGATGATCTCGGTCCCATCCGTGAAGGGGTACTCCGTCTGCAGACCCCGCGCCTCCAAGGCGCGGATCACCCGGAATACCGTTTCCGGCGTGTCCAGGCCATGGGCGCTGCCGATGGTGTCGTTTCGGGGCGGCATGTTGTGGAGGATAATGGCCAGCTTCTTCTCCGCCATGGGCTTCCTGGCCAGTCCCGCCCATCGGCAGGCCAGCTCTGCCACCCGCTCCACCCGGTCAGGCAGAGGACGGCATACCTTTCTCCCGTCTGCCACCCGCTCTGTCACCGCATAGGGCACGGAAATGAGCTGCCCGTCAAACTCCGGCTGGTAGACGCACACGGGCAGGGAGACCAGATCCAGCCCCCGGATGTCCCGGCGGTATTCATCCGCGCTGAAATAAGTGGTAAGGCCCTGAATCACCGGAAGGCCCCAGTCCTCAAATACGCTGGAGGGAACCTGACCCGCTCGCGCCTCGCGTCCGGACAGGGTGGTCAGGCTGAAGCCGTAGGACACCACCAGCGCTGCCGGGATGGGTGTGCCGTCTTCCCTTCGGTAAGCACGCTCCATCCGGTAGAGCATGCCCCGTTCCGCCCCATGGTCGGCCGCAAAAGAATCCGCCAAGGCGAAAGGGACGTACCCCCGGGCCTGGATCGCGCGCAGCAGGGCGTCCACGTGCTCCAGATTTCCGGTCTTGGCATAATGGTCATGGATCAGCACACCGATCACCGGCCGGGTCTCTGCGGCCATCTGCGCTCGGTAACGCCCTTCGGACTCCGGCGGCAGAAAGCCCCCCAGGGTATACACACCCTGCCCTCGGGGAGGGTTCGGGGGGCGGAGCGGATAGCCGCCTCCAAATCGCCCGTTGACAGCGCAGAGCATCAGCTCCTCCAGATCCTCCGGGCTTCCGGCCTGGTAATAAGCGTCCAGCGCGGCGTAGAGCGACGGCTCCAGGCCCAGTTCGGGGAGCAGTTCGGCCAGTTCATCCCCCATGGTGGAGGTAAAATAGACCGGTCGCCCCTCCAGTGTTTTCCAAAGCCGCGAAAAACAGCAGAGGTTCTGGATAGAGCCGTGGGAAGCCAGAAAGGCCATATCCGCCCGCACGGCATCATCCAAAAGCGCCCGCTCCAGTGCGGCATCAGCGTTGACCTCCCGCACAGAGTAAACCCGTCCCTCCACTAAGCCGGGATACCGGCGCTCCAGCGCGGTCAGGGCCTGGGGCAGGGCCCAGAGCCGATATTCATTCATGAGCACAAAAAGCAGCTTTACCATAAAAGCCTCCTCAACCCGCCGCCGGACTGTGTCCGCGTACCAGCTGCGCCAGGGGCCTGGCCCGCAGCTCCTCCACCCGGTAGCAGGGCGCACCCATCTCCTGAGCCAGCCGGGCCGCCAGCCCTAGGGAGACAAACTGACGCTCTGTATCGATAACCACGGCAGGAATGTGGGACTCAGCTACCCTCCTGGCCGCCTGAATGGCTTCCTCCACCGGGTCTCCGCCCCGGCTGAAATTGGCCCGCCCGTCTGTGATTAGGACCAGCAGCGGCAGGGACTCCTTCATCCGGCGGCGCTGGAGCTCCAG
>DVKM01000085.1 GCA_018716015.1 Candidatus Enterenecus stercoripullorum | reverse complement strand
CTCACGCCTACTCAGGTGACTCTGCCGCCCTCCCGCGCCGCGGGGGAACAGGATGGACTGTCTGTGGAGGGACTGAGCTGCCGGTACAAGCGGGAGCCGCCGGTATTTCAAAACCTTTCCTTCTCCGCCCGCCCGGGAGAGGTGCTGGCCGTCACGGGTGACAACGGCGTGGGAAAAAGCACCCTTTCCCGCTGCCTGTGCGGCCTGATGCGGGAGAGTGCCGGAACGATCCGCCTCAACGGCCGCATCCTTGGTGCGAAGCAGCGGCAGCGGATTGCCTACTGCGTCATGCAGGATGTGAACCATCAGCTCTTTTCCGACAGCGTATGGGGAGAGTGTCAGTTGGCTATGGAAGGACTCTCTGACCAGCGCATCCAGGAGGTGTTGGAGCGGCTCCATTTGCTTGCGTTCCGGGAAAAGCACCCTATGTCTCTCTCCGGCGGCCAGAAACAGCGTTTGGCGGTGGCTACCGCCATGCTGTCCCAAAAGCCGCTGCTGGTATTCGACGAGCCCACCAGTGGTCTGGACTATGCAAGAATGCAGGAAGTGGCTCGCTGCGCACGGGAACTGGCGGACGAGGGGCGGGTGGTTCTGGTGGTGACACATGACCGCGAATTTCTCCAGTGCGCCTGTGATCGAGTCCTGGAACTTTGAGAAAGGAGTTGATCCGCAATGGCATTGTTACAGGACAGCCAGCCGGATCTGTGCCTCTTGGCCAAGAGCGGTGGGTGCAGCGTTTATCAGCTGCGAAATGAGAGCGGCGAGGGAACCATGACCGTCTATGAGGTGTTCCCCGGCGCTACCATCCTGTATAACGATTTCCACATGGCCTATTGCGACTCCTCTTTTGAAACCCGACAGGATCTCCTCTGCATCGACTATTGCCGGGAGGGCCGGATGGAATACGCTGTGGGCAACGATGCGTTCTCCTATGTGGAGGCAGGTGACCTGAAAGTGGATCGCCGCCTGAAGCACAAAGGATACTTTTCTCTCCCGTTGTCCCACTATCATGGCATCTCCATGTGCTTTGACCTGTCCATGATCCCCATGGAGCTGGCTCGTCTGGCGGGAGACTATCCTTTGGATCTGGCTGCCATCCAGCAGAAATTCTGCCCGGATGCCCGGCCACGGGTCATTCACGGAGCACCCTCGGTGGATCACATTTTTCAGGAGTTGTGTACCGTACCGGAGCGGATCAAAATGCCCTACTTTCGGGTAAAGATTCTGGAGTTGTTGCTGTATCTCGACGCCCTGGAATTGGGAAGCGGAACGGAAAAACCATATTTTTACCGTTCCCAGGTGGAAACGGTAAAGGCCATCCGCTCCTATCTGGTGGAGCATCTGGATCAGCATATCACGTTGGAGGCTCTGTCCAGACAGTACCAGATCCCTTTGACCACCATGAAGGCCTGCTTCAAAAGTGTATATGGCAGTCCGGTGAACACCTATATGCGGGCACTGCGGATGGATCGGGCGGCTCTGCTGCTTCGGAAAGAACCGGAGGCCAGCGTTACAGAGATCGCCGGAGCGGTGGGCTATGACAGCTCCAGCAAATTTGCCGCGGCTTTTCGGGCGGTGAAGGGACAAACTCCGCTGGAATACCGGCGAGGCGGCGGGAATCCCGTTCTCTCTTTTCCTGACGAAACGGAGTGACGCTGGCTGTGCGGAGCGGCAAGCACGGGTAAGAACCGATACAATAGGGCATGGTGAGAGATGTCTCACCATGCCCTATTTTTTGAAAGGAGTGGTTTTGTGAAACAACGCAGCTGGCTGGCCATCCTGCTCTCCTTTGCCGGTCCCTGCCGGGGAAAGCTGGTCTTGTCTGTTATATGCGCAATTATCAGCGTGGTGGGGGGCTTTGTGCCGTATCTGGGGGTCTATGAGATCCTTCGCCTGTTTATCCATCAGTCGGCCTCCGGAACGGAGCTTCTCCGATGGGCTGGAGTGTGTCTGGCGGGATATACGGTCAAGGTGGCTTTTTACGCCTTTTCTACTATGCTGGCTCATGTGTCTGCCTACACCATTTTGGAGGGCCTGCGCCGTCAAGTGGCCCATAAGCTGATGCACGCCCCCTTGGGGAGTGTGCTGTCGAAGCCCGTCGGTTCCCTCAAAAGCACCATCGTGGATCGGATCGAGGACATTGAGCCGCCGCTGGCCCACATGATACCGGAATTGAGTTCCAATGTGCTGCTGCCTATCGTGGTGGTGATCGCCCTCTTTGCCATGGATTGGCGGATGGGCCTTGCCTCCCTTGCTACGATCCCGGCCGCGCTGATCCCCATGGCGGCGAGCCTGCGGACCTACAACGAAAAGTATGCCGCCTATATGGCAGCCAATGCTCAGGTCAACAGTATCATCGTGGAGTATGTAGAGGGCATCGAGGTGGTAAAGGCTTTCAACCAGAGCGGTGCCTCCTATGAGAAATTCGTCCGGGCAGTGACCAGTTTTCGTGACTTCACGCTGGATTGGTTCCGCTGCACCTGGAAGTCCATGAACCTGTGCCTGTCTATCCTGCCTACCACGCTGCTGGCCACCCTGCCAGTTGGGATCGCCCTGTATCAGACCGGCGTCCTGGACCCGGCCCGGCTGGCTCTGTGCTTGATGCTGGTGCTGGGTATCGTGTCCCCGCTGGTGCAGGCTGCAGCCTTTCTCAATTCCATGAAGAGCATGGA
>DVKM01000084.1 GCA_018716015.1 Candidatus Enterenecus stercoripullorum | reverse complement strand
TTTTGTAGGGCGTGGGGGCAATGATGGTGATACCATGCTCACCCTTTTTCACATGGCGCTCAAACTGGTTTTTCCATTTCTGAAAGCCAGCGACCAGCGTGGCGTCCGGGCGCTGCATATAGATGAGCATGGTGTTGTTGACGGAATAGCGGTGGAACTTGGACATGACGGACAGGTAGCGCATATACTTCTCGCTCTCGAACAGCTCCTTGATGCCCTGTTCAATGCCCGCCGTGATCTCCTGCAACCGCTCCCGGTTGGTGGGCTTATCAGCCATGAATTTCACTCTCCTTTCCAAATTGGCGATTTCTGATTGATGTGCGGCAATCCACAGTTTTTGTTCCTCCGGGCTGTCCTCCAGGAAAAAATCCAGCAGGTAGCCCGTATAGTCCTTTTTTTGAATTGCCTCCATGAACCGGGGGTGTGGAGCTTCCTCCGGTGTTTTGGGAGAATAGTCCGTTTCCCACTTTCTGAGCAGATGATAGTAGTCAGCCAGGACACGAAAGGTATGGTCCCGGTCCTCCTTGAACTTCTGTGCCTCGGTTTTCTGTCGGACATAGCGCCTCCGGGGCGGGGCCTGGCTGTCATAAGCCAGGCCAAAATCCTGGGTCAGCTTCTCAGCGGCCTCCTTGGGGGACAGGTTGTAGAGCCGGGCGGTAAAGTCGATCACGTCGCCGGTGGCCCCGCAGCCGAAGCAGTAGAAATAGTCCTCGTTCAGCTTCATGCTGGGATTTTTGTCATCGTGGAAGGGGCAACAGGCCATGCCGCTCCGGTTGACCTCGATCCCATACATCTGCGCCGCTTCCCGGACGGTGACAGACTGCTTGACGGCCTCAAAAATGCTCTCGGCCATGCTTACTCATTGCCTTTCTTGGGAGTGGGCGGCCTGTACCCGGCAGCTTTGGCCCGCTCACTGGCCGCCTTGCGGCGCTCGGCACTGTACGGCTCCCGAACCGACACGCAGCGTTTGGGGACCGTGAAGGTCTGCCGGTCCTTTTTCACGATCTGGTCCGGGTATTTCTCTGCCAGCCGCCGCAGTTTTTCCAGCAGTCGGGGGTCGTGGGTGTAGACCTCGGCGGTGGTCTCGGCCTGGTTGTAGAGGATAATGGTTTCCTGTTCATATAAACTCAGTTTCATTTCCCGCCGCCTTTCTGCCGGTCAAAGTCCAGCTTGAAATTGGCGTATCTGCCGTCATCATCGAGAACCACGGTGGCATCGTAGGTCTTGCCGCTCTTTTCCGAGTACAGCCCAGTCACGCGGGCGCGGCCATCCTTGAGCAGCGCCGTCACAATGGCCTTGGTGGGCTGCTTGCGCTTCATGGCCCACCATTTGCTGTTTTTCCAGATTGCAAAATTGCAAGATTTATCCTGACAGAAGAAGCCTTTTTGCATTTCTGCAACCTCACCGCCGCAGCGGGGGCATTTGCCCACCACCTCACGGGGCGGCGTGAACAGATACTCGGTCCCCTTGATGACCTGATAGGTCCCCACCAACTCCTGGAGCATGGCGCTGATCCCGGACATGAAGTCCTCCGGGGCCAGTTCGCCGCGCTCGATCTCGCCCAGGCGGTACTCCCATTCAGCGGTCAGCAGGGGCGATTGCAGCTGCTCCGGCAGCACGGTGATGAGGGACACCGCATCATGGGACGGCAGGAGCTGCACTTGCTTTTTGCTCTTTTTGCGTTCCAGGAAGCCGGTGGACACGAGCTTTTCCAGAATCCCGGCGCGGGTGGCCGGGGTTCCCAGGCCCTTGCGCTCGGCGTCCTCCGGCATCTCGTCCTTCCCGGCAGTCTCCATCGCGGAGAGCAGCGTATCCTCGGTGTAGTGCTTGGGCGGGGTGGTCTTGCCCTCCTTGACGGCGGCACCGGCGACCGGCAGGCTTTGGCCCTCGGCCAGTTCTGGCAGACGGCCTCCGTCCGGCAGGGCTTTGTCCTCGGTTTCCTTGTCCGGCTCCGCATTTTTCAGCCCAGCGCGGTAGGCCGCGTCCAGCGCCCGCCAACCGGGCTGCTTCACCGTGCGGCCCTTGGCGGAAAATTCCGCTCCGGCGCACTCCACCATCACGGCGGTTTCCGCATAGGTATGAGGTTCCGCCACAGCGCACAACAGCCGCAGGGCCACCAGCTCCAGCACCGCCCGTTCACCCACCGGCAGAGCGGACAGGTCCGCCTCCTGGATATTCCGGGTGGGGATAATGGCATGGTGGTCGGTCACTTTCTTGTCGTTGATGACCGCCGCCGCATCACAGGAAATGGCGATGCCCTTGCGGAACGGCATGGCGTTGGCAACCAGATTCACCAGCACCGGCAACCCCTCGGCCATGTCGGAGGTCAGATAGCGGCTGTCCGTCCGGGGATAGGTGCAGAGCTTCTTTTCATAGAGGTTTTGCAGATAGTCCAGGGTCTGCTGGGCCGTATATCCCAGCAGGCGGTTGGCGTCCCGCTGGAGGGTGGTCAGGTCATAGAGGGCGGGCGGCTTTTCGGATTTTTCCTTTCGCTCCACTTTTTTCACCGTGGCCGTGCCGCCCTGGCAGGCCGTTTTCAGCTGCTGGGCGGCGGCCTTGTCCACCATGCGCTCCCCGGAAACGGAAAAGCCGGGCAGTTCCAGGACCACCGTGTAGAACGGCACCGGCTTGAAGGCGTCGATCTCGGCTTCCCGCTGGACGATGAGCGCCAGCGTCGGGGACATGACCCTGCCAATATTCAAAGTGCGGTGATACAGCACCGAAAACAGCCGGGTTGCATTGATACCCACCAGCCAGTCCGCCTTGGCACGGCAGAGGGCCGCCTGGTGCAGCCCGTCGTAGTCAGAGCCGGGGCGCAGGTTTGCAAAGCCCTCCCGGATAGCGGAATCCTCCATGCTGGAAATCCACAGGCGGCGTATGGGCTTGGTGCAGCCTGCCAGGCAGTAGACCGTGCGGAAGATCAGCTCCCCCTCGCGCCCGGCATCGCAGGCGTTGACCACCTCGGTCACATCTTCCCGCCGCAGCAGGGTACGCAGCACATCAAATTGGTCCCGCTTATCCTTGGCGATGGTGAACCGCCAGGACTCCGGCAGGATGGGCAGATCGTCGTAGCGCCACTTGGCATAGTCCGGGTTGTAGGTGGCGGCATCCGCCAGCCCGGCCAGATGCCCCAGGCACCAGCTCACCAGCCAGCCGTTGCCTTCCAGATAACCGTCCCTGCGGTTCGCGGCCCCCAGCACGGCAGCCAGCGATTTTGCAACCGAGGGTTTCTCCGCGATCACCAGTCGATATTGTGTCATGGTTTTTTCCTCCTTTCCCGCAGCCATGCAGTCAGCTGCCGGTGGCAGAATCCCACGCAGGGCTGCCCGTAACGGTAATTCCCACAGCCATAACAGGGGTGGCCGGGAGATAAAGAGGGAGGACGGTAAGTGTCCTTCCCGCCCTCCGGTCTGCGTGTCATCATAAATTCCAAAGAGTTGTGGGTAAACCGTGTCATTTGGCCGGGTCCTCTCTTTCCTCATCGGCAACCTCGGTCTCCCATGACTCTTCTTCGCCGTAGTCATAGTTGTCCAGCTGATGGCTGCCCTTGGTCTTAGCCTTATTCTTGATCAATTTGAAGTATACCAGCGCACCAATACCCCCAATTGCCGCCAGAAGGAGCAGCACCACGGAGGGGTTCATTCCCGCAGGTTCCGGCTCTTGTTCCGGTTCCGGCGTAGGCGCTGGAGTGGGAGTGGGCTCCGGGGTCTTGCCCTGGCAGTCCCCCATGGTGACGGCGCACACCGGGCAGGCCGTATCGACCGCGCCGGTCACACATTTCTCCGTGCAGGTACAGGTGGCGGGCGGTTCTTCCGTGTCCTCTCCGTCCTCCAACAACGCTTGCAGGTCAGCATCATCCACCTGGTTCAAGAAGTGAACGGCGGTTTCCTGGTCCTCGTTGGCCCGGTCAATCAGAATATAGAAATAGTTGCCTGCCTTGGTGGTGATGGTGATGAGCTGCTTGTTACCGCCAAAATCATCCACCAGGGCGGCGTTGCCCTCCGGTGTCAGGGTCG
>DVKM01000083.1 GCA_018716015.1 Candidatus Enterenecus stercoripullorum | reverse complement strand
CCGATGGTGATGTCCCCGATGCCGCTCATGGCGATGATCTCCCCGGCGGCCGCCTCGGTGACGGGGACGCGGCTGAGCCCGTCAAAGGTGTACAGGGACACGGCCTTGGCTTTCTTGGGGGGCTCGTCGGGGGAGTGGTAATTGCACACCACGATCTCCTGGTTCTGCTTGATGGTCCCACGCTCAATGCGGCCGATGGCGATGCGGCCCACAAATTCGTTGTAGTCGATGGAGGACACTAGCATCTGGAAGGGAGCGTCCGTGTCGCTCTCGGGGGCGGGGATATACTCCAAAATGGTCTCGAACAGTGGGACCAGGTCGGTGCCCTCCACGTCGGGGGAGTAGGAGGCGGTGCCGTTGCGCCCGGAGCAGAAGAGCATGGGGGAGTCCAGCTGCTCGTCGGTGGCGTCCAGGTCCAGCAGCAGCTCCAGCACCTCGTCCACTACCTCGTGGATGCGCTGGTCGGGGCGGTCGATCTTGTTGACCACCACGATGACCCGGTGGCCCAGCTCCAGGGCCTTGGACAGCACGAAGCGGGTCTGGGGCATGGGGCCCTCGGCGGCGTCCACCAGCAGGATGACGCCGTTGACCATCTTTAGGATGCGCTCCACCTCACCGCCGAAGTCGGCGTGGCCCGGGGTGTCCACGATGTTGATCTTCACATCCTTATAGTGAACGGCGGTATTCTTGGCCAGAATGGTGATGCCCCGCTCCCGCTCCAGGTCGTTGGAGTCCATCACCCGTTCCACGGTGGCCTGGTTCTCCCGATAGATGCCCCCTTGCTTGAGCATCTCGTCCACCAGGGTGGTTTTCCCATGGTCAACATGGGCGATGATGGCCACGTTGCGTAATTTTTCGTTCTGCACTGTAAAACCCTCTATCATGAAAGAATATATCTTGCTGTACAAAGCACGATTTAACATTATAGCGGCTATTCTCCCGGAATGCAAGGGGCGGATGGCTGAATCCGGGGACTTTTCGGGATTTTTCTTGTGCGCCGTTGACAGATGGAATAAGATTGGTTAAAATAATACCCGCAATCAGAGGCAGTTGCCTGGGCGTACCGGGCGTAAACCGGAAGGAAACGTTTCAATGCCCCCGTACCTCACCGGGATAGAGGGTCCGCCTCCTAAGCGGAATGTAGTGAGTTCGAGTCTCGCCGGGGGTGCCACGTGGCCGCAAAGTGTGCTTTGCGGCCACGCCTTTTTATGTTCTGGACCATCTGCCTGCCCCCCTTGCCCCTTCTTTCCCACCGGGTCCTGCCGTGCAGAGTCTGCGGCTGGGACTCTGCCCTGAGGCGGCACATTGACAGCCGCAAAGGGAACTGATATCATGAGTCTGAATCTGGGAGAAAGAGGCCGCTTTCCGGCAAGGGCGTAGGCGGTCAGTGAGGAAACGGCAATGAGACGGTACTATAAAAAGCATGGGCTCTCCCTGTGCCTGTTTGCGGCAGCCAATATTCTGGCCGCAGTGTCCTCTGTGTTTCTGTCTTATCTCATGGGGACCTTTGTGGATGTGGCCATGGAGGGGCGATACCGCCAGGTTGTCGCGTTGGCTGTGGGCACATTGGCCTACATCGCGGGGAACACCGTGCTGGACTTCTGGATGCAGCAGAGTCGGGATACTGTAGTACATAGGATCGGACGGGAGCTCCGGGCGGATGTGGTATATAAGATAGAGGCCCTGCCCTGGGAGACAAGACGGACGACGGACGACGGCCAATACATCTCCATGGTAAACAACGATGTGGGCACAGTGGAACGGGAATATTTGGACTCTATTGGGATGATCTTTTTCCAAATCTGCTGCTTTACGCTGGCGGTGGCATCGTCTGTGGCCATTCAGCCGGTGATGACCCTGATCATGCTGGCCATCAGCGCTCTGCCCGTTATCTTCCCGAAGCTGACGGAGAAAACATTGCAGCAGGGCAAAGAGGAGGAACAGCGGGCCAAGGCCAGGTTCCTCACCGTCCTGGGCCAGGTGCTGGGTGGGTTTTCCCAGCTCAAGCTGTTTCACCGCTTTGGGGGGATCAACCGCAGTTTTGACCGGGCCAATGAGGAGCTGTGCGGGAAGAGTGTCCGGTTCAGTAAGCTCAGGAATATGCTCTATTCCGGCGCCTACGGCTGCGGGAACCTGGTCTATCTCGGGGCCTGGGTCATCGGGCTGTTCTTTGTATTCCTCGGGCAGCTTACCCTGCCCCTTCTGGTCACCTTTACCCAGCTGATGACCTTTGTGGCCGGACCAGTGCAGATCATCAGTGAACGGTATTCCGCCCTGACGGCGGCCCGTGCAGTGTGCAAACGGGTGCTGGGCTTTCTGGACGCCCCCATCGACGAGCCATCCGGCTGGGGAGCGCAGCCGCTGGAGGAGATCCGGGAGGTTGCCCTGCACGGGGTGAGCTATACCGCGGGGGACCGGGCCCTGCTGCGGGATGTAGACTTGAATCTTCGGAAGGGGGACCGGGTGGCGCTGCTGGGGGAGAGCGGGTCGGGGAAATCCACGCTGCTGAAGCTCCTGGCTGCCCTGTACACCGCCGGTCAGGGCAGCTATACCATAAATGCTCGGGAATATCGGGACTACAAGATGGAGGACTTCCGGGAAAAGGTGGTGCTGCTGGAGCAGAAAACCTTTGTGTTTGACGCGTCCATCGGGGACAACGTCACCCTGTTTGACGGGGCGGATTCTCTCCGCCCACAGGACGCGGTGAGCGCCCTGGAGGACGCCGGGATGGGGAAGTGGTATGAGCGGCGGGGCGCGAACCTGGACGTGCCCGTGGGACGGGAGAACCAGGCCATGTCCGGTGGGGAGGAGCGGCGGCTGGACCTGGCCCGGGTTTTGTACCGTAATGCCAGGTTTGTCATGATGGACGAGCCCACGACCGGGCTGGATGCGGAATCCAGGGCAGCGGTGGAGCGGACCATCCAGGGGCTGGACTGTGATATTCTGATTGTGGCGATGCACGAGTATTCTCCAGAATTTTTAGCCCATTTCAACCGGGTGATTCGGATGGAAGGAGGGCAAACGAAACCGGCGGCGGAGCGGCGCGCGGAGAACCCCGTAGGAGATGTCCCAAACCCGTAAAGGATAAAAAAGGGTGTTCACCTGGGGTAAATAGCAAAAAGCCCTGGAACTGTTGCAGTTCCAGGGCTTTTGTATGGTGGACGGTACAGGACTCGAACCTGTGACCCCCTGCACGTCAAGCAGGTGCTCATACCAGCTGAGCTAACCGTCCGGAAGGATGGGCGAATGTTATTATATCGTCCCACACATTGCTTGTCAAGCCTTTTCTTTCATGATAAGATGAAGCCATCATGGACTTGGGCTGCCGGGCAGGAAGGATGCGCGGACAGCGGGAAAGGGAGCGATGGAGCATGAAGTATGCCCTTGTAACAGGGGCGGCCCGGGGGATCGGCGCGGCCACCGCCCGGGAATTTGCCCGCCGGGGCTGGGGCGTGGCGGTGAACTACGCCACAAGCCGGAGACAGGCGGAAGAGCTGGTGGGGGAGCTGGCCGGAATGGGCGTCCCCGCCATGGCTGTGCAGGCGGATGTGGCAGATGGGAATCAGGTCCGGGCCATGGTTGACAATGTGTTAGAAAAATTTTGTCAACTTGACATTTTGATATGTAATGCAGGGGTGTCTGAGGCCGGCTTGGTCAGTCAAATCGACGAGAAAAGTTGGCGCCGGCTCTTCGCCGTCAATGTGGATGGAGTGCATCACTGCTGCCAGGCGGTGCTGCCCAACATGATCCATCGAAAGGCGGGGAGCATCGTCACCGTCTCCTCTATGTGGGGACAGGTTGGGGGTTCCTGCGAGGTGGCCTATTCCGCTACGAAAGGAGCGGTCATTGCCTATACAAAGGCGCTGGCCAAGGAGCTTGGCCCCTCGAACATCCGGGTAAACTGCGTGGCCCCTGGGGTGATTGATACGGACATGAACGCCCGGCTTTCCCCCGAGGAGCTGGCGGCCCTGGCGGAGGAAACCCCTCTGGGCAGGGCCGGAACGCCGGAGGAGGTGGCCCGGGTGGTGGCCTTCCTGGCCTCGGAGGAGGCGTCCTTCCTCACCGGCCAGGTGGTGGCGCCCAACGGGGGCCTGGTGGTCTAAGGGCGCGAATTCCGTCATAATGGGTTACAACGGCGGTCTGCCTCAGATCGCCGTTGTCTATTTTCACAGTTGACAAAATAGGATATACAGAATATAATTGTCAACAATCTTGCAGGCAGGGCCATGGCTCTGCCGGGACATAAGGAGGAAAGAACATGAAAAAGAAGAATTTTGCGGCGCTGTTTCTTGCCGGCACCATGTGCTTTGGACTTTTGGCCGGCTGCGGCGGCGACGCCGGTTCGGCCAGCGACCCTGCGGACAACTCCCAGGCCGTCAGCGACGCGGGCAGTGGGGAGAGCGGCTCCGGCACTGCCGGCGGCACCTTCCAGATCGGGTTTATCGGCCCGCTCACCGGCAACAACGCCAGCTACGGCGTGTCTGCGTCCCAGGGGGCCCAGATCGCCGTGGACGAGATCAACGCTCTGGGGGGCGAGATCCAGTTTGAGATCAGCTTCCAGGATGATGTGAGCGACGCGGAGACTGCCGTGAACGCCTACAATACCCTGATGGACGACGGTATGCAGATGCTCATCGGCCCGGTCACCACCGGCCCGGCTATCTCGGTGGCTGCTGAGACCTATGCCGACCGGGTGTTCGCCGTCACCCCCTCCGCATCCTCCCTGGACGTGATCGACGGTAAGGATAACTACTTCCAGATCTGCTTTACGGATCCTAACCAGGGCATCAGCGCGGCCACCTACCTGTCTGAGAATCTGCCGGACGCCACCGTGGCGGTCATTTACAACAACGGCGACTCCTATTCCACCGGTATCTATGAGGCCTTTGCCGAGGAGTATGCCTCTCTGGGCGGCGAGATCGTCTATACCGGTACGTTCACGGATGACAGTCAGACCGATTTCTCCGTTCAGCTCACCGGCGCTCAGAATGCCGGGGCTGACCTGATCTTTGCCCCCATCTACTACACCCCCGCCTCCGTCATCCTGACCCAGGGCGACGCCATGGGCTATGACTTCACCCTGTTTGGCTGTGACGGTATGGACGGCATCCTGGGTGTGGAGGGCTTTGACACCTCTCTGGCCGAGGGCATGCTGCTGCTCACCCCCTTCTCCGCCGACCTGGAGGAGAACGCCACCTTCGTGGACGCTTATGAGGCGGCCTACGGCAGCACCCCCACCCAATTCGCCGCCGACGGCTATGACTGCGTGTACACCCTGTACACCGCCCTGCAGCAGGCTGGGTGCACCTCTGACATGACCGCCGAGGACATCTGCGAGGCCGTCATCCCCGTGATGACCCAGATCCAGGTGGACGGCATGACCGGCGTGCTGTCCTGGGCTGCTACCGGCGAGGTCACCAAGGACTTCGACGTGTATGTGGTGGAGAACGGTGCCTACATGGTGGCCTGACCATCGCAGCGTATACCGCAGGGCGGCTTGCCGCCCTGCGGTAAAGGAAAATGAGCATGGATTGACAGGGACGGCGGTGAACAGGCCGCCCCTGTTTTCCTATTTTATGAATGTCGGAAAAGAGAGAGGTGTGATCCGAATATGGTATTTCTCCAATACCTCATCAGCGGCATCAGCATTGGCAGCATCTACGCCATCATCGCCCTGGGCTACACTATGGTGTACGGCATTGCCAAGATGCTCAACTTTGCCCACGGCGACGTGATCATGGTGGGGGGCTACATATCCTTTTGCACCACGTCCTACTTGGGCCTGCCCGGCTGGGTGTCGGTGGTGTTTGCCGTGGCGGTGTGTACCGTGCTGGGCGTGGTCATTGAGGGGCTGGCCTACCGCCCCCTGCGCCAGGCGGGCTCTCTGGCGGTGCTCATCACCGCCATTGGCGTAAGCTACCTGCTGCAAAACGCCGCCCAGCTGATCTGGGGGGCCACGCCCAAGAACTTCACCTCCCTGGTGAGTTTTGAGGTGCCCGAGTTTCTCAGCCGGCTGAACGTCTCCGGCGTCATGCTGGTGACGGTGGTAGCGTGCGTCGTCATCATGCTGGGCCTGACGTGGTTTACCTCCCGCACCAAGCTGGGCAAGGCCATGCGGGCCTGCTCTGAGGACCGGGGGGCGGCCCAGCTCATGGGCATCAACGTCAACCGGACAATTTCCATGACCTTCGCCATCGGCTCCGCCCTGGCGGCTATCGCCGGGGTGCTGCTGTGCTCCTACTCCCCGGTGCTCCAGCCCACCACCGGCTCCATGCCCGGCATCAAGGCCTTTACCGCTGCGGTGTTCGGCGGCATCGGCTCTATCCCCGGGGCGTTTTTGGGGGGCGTGCTGTTGGGTATCATTGAGGCCATGGCCCGGGCGTATCTGTCCACCAATCTGGCCAACTCCATCGTGTTCGCCGTGCTGATCGTTGTGCTGCTGGTCCGGCCGGCGGGCCTGCTGGGCAAATATGTGCCCGAGAAAGTGTGAGGTGGTGGGAATGAAAAAACAGAACAAGCCAGCCAGCGTGAAAAAGCCGGATGGAACGTTGAAGCGCTATTTCAAGAATATGAAGACCGTCACCAAGGTGGACTACGCCACCTACCTGGGGGTTATCCTGGTCTTTGCCATTGTCATGGCCTGCCAGGGCGCTGGGCTGCTCAACCGCTCCACCACCGGCATGCTGGTGCCCATCTGCTGCTACATCTGTATGGCGGTGTCCCTGAACCTGACGGTGGGCATCCTGGGGGAGTTGTCCCTGGGGCACGCGGGCTTTATGAGCGTGGGCGCCTTTTCCGGCATCGTGGCCTCCATGAGCCTGGGCTTCACCGGGGCGGGAGATGTGGTTCGCCTGGTGGCGGCCATTGTGATTGGCGCGGTGGTGGCGGCCATCGCTGGGGTGATTGTGGGCGTTCCGGTGCTGCGGCTCCGGGGGGATTACCTGGCCATCGTCACCCTGGCCTTTGGCGAGATCATCAAGGAACTGATCAACTGCCTGCTGGTGGGCTTTGACGAGAACGGTCTGCACATCCGCTTCAACTATGACGGAAACAGCGTGATGGGAGACCTGGGGCTGACGGAGAACGGGGTGGAGATCATCAAGGGCGCCCAAGGGGCGGCGGGGAACGAGAAGATTGCCACCTTTACCGCCGGATTTGCGCTGGTGATGATCACCCTGATTGTGGTGCTCAATCTGGTGCGCAGCCGTACCGGGCGGGCGGTGATGGCCATCCGGGACAACCGCATCGCCGCGGAGAGCGTGGGCATCAACGTGACCAAGTATAAGCTCACCGCCTTTGTGGTGTCCGCCGCCCTGGCGGGTGCGGCCGGGGGACTGTACGGGCTGAACTTCTCCTCCCTGTCCTCCACCGCCTTTGACTTCAACGCCTCCATTCTGGTGCTGGTGTATGTGGTGCTGGGCGGACTGGGTAATATCTGGGGCTCCATTATAGCCACCATCGTCCTCTATGTGCTGCCCGAGGCCCTGCGTGGGTTTGACAATCTGCGCATGTTGGTGTACGCCATTGTGCTGATCCTGGTTATGCTGGCCACCCACAACGAGCGGCTGCGGGCCCTGCTGGCCAAGATCCTTCCCAGAAGAAAGGGGGCGGCGGTCCATGGCTAAAAAGTTTGAAAAGGGCAAGATGGTGCCGGTACCCAGCCGCTCCATTATTCCAGAGCGGGACCTGGATAAATCCCCCATCCTGGAGTGCAGCCACCTGGGGATTGACTTTGGCGGCCTGCGGGCGGTGGACGATTTCAACCTGACCATCGGCCGCACCGAGATCGCCGGGCTGATCGGACCCAACGGCGCGGGTAAGACCACGGTGTTCAACCTGCTCACCAAGGTCTACCAGCCCACCCGGGGGACCATTTTGCTGGATGGCTTTGACACCGCAGGTAAGACCACTGCCCAGATCAACCGCATGGGCATTGCCCGCACCTTCCAGAACATCCGGCTGTTTTCCAACCTGTCGGTGGAGGATAACGTGAAGGTGGGGCTGCACAATCAGGAGAAGTACTCCGCCCTCACCGGGGTGCTGCGCCTGCCAAAGTACTGGCGGCAGGAGAAGGCGGCCCATGAGCGGGCCCTGGAACTGCTGTCCATCTTTGACATGCAGGACCTGGCCCCCCACAAGGCGGGCTCCCTACCCTACGGCGCCCAGCGGCGGCTGGAAATCGTCCGGGCCCTGGCTACCAACCCTTCCCTGCTGCTGCTGGACGAGCCAGCGGCGGGCATGAACCCTTCCGAGACCGCAGAGCTGATGGAGAATATTGTGAAGATCCGGGACACCTTTCAGATTGCCGTACTGCTCATCGAGCACGACATGAATCTGGTCATGGGTATCTGCGAAGGCATCTGTGTGCTCAACTTCGGCCGGGTGATTGCCAAGGGGACCTCGGAGGAGATCCAGGCCAACCCCGCGGTCATCGAGGCCTACCTGGGTAAGAAGAGGGGGAGCTGAGCCATGCTGAAAGTCAACGATATCAATGTGTACTACGGGGCAATCCACGCCATTAAAGGGGTATCCTTCGAGGTTCGGGACGGGGAGGTTGTTACCCTCATCGGTGCCAACGGCGCGGGCAAGTCCACCATCCTGAACACCGTGTCCGGCCTGCTCCACCCCAAGACGGGGTCCATTGAGTTTTTGGGAAAGAGCCTGGCTGGGGTCCCGGCCCACAAGATTGTGGCCCGGGGGTTGGCCCAGGTGCCGGAGGGCCGGCGGATCTTTTTACAGATGACGGTGGAGGAAAACTTGGAGATGGGGGCCTTCACTCAGGCCAATTCCACGGTGGATCCGGGGATCCAGCGGGTCTATGAGCAGTTCCCCCGGCTGAAGGAGCGCCGGAAACAGATTGCGGGCACCCTGTCCGGCGGTGAGCAGCAGATGCTGGCCATGGGCCGGGCGCTGATGGCCAATCCAAAGCTGCTGATGCTGGATGAGCCGTCCATGGGACTGGCCCCCATCCTGGTGGACCAAATCTTTGAGATCATTGAGCGTCTGCACCAGGCGGGTACCACCATTCTGCTGGTGGAGCAGAACGCCCAGATGGCCCTGTCCGTGGCTGACCGGGGCTATGTGCTGGAGACGGGCAAGATCGTGGCCACCGGCACAGGGCAGGAGCTGCTCAACAACGAAGCGGTGAAGCAGGCCTATCTGGGTGGCTGAGCCCGGGCGGAACAGTGGAAGTCCCTGGGTGGGGCTGCAAAACAGCAAAAAGACGGCAGGCACGAAAGTGCCTGCCGTCTTTTTGCTGTTTCAGAGGCAGCGCCGGGAAAGTGCCCGCCGGGCACGCGGGGCGGCCTGGGCCGCGGAGGGCTGAGGCCAAATGAGATCGGAAAGAGTGGGTGAAATCCGTATAAAAATTGAAAAAAGGCAGAGAAATACTGAGAGAGGAAAAAACGGGAGCCAGGGCGGGCAGCAGGGAAAAGGCCTATTCCTGCTGAAATAGGAGAAACCCGGCCCCATGAAAACGAGCCGGAGGATGACCGGTTCCAGGGGAAACTAGGGCCTGGGAACCTGGTGGAGTTTTGGAAAAGAGGTGAGGGGAGATGTCTTTGAGGGCCGTGGAACAGGTCAGAGCCAGCGAACAGGAGGCCCGGGCGAAAAAAGCTGAGGCAATCGCCCAGGCCAAGCAGATTCTGGAGCAGGCCCGGCAGGAGGGCCGGCGTCAGGTGGAGCAGGTCCAGGCCCGGGCGCAGGAGCAGGTGAAGGCCATGCTGAACCAGGCCGAGGACAACGGGGCACAGCGCGCGGAACGGCGGCTGGAAGAGAACCGCCGGATGTGCGCCCAGCTCAAATGGCAGGTCAGGGAAAGGCTGGACCAGGCCGCGGGGCTGATCGTGGAAAGGATGGTGGAGGGCTGATGGCTATTGCCAAAATGAATCGGCTGCGCCTGGTGGGCCTGCGCGGGGACCAGGACCACCTGCTCCGGGAACTCCAGCGAATGGGGTGCGTAGAGGTGTCCGCGCCCGCCCCGGACCCGTCCGATCCGGAGTGGGCAGCTCTGGCCAGGCCGGACGGGCAGGCGCTGGCCGCGGCCAGGGAGCATAGCCGGCTGCTGCACCATGCGCTGTCTATCCTGAACCGCTATGAAAAGGAGAAAGGCGGGCTGCTTTCCCCCCGGCCAGAAGTGAGTATGGAGCAGCTGTTTGATGACAATGCCTATGCCGCGGGGCTAAAGCAGGCCCAGACCATTGTGGATTTGGAGCGGACAGCGGCCGCGCTGCGCGGGGAACGGGGAAAGCTCCGCGCCTGGAAAGCGGCCCTTGCCCCCTGGCTGGCCCTGGACGTTCCTCTGGAGCTGAAGGGGGACGGGACGGTGAGCTGGGTTTTCGCCACGGTGCCTTCCGGCGTGGGGGTTCCCGCGCTGGAAAGGGCGGTGACGGCGGCTTCGGACTTGTCCTGCTTGTTTTACGCCGGCAACGACCGGGAGCGGCACTACTTTTTGCTGCTATGCCATGCCAGTGCGGAGCAAGTCTGCCTGGAGGCCATGGGGGGGCTGGGGTTCTCCCGGGCCGACCTGGGTGGCTGGACGGGGACGGCGGCGGAGAACGACCGGGCGCTGGACCGGGCGCTAGCGGAGCTGGAGGCGCAGACCGCCCAGACGAAAGAGGACCTTGCGGTCCTGGCGCCCCGGCGGGAAGCCCTCCGGCGCTGTGCCGACCGGTGCGCCCAGGAGATTGCCCGGGAGGAGACAAAAGGCCGTCTGCTGGACACCGAGGACGCCTTCTTCCTGGAGGGGTGGATTCCAGAAAGAGACGCCCCTGCTCTGGAGGCGGCCATCGCCCCCTTCGGCTGCGCCTATGAGCTGTCCGACCCGGCCCCGGAGGAGTACCACCAGGTGCCGGTGCGGCTGAGCAACGGGCCCCTGACCCGGTGCATGAACCTGGTGACCAGCATGTATGCCCTGCCGGTGTACGGCTCGGTGGACCCCAACCCGCTGATGGCCCCCTTCTTTCTACTGTTTTACGGGATGATGATGGCGGATATGGGGTACGGACTGCTGATGGTTCTGGGGGGTGGCTTTATTTTGAAAAGGATGAAGCCCCGGGAGGGGCTACGAAACTTTGGGGAGCTGCTGCTCTATTGTGGGATCAGCACCTTTGTGATCGGCGCCCTCACAGGGGGATTCTTCGGGGATTTCCTGCCCCAGCTGGCCCAACTCATGGACCCCAATACCACCTTTACCGCCCTGCCCGCCCTGTTTACCCCCCTGGAGGACACCATGGCCATCCTGGTGGGCTCGCTGGTACTGGGCTTTATCCAGATTGTCACCGGCCAGGCGGTCAGCTTTGTGAAAAAGTTTCAGGACGGCCGGGGACGGGACGGAATTTGGGAGGAGCTGCCCTGGTGGGTGATCTATCTGGGTGTGGGCCTGGTGGCGCTGGATGTGGGCAACGTGGCCGGCTATCCGGTGGTGCTCCTTCTGGGAATCATCCTGATGGTCATTGGCTCGTCCCGCAACGCCCGGGGGTTTGGCAAGGCGGGCGCGGTCATCGGCGCGGTGTACAGTGGGGTGACCGGAATCTTCGGAGACGTGCTCTCCTACACCCGGCTCATGGCCCTGATGCTCTCGGGCAGCATCATCGCCAGCGTGTTTAACACCCTGGGCAGTATCACCGGCCATGTGATTTCCTTTGTGGTAATCGCCATGGCGGGCAACGCCCTGAACTTTGCGCTCAACCTGCTGGGCTGCTATGTCCACGATCTGCGCCTGCAGTGCCTGGAGTTTTTTAAGACCTTTTACCGGGACGGCGGAGCGCCCTTCCGTCCCCTGGGCATCAATACCAAATATGTGGATGTTGAGGAGGAAACACAACATGTTGGCTGAATTTGTGGAGCTGTTTGGGGGGACCGCCCTGGCGTTTCTGGGTGCGGGACTGGCCGTGAGCCTGTGCTGTGTAGGCTCCGCCCGGGGTACGGGAATGGCCGGCGAAGCCGCCACAGGACTTCTGTCCGAGGCCCCGGAGCATTTTTCCAAATGCCTGATTTTGCAGGTCATCCCTGGCACTCAGGGGCTGTACGGCCTGGTGATCTGGTTCTTCGTGCTGTTCGTCATGGGTGTGTTCGGCGGCGGGATGCAGCGGCTCACTGCCACCCAGGGCCTGACGATGTTGATCTCCTGTCTGCCCATGGCCATCGGCGGCTACCGCTCCGCCGTCTATCAGGGCCGGGTGGCCGCCACTTCCATTCAGATGGCGGCCAAACAGCCGGATGACTGGTCCAAGGGCATCATCCTGTGCGTGGTGGTGGAGTTTTACGCCATTTTGTCCCTGCTGGCCTCCATTCTACTGCTGATGAACGCCCTATAAGGCGCGGATACTGGACAGGAAAGGCGGAGAAAATCCATGAACGGAATGGATAAGATCATCGGCCGAATCTACGCCGACGCCCGGGCGGAAGCGGAGCACATTCTGGCCCAGGCCCGGGACCAGGAGCGGGAGATTAAGGCGCAATACGCCGTCCAAGCCCAGCGGGAGGCCCAGGCCATTCTGGAGATAGGGCGGCGCGGCGCGGCTCAACGGGAGGAACAGCTGGACAGCGCAGCCTGTCTGGAGTGCCGCAAGGCAGTACTGGAGGCCAAACAGGAGATGGTGGAAGAGGCCTTCCGGCTGGCGCTGAAAAAACTGCGGGAGATGCCCCGGGAGGACTATGTGGCGCTGCTGGCCAGGCTGGCGGCCAAAGCGTCCTCCACCGGGCGGGAAGCGCTGATCTTTTCCCCCGCCGACCGCAAGAGCGTGGGCAGGGCGGTGGTCCTGGCCGCCAACCGGATATTGAAAGGCGGGAAATTGACCCTGTCCGAAGAATACCGGAGTATGGAGGGGGGCTTTGTCCTCAGCGGCGGAGCGGTGGAGGTCAACTGCGGATTTGAAGCGATGCTGCGGGCAAAGCGGGAGCGGCTCACCGGCGCAGTGGCCGGGGTGCTGTTTCCGGAAACGGGAAGGGAGCGGGAGGCTTGAAAGGAGTGAGGGACGCCGAATATGTGTATCTCTCCACCCGAATCAAAGCCCTGGAGCGGGGGCTGCTCACCCGGGCGCGGGTGGAGCGGATGCTGAGTGCTCCCTCTGACCAGGCGGCTGCCCAGGTGCTGGCAGAGTGCGGCTATCCCCAGCTGGACCGGGTGACCGGCGGGGCGCTGGAGGCGGCCCTGGCCCAGAGACAGCGGGAGATCCTGGAGGAGCTGGACCGGAGCCTGCCCGGCCGGGCAGTGGTGGAGATCTTCCAAATCCAGTTTGACTACCACAACGTCAAGGTGCTGGTGAAAGCACAGGCGCTGGGGACAGATCAGGACCGGCTGCTGGTGGGAGGCGGGCGGTACGCCCCGGAGGCCCTGGCGGCCAACTACCGGCAGGGGGATTTGGGCGGCTACAGCCGGCAGTTTCAGCAGGGTGCAGCCCGGGCCCGGGAGGTGCTGGGCGCCACCGGCGACCCCCAGCAGGCGGACTTTGTGCTGGACCGGGCCTGTTTTGAGGAACTGGCCCACCTGGCCGCCCAGACCGGAAGCAAATTTTTGATGGGGTATGTGGCATTGCGCGTCGACGCGGCCAATCTGCGCGCCGCCGTCCGATGTGCCCGGCTGGGCAAGGGGGGGGAGTTTCTCCGGCAGGTTCTGGTGCCGGGGGGAACGGTGCCCCCTTCTGGACTGGCCGGGGTGAGCGGGGAAAATCTGGGCAGTGTGTTTCCCACCGGGCCGCTGGCCGCCGCCGCAGCGGCAGGGTCGGCGGTGGCCTCCCCTGGTTCCGGGCCCTTGACCAAGTTTGAAGGCTTGTGCGGCCAGGCCATCGCGGCCTATGTTGACCAGGGGCGCAGGGCGGCCTTTGGGGTGGAGCCCATTGTGGGGTATCTCTATGCCCGGCAGCGGGAGGCTACAGCTATTCGGATCATCATGGCCGGGCGTATGGCGGGGCTGGATGGGGAAACCATCCGGCGGCGGCTGCGCCAGAGCTGCTGCTGAGGAGGTGGAGAGATGTCAGGCAGCCGCATCGCGGTGTTGGGGCACTGGGACAGCGTGCTGGTCTTCCAGGCCCTGGGATTGCCGGTGTTTCCCATCCAGAGCGTGGAGCAGGCCCGCTCCATGCTCCACCGGCTGGTCGAAGAGAATTACGCAGTGATCTGTCTCACGGAGAAGCTGGCCGGGGATTTGGAGCGGGACATCGTCCGATATCAACACGCGCCCACTCCGGCCATTCTCCTGATTCCCGGCAGGGAAGGTCCCCTGGGCGTGGGAATGGGGGAGCTCCGGGGGGCGGTGGAGCGGGCCGTGGGGGTGGACATCCTCGAATGAGAGGGATTGCAGAAAGAGGGAAGACAGTATGGGTAAAGTAGTAAAGGTCGCAGGCCCCCTGGTGGTGGCCGCCGGGCTGGGACAGGCCAACCTGTCCGACGTGGTCCGGGTGGGTCCCCAGCGCCTGATGGGCGAGATCCTCAACATGCGCGGCGATACCGCCTCCATCCAGGTGTATGAGGAGACTTCGGGGCTGGGGCCTGGGGCAGAGGTAGTGACCACCGGGCACCCCATGAGCGTAGAGCTGGGCCCCGGCATGATCGGAAACATTTACGACGGCATTCAGCGCCCTTTGGAGGAAATTCTGAAAAAAACGGGCGGCAACCACCTGCCCCGGGGAGTGGAAGTGCCCCCCATCGACCCGGAAAAGCGGTGGGAGTTCACCCCGGTGGCCAAGGAGGGGGACCGGGTGGCAGGGGGCGACGTCATCGGCACCGTGCCCGAGACCCCGTCGGTGCTCCACAAGATTCTGGTACCCCCCAACCTGAAGGGTATCCTGAAACGCGTGGCCGCCGCCGGATCTTATAACATTAAACAAACGGTGGCCGTGCTCACCAAAGAGGACGGTACCGATGTGGAGCTGGCCATGGGCCAGCGCTGGCCGGTGCGGGTGGGGCGGCCCTACAAGCACAAATATTCCCCCACCCGGCCCCTGGCCACCGGACAGCGCATCGTGGACACCTTTTTCCCTGTGGCCAAAGGGGGCACCGCCGCCATCCCCGGACCCTTCGGCTCGGGCAAGACGGTGATGCAGCATGCCGTGGCCAAGTGGTCCGACGTGGACATTGTGGTCTACATCGGCTGCGGGGAACGGGGCAACGAGATGACCGACGTGCTGCGGGAGTTCCCCCAGCTCACCGACCCCCGCACCGGGGAGAGCCTGATGAAGCGCACGGTGCTCATCGCCAATACTTCCGATATGCCCGTGGCCGCCCGGGAGGCCTCCATCTACACCGGCGTGACCATCGCGGAGTACTTCCGGGACATGGGCTACGACGTGGCGGTGATTGCCGACTCCACCTCCCGCTGGGCGGAGGCCCTGCGGGAGATGTCCGGCCGGCTGGAGGAGATGCCCGGCGAGGAGGGCTACCCTGCCTACCTGGCCTCCCGCCTGGCCCAGTTCTACGAGCGGGCGGGGGCCGTGTCCTGCCTGGGCAGCGGGGAGCGCCGGGGCTCCCTCACCGCGGTGGGAGCGGTGTCGCCCCCCGGCGGCGACCTGTCCGAGCCGGTGAGCCAGGGCACCATGCGCATCGTCAAGGTGTTCTGGGCCCTGGACGCCCAGCTGGCCTACAAGCGACATTTCCCCGCCATCAACTGGCTGGGCTCCTATTCTCTGTACCTGGACGCCCTGAGACCCTGGTTTGACGAAAACCTGGGCAAGCAGTTCCTCCAAAACCGGGAGCGGGCCATGAGCTTACTTCAGAGTGAGGCCAGTCTGAATGAAATTGTTCAGCTGGTGGGCAAGGACGCTCTGTCCCCCGCCGACCAGCTAACACTGGAGTGCGCCCGGATGGTGCGGGAGGACTTTTTGCAGCAGAACTCCTTTGTGGACGTGGACGCCTTCTCCAGCTATGACCGGCAGGCAAAGCTGCTGGCCCTCATCCTGGACTACGACAGGCTGTGCCGCCAGGCCATCGAAAAGGGAGCGGGCACGGCGCAGCTGCTGGCCATACCCGGCCGGGAGAAGATCGGCCGGGCCAAATCCGTCCCCGCCGGCGAGTATGTCCGGGCCTACGGGGATATTGTCCAGGCCATGGAGCGTGAGATTGACGCGGTGGTGGAAAAGGCAGGTGAGGAGCCGTGATCCGTGAATACAAAACGATACAGGAGGTTGTCTCCCCGCTGATGCTGGTGAAGAGGGTGGACAACGTGGCCTATGACGAGCTTGCGGAGGTGGAGCTGCCCAGCGGCCACATCCGCCGGGGCAGGGTGCTGGAGGTCAACGGCGACACCGCGGTGGTGCAGCTCTTCGAGTCCGCCGCGGGCATCAACCTGGCCCAGTCCAAGGTGCGCTTTTTGGGCCATCCCCTTCAGCTGGGGGTGTCGGGGGATATGCTGGGCCGGGTGTTCAACGGCATGGGCCGGCCCATGGACGGCGGCCCGGAGATTTTGGCCCAGGAGTACCGGGACATCAACGGCCTGCCCATGAACCCCGCTGCCCGGGACTACCCCAACGAGTTTATTCAGACCGGCGTTTCTACCATCGACGGGCTCAACACCCTGGTCCGGGGACAGAAGCTGCCCATCTTCTCCGGCTCCGGCCTGCCCCACGCCAACCTGGCCGCCCAGATCGCCCGGCAGGCTCGAGTGCTGGGGGAGGCGGCATCTTCCCATCATGCAGATGCCGCCATCCGCCTCGGCGAAAGCGAGGCGGGGGTGGACAACTTCGCCGTGGTGTTCGCTGCCATCGGCATCACCTTTGAGGAGGCGGAGTTCTTCGCTCGGGAGTTTCGCCGCACCGGCGCCATCCACCGCACCGTACTGTTCTCCAACCTGGCCGACGACCCTGCCGTGGAGCGCATCGCCACCCCCCGTATGGCTCTCACTGCCGCGGAGTACCTGGCCTTTGAAAAGGATATGCATGTGCTGGTCATCATGACTGATCTCACCAACTACGCCGAGGCCCTCCGGGAGGTGTCCGCGGCCAAGAAGGAGGTGCCCGGGCGGAGGGGCTTCCCGGGCTACCTGTACACTGACCTGGCCACCCTGTACGAGCGGGCGGGCCGCCAGCTGGGCAAGCCGGGATCCATCACCATGATCCCCATCCTCACCATGCCCGAAGACGACAAGACTCATCCCATTCCCGACCTGACGGGGTATATCACCGAGGGACAGATCATCCTGTCCCGGGCGCTGTACCGCCAGGGGATCAACCCCCCGGTGGACGTGCTGCCATCCCTGTCCCGCCTGAAGGACAAAGGCATCGGCAAGGGCAAAACGAGGGAGGACCACGCCGACACCATGAACCAGCTCTTCGCCGCCTATTCCACCGGCAAGGATAACCGGGAGCTGATGTCCATTCTGGGGGAGGGGGCTCTCACCCCCACCGACCTCCTGTACGCCAAGTTTGCCGACGAGTTTGAAAAGCGGTATGTGAATCAGGGCTATGGGGAGAACCGCTCCATTGAGGAGACGCTGGACCTGGGGTGGGAGCTGCTGAGCATCCTGCCCACCGCCGAGCTCAAGCGAATTCGCCGGGAGTATATCCAAAAATACCTGCCCAAAAAGGAGGGGTGAGCCATGGCTGTCACCGTTACCACCCCCACCCGCATGGAGTTGACCCGGCTCAAGGGCAGGCTGCGCACCGCCCAGCGGGGGCATAAGCTGCTCAAGGACAAGCGCGACGAGCTGCTCCGGCGGCTTTTGGACACCGCCGGGGAGGCGCGGGCCCTGCGGGGCCGGATGGAGAGGGAATGGATGGGGGTGCACGCCGGCTTTACCATGGCCGCCGCCCTAATGGGCGGGCCTGTGCTGGAGCAGGCGCTGATGTACCCCATGCAGAGGGTGAAACTGAACGTGACTGTCCGGAATATCGTGGGCGTCCACGCGCCCCGCTATGAGCTCCAGATTGACACCGGCGGTAGCGGCGGCCACCTGCCCTATGGGTTTGCTGCTACCTCCGGGGAGCTGGACGACGCGGTGGAGGCGCTGAGGGGGGTGCTTCCCGCCATGGTGAGGCTGGCGGAGATGGAGAAAACTGTCCAGCTGCTCTCCTGGGAGATTGAAAAGACCCGCCGCCGGGTGAACGCCCTGGAGTATGTGGTCATCCCCAACACCCAGCAGGCCATCCGGTATATCTCCATGAAGCTGGAGGAAAACAGCCGGGCCACTATCACCCGTCTGATGAAGGTGAAGGAGATGTTGCTGGAGCAGTCCATGGCCCAACACAAAGCCCTGGATGCCCAGGCGCTGGAGGGGCTCCGGGAAGGGGAATGAGAGAAAAAGAACCCCCTGGAAACCGGTGTGAACCGTGCTCCAGGGAGCTGCCATTGGTCGGGGGCCGCCTGCCCTCGACGGTTTGCCCCAGGGGGATGCGGTGTTCCATCCGGAACACCGCATCCCCCTGTTTTCTGGCAGACGCCTTTTACCCGGGCGTGCAGTGAATTTTTGTGCATGGAATCGTGCCCGGGCCGGCGCGATCAGCTGTTGAACACATACTGGTCCAGCCGCTCAAAGGCATCCTGGACCCGGGAGAGTGGTAATGCCAGATTGACACGGATGTGGCAGGGGCCGTGGAAGGGCCGCCCGTCCTGCCAGGCCACCCCTACCTCCCAGCCGGCCCGGAGCAGCTGGTCGATGGTTTTGCCGTGGCGGGCGCACCAGCCGGTGCAGTCCAGAAAGAGCATGTAGGTTCCCTGGGGCCTGGACACCTTGACCCCGTCAAAGCGGCGGTCGATAAAGCCACAGGCGTAGTCCACGTTGCCGGTGAGCACCTGGCGCAGCTCATCCAGCCACGCATGCCCCTCGGGCCGGTAGGCGCCGATGAGGGCGTGCATGGACAGCACGTTCATGTTGTTGTAGTGGGACAGGGAGGACTCCTTGTCCACCCGGTCCCGCAGCCGCTGGTTGTAGATGATGTGATAGCTGCCCACCAGACCGGCTAGATTGAAGGTTTTGGAAGGCGCGTAAAGGGCCACGGTGCGCTGCCGGGCGTCCTCGTTCACCATCTGGGTGGGAATGTGGTGATAGCCCTCCAGGGTCAGGTCGGACCAGATCTCGTCGGATACCACAGACACATCATGCTTCCGGCACAGCTCTAGGAACCGCTCCAGCTCCCAGCGCTCCCACACCCGGCCGCAGGGATTGTGGGGGGAGCAGAGGATGGCGGCGTGGATGTGGTTTTCCACGATTTTCTGTTCCATGTCGGAAAAGTCCATGCGCCAGATGTTGTCCGCGTCCAGCACCAGGGGGGTGGAAACCACGTGATAGCCGTTGTTGGACAGAGAGTTGAGAAAGCCAATGTAGGTGGGGGAGTGGACCAGCACCTTGTCCCCCCGGGAGCACAGCACGTTCAAGGCGCTGACCACGCCGCCCAGTACGCCGTTCTCATAGCCGATATGCTCCCGGCGCAGGCCGGTGACGGCGTTGCGCCTTTCCTGCCAGTGAATGATAGAACCAAAATATTCCTCTGAGGGGAGAAAGTAGCCAAACAGGGGATGCTCTGCCCGCCGGATGATGGCCTCTGAAATGGTGGGAACCGTGGGGAAATTCATGTCCGCCACCCACATGGGGATGACGTCAAATCCCTCCCGGGGAGCGGGGATAGCTTTGGGGGAGCTCCCGATCATATCTACGGCCAGAGCGTCCTTCCCCGCCCGGTCCAGGACAGAGGTGAAATTGTACTTCACAGATACCGCTTCCTTTCTGCTGTGGGAACTGTCAGGCCAGTATAGCATAAAGGAAGGAAAAATGGAACCATTCGAGGTGGTATTTAATGCTGAGGATGGATTGCGTCCCTGTGGGAAAGAGGGGCACCTCGGGTGCAGGACTGGATTTCCGGTTGACAAAGAGGGCGGTCTATCGGTATGATGAATGTAAATGAAGGGGGAGGTGTCGGTGTTCTGAACCTTTCGCTTTGGTTGATTGCTAGGTTCACTACATCACGCCTCACGCGCTGCGGCACACCTTTTGTGCGGAGATGGCGAACAGTGGTGTAAATTTATGTAGAGATGTGTAGAGCAGAGAATATAAACACGGAGAAAAAGTTTCGAAAAGAATCGTAAATAGATAAAATCGATACTTTTTTCTCTGAGAAAATGAGGAGAAGAAAATGGTAAAAATCCTGTTTGTCTGCCACGGCAATATCTGCCGCAGCACCATGGCGCAATATGTGATGGAGGACCTGGTGCGGAAAGCCGGGCTGGAGGACCAATTCTACATTGACTCCGCCGCCACCGCTACCGATGAGATCGGCAATCCCGTCCACCATGGCACCCGGCGGAAGCTACGGGAAATGGGGGTGCCCTGCGGTGAACACCGGGCCAGGCAGCTCACCCAGCGGGATTATGAGACCTTCGATTGGCTCATTGGGATGGACGAGGCAAACCTGCGGGATATGCGGCGGATGCTGGGAGATGACCCTCAGGGGAAACTGCACCTGCTGCTGGACTTTACCGGCCGGCCTGGCTCCATCGCCGACCCCTGGTATACCGGCGACTTTGACGCCACCTGGAGGGATGTGCTGGAGGGGTGCCAGGGCCTCTTGAAAAAGTTGAGACAAAACTAGCACTCTATAAATACGAGTGCTAAAAATTCGCGGATCGTTCACAGTTTGTCCGCGGTTCTGTCATAGAATTGCGGTACAGTGTAGGACATAAGAAAGGAAGTGTTCCGAATGAGCAAAACTGCGTATCGGATTTTATGGGGGATCGCGGGAGTCCTGCTGATCGTCGCCGGAATCATGTGTATAAGCTGGGAGGCTGTGGCCCTGGCCTCGCTGGCGTTGTTCCTTGGGGTGGCCATGCTGGTGTCGGGCGTTGTGGATGTGCTGATCTTTTTCTCGGGGCGCAGCGCCATGATTGGTTCCGGATGGTTTTTGGTGGATGGGATCCTGACCGTCATCCTGGCGGTATTTATCCTGTTCAACCAGGCTTTCATGATGCTGACGCTGCCCTTCGTGTTCGGCATGTGGCTGATTTTCTCGGGCATTACCCGGTTTGTCCAGTCCTTTGACCTGAAAGCCTTTGGCGTGCGGGGCTGGGGCTGGTTCACCGCCGTGGGCATCTTGATGGCCGTTGCGGGCGTGATCTCCTTCCTGAACCCGGTGGCCGGGATGGAGGCAATCAGCGCTGTGCTGGGAGCTAGCCTGATTCTGGAGGGGATTTCCGCGCTAACCAGAGCTTGCTGCGCGGGACGTTTTTTCCGCTAAAGGTGCCGGAATGAAAAGAAGCCGGGGGCAGCGGCAGAATGCCGCGCCCCGGCTTTGCCTTGCCCGTGGAAGGACGTGGGGTTACGGCCCGCTTTGCTCCAGCAGGGCGCGGAGTTGCCGACAGTGTTCCTGGCAATTTTGGGCCAGCTGTTGGTATAGCTGGGGCAGGGCTGGATCTCCCGCGTCCTGGGCAGCGGACATAAAGGCATGGAAGGCCGCCTCCTCCGCCTGATGGCGCCGGCGCAGCGCGCCCCACATGGAGGATATGGCGGGAACGGCAAGGGTGTCGGTGGGCCAGTAGCGTACCCCGGTGAGCAGGAAATAGGCCGCGGCCAGCCGCCGGGCCTGCTGGTGCTGGTCGGCGGCCATGGCATTCAGGATGCGCCCGGCGCCGCCCCGGGCCCGCCGGGCCAGATAGCGGTAGAACTGCCAGCCCTCCAGCGCCTCCAAGATCTGGCGGCGCAGCCGGGCGGTACAGGGATTTGACGGCTCCGGCTGTGGTACGGCGGGATCCGGGGCAGCGCCCTGGGCGGCGTCCTGCGCCGCTTTGGCCAGCTCGGCCAGCTTCCGGCAGGACAGGTCCCCTTCCATGCCCTCCGGCGGGTTGGCCGCCGCCGGGCAGCCCTCCTGATCTCCCATCACCCGGGCCCACACCCTGCGGAACACCTCCTGATGCTCGGGAGAGCACAGGGTCATCTCTTCCATAACAAAAGCACCTCCTCTGTCCCTCATTTTATGCGTGGGGATAGCTGGATGACCCTGTTGACAGGCACATAAAATCATGCTATACTGCAAAACATAGAGAAGGACTATGATTTGGAGCCCGGCTGTCTGGGCGGAACGGACAGGAGATAGAGATTATGCTGGAGCTAAAACATCTTGCCTACTCCGTGGATGGGGAGGGGGCGAATCTGGATATTCTCAAAGACGTGTCGCTCACGGTGCAGGATGGCACGTTCTTGGTGATCACAGGCCCCAACGGGGGCGGAAAGACCACCCTGGCCAAGACCATCATGGGCCTGAACCAGCCCACCGGCGGCCAGATTATCTGGAATGGAGAGAATATCACCCACCTGTCCATCACCCAGCGGGCTCAGCGGGGCATCAGTTATGGGTTCCAGCAGCCCCCCCGGTTCAAGGGGCTGCGGGTGCGGGACCTGCTGGCCATGGCCTCGGGAAACCCTGGGCTGACCCATGCCGAGGGCTGCCAGTTGCTCACCCAGGTAGGGTTGTGCGCGGCGGACTATATTGACCGGGAGATGGACGCCTCTTTGTCCGGCGGCGAGGTGAAACGCATTGAGATCGCCACCATTCTGGCCCGGAATTCCCCGCTGATGATCTTCGACGAACCGGAGGCGGGCATTGACCTGTGGTCCTTTGCCCGGCTCACCGATACCTTCCGCTATATCCATGACAAGCGTTCGGCCACTATCATCATCATCTCCCACCAGGAGCGGATCATCAATCTGGCCGATGAGATCGTCATGGTGGCCGACGGCGTCATCACCGACC
Organism: Candidatus Enterenecus stercoripullorum; assembly: GCA_018716015.1. Classification (GTDB taxonomy): domain Bacteria; phylum Bacillota; class Clostridia; order Oscillospirales; family Oscillospiraceae; genus Enterenecus; species Enterenecus stercoripullorum. The sequence continues at coordinate 484 of DVKM01000083.1, read as the reverse complement.
AGGGCCCCAAGGATGAGCTGTTCCCCAAGATTCTGGCCAATACTCAAGCACAGTGCGAATTTGTCCGAAAGGGGGAGCTGGCGTGAATTCTATTGACTCTCACCTGCTGCGGGAAATCGCGGACCTGGAGCGGGTGCCCCAGGGCGCTTATAATATCCGGAAAAACGGGAAGCTGGAGGGCCGGAATAACTCGTCCAACATCACCATCGAGAGCAAGGAGGATAAGCCGGGTATTGACATTCGCATTGCCCCTCATACCCGCAACGAGTCGGTCCACATCCCGGTCATCGTCACCCAGACGGGGCTGAAGGATTTGGTATACAACGACTTCTATATCGGCGAGGGCTGCGATGTGGACATTGTGGCCGGCTGCGGCATCCACAACTCCGGCTGCGAGACCGCCGAGCACGACGGTATTCACACCTTCTATGTGGGCAAGAACGCCAAGGTGCGCTATGTGGAGAAGCACTACGGCGAGGGCGAG
>DVKM01000082.1 GCA_018716015.1 Candidatus Enterenecus stercoripullorum | reverse complement strand
CGACTCCGCCGCTGTGATTTCCGCCCTGCAGTCCGGCCAGCTGGACATTGCCTCCATCAACGCCGATGACGCTGCCGTGCTGGGCGACCAGTTCGACATCTACAACTCCCCCCAGAACATGGTACAGATTTTCGCCCTGAACCACGAGTTCGAGCCCTTTGGCAGCTTGGAAGTGCGCCAGGCCATCAACTACTGCATCGACAAGCAGCAGATTATCGACAGCGTCTTTGGCGGCTACGCCACCGAGCTGTACACCAACTTCAGCCCTGTGATGAGCCTGTACTACAACGACGAGCTGGAAGGCGCCTATGAGACCGACGTGGCCAAGGCCCAGGAGCTGATGGAGCAGGCCGGCTATGCCGATGGCTTCTCCTTCACCGTGAAGGTGCCCGCCAACTACCAGGCCCACATCGACACCGCCCAGATTATCGCCCAGCAGCTGCAGCAGATTAACATCACCATGAACATCGAGACCATCGAGTGGGCCACCTGGCTGGAGGATGTCTACACCAACGCCAGCTACGAGGGCACCATCATCGGCCTGACCGGCAAGCTGGACCCCGACGACGTGCTGGGCCGCTTCGAGAGCACCTACGCCCGGAACTTCTACAACTACTCCAACCCCACCTACGACCAGCTTATCAACGACTCTGTCACCGAGCTGGACGAGCAGACCCGCATCGACAACTACAAGCAGTGCCAGCAGATTCTCACCGATGACGCCGTGGCCGTGTATATCTGCGACCCCAACCTGGTGGTGGCTTCCCGCAAGGATTTGAAGGGCTACACCTTCTACCCCGTCACCTTCCACGACATGACCAAGCTCTATTACGAGGGCTAAAACAGAGACAAAAGCCGCGCCAGCGCCCTGTGGGGCAGGGCGCCGCACACAGCGCGCAGCAGCGTAGAGGGGCCGTGCCGGGCCGGAAGTCCGGGCGGCCCTTCCACTGTGGGAAAGGACTGAATCGCCTATGGCCTACTATTACATCCGAAAGGTGGCGGGGTTCCTCGTCACACTGTTTTTGGTGTCCATCCTCACCTTTGCGGTATTCCAGATTCTGCCGGGTGACCCGGCCCTGGTCATCCTGGGTGTGGACGCCGACCCCATGCAGATTGAGCAGCTCCACCAGGAGATGGGCATTGACCAGCCCATCCACATCCGCTTCCTCAGCTGGATTGGCGGCGTGCTCCAGGGGGACCTGGGCACCTCTTACCGCTATCACCAGCCGGTGTCCGACCTGATTGGCAACGCCTTTGGGGTGACCACCCAGCTGGCGGTGTTCTCTCTGGTGCTCACCGCGGTGGTGGGCATCCCCGTGGGCATTTGGCTGGCCCACCACAGCAAGAAGCCCTACGCCCTGCCGGTGTCCCTGCTCTCCCAGCTGGGGCTTTCCGTGCCCGCGTTCTGCTTCTCCGTGCTGCTGATCAACATCTTCTCCGTGCAGCTGAAGTGGCTGCCCTCCATGGGCTACACGCCCTTTACCCAGGACCCCATCGCCTGCCTGAAGAGCCTGACGCTGCCCTCTGTGGCCATTGCCTTTGGCTCGGCGGCGGTGCTCATCCGCTATGTCAAGGTCAGCGTGATGGAGCAGGAGCGCCAGGACTATGTGAAGACCGCCCAAAGCAAGGGCGTGCCCTCCAAGAAAATCCTGCGGGGCCACGTGCTGCGCAACTCTTTGATTCCCGTGCTGACCATCTTTGGCATGACCATCACCGACGTGCTGGGCGGCAGCATCATCATTGAGAACGTGTTCTCCCTGCCGGGCATTGGCCGGCTGATTTCCTCCTCCATCAACTCCCGGGACCTGCCCCTTATCCAGGGCCTGGTGCTGTATCTGGCCATGATTGTGGTCCTGTGCAATTTCGTGGTGGACGTGCTGTACTCGGTCATCGACCCCCGCATCCGGTTGAAGTGAAGGGAGGGACTAGCCTGTGCGTGTAAGCGAGATTTTAAAAAAATGCCTGCGGAACAAGAACTTTATCCTTGGCAGCTGCATGGTGGGACTGATGGTGCTCATCATGGTGGTGGGCTTCTTCTACATGCCCTATGACCCCGACGTTATGGACACCCCCAACAAATTGCAGTTCTTTTCCGCGGCCCACCCCTTGGGAACCGACCAGTTTGGCCGGGACATCCTCAGCCGCATTATGGAGGGCACCCGGGTGTCCTTTTTGGTGGGCGCCTTAACTGTGGTCTTTGGCCTGCTTGTGGGCGGGGCCGTGGGCGCCGTGGCCGGCTACTACGGCGGCAAGATCGACGAGGTTATCATGAAGCTCATCGACACCCAGATGGCCTTCCCCGGCGTGCTGCTGGCCTTGATGCTCATCGCCGTGTTTGGCAACAGCCTGCAAAACTTGATTTTTGCCCTGGGCATCATGTCCATCCCCCGGTTTGCCCGCATCACCCGCAGCGGCTTTATCAAGTACCGGGACGCCGAGTTTATCAAGGCGGCCCGCTCCCGGGGGGCGGGGGATGGGAGGATCATCTTCCTCCACATTTTGCCCAACATTGTGCCGGAGCTGATTGTCACCAGCTCTTTGGGCTTTGCCGGCGCTGTGATGAGCGAGGCAGGGCTCTCCTACCTGGGCCTGGGCATCCAGCCCCCCACCCCCAGCTTTGGCAAGATGCTCAGCGAGGCCCAGGCGGAAATCCTCCAGGCCGGGTGGTATGTGTTGGTGCCCGCCGCGGCCATCACCTTGCTGGTGATGGGCTTTAACCTGATTGGCGACGCGTTGCAGGAGGTGACCCAGCATGGCCGGTAAGAAAAAACCTGTGCTCTCCATTGAGAGCCTGACCGTGGACTTTGACCTGGGCAAGACCTGCCACGCGGTGCGGGACACCAGCGTGTGCATCGAGCCCGGCGAAATGGTGGCCCTGGTGGGGGAATCGGGCTGCGGCAAAACCATGACGGCCCTTTCCGCCATTGGCCTGCAGCCCCGGAACGCCAAAATCCCCCAGGGGAAAATCCTCTTTGACGGCTCGGATTTGCGGGGCCTCAACGAGGAGCAGTGGAACCAGTACCGGGGCCGGAACATCGCCATGATTTTCCAGGAGCCCATGACCGCCCTAAACCCCCTGATGAAGGTGGGCCGGCAAATCGCGGAGAACGCCCGCATCCACGGGGACTCCAAAGAGGTGGCCAAGAAAAAGGCTTTGGAAGTCATGCGCCAGGTGGGCCTGCCCGATGTGGAGCGCCTGTACAACGAGTATCCCCACCGGCTCTCCGGCGGCATGCGCCAGCGTGTGATGATTGCCATGGCCCTGGTGAACCAGCCGGAGCTGCTCATCGCCGACGAGCCCACCACCGCGTTGGACGTGACCATACAGGCCCAGATCATGGAGCTCATCCGGGACATGAACCGGAAGATGGGCACCGCCGTGCTGCTGATTTCCCACGATTTGGGCGTCATCCGCCAGATGTGCAGCCGGGTGTACATCATGTACGCCGGCCGCGTGGTGGAGAGCGGCGAAACCCAAGAGGTGCTGGCCCATCCCCTGCACCCCTACACCAAGGGGCTGATTGCCTCCATCCCCTCGCTGGAAAAGCGGGGCCAGCGGCTTTCCTCCATCCCCGGCACCGTGCCGGCCCTGGAGGACCGCAGCGAGCACGGCTGCCCCTTCTACAACCGGTGCCAAAGCCGCCGGCCGTCCTGCCAGAATGAAACGCCCCCCATGGTGGTCCACAAGGGCCACATGGCCCTGTGCGTCAACGCGAAGGAGGAATTGGGACTGTGAGCGCGCAAGTGAAACCAGACAACAAGGCCCCCCTTCTGGAGATTCGGGGGCTTACAAAGGAGTTCCGCCAGGGCAAGGACCGGGTGCTGGCTGTCAACCACATCGACCTGGACATCCAAAAGGGCGAGGTCTTCGGCCTGGTGGGGGAGTCTGGCTGCGGCAAATCCACCTTTGGGCAGATGCTGGTGCACCTGCTGGACCCCTCCGGCGGGAAAATCCTTTTAAACGGGAGGGACATCACCCGCCCGGCCCGCCGGGAGCGCAAGGATTTGTGCAAGCAGATGCAGATTGTCTTCCAGGACCCCTACTCCTCCATCGACCCCAACAAGACCATTGGCTGGCTCATTGAGGAGCCCCTGAAAATCCACGGCATTGGCAAGACCAAGCAGGAGCGGGACGAGAAGGTGAGCCAGGTCCTCAAGGCCGTGGGCCTGGACGAGAGCTACCGCACCCGCTGGCCCAACGAGCTTTCCGGCGGCCAGCGCCAGCGTGTGGCCATTGCCATCGCCTTGATTTTGGACCCGGACTTTGTGGTCTGCGACGAGCCCGTCTCCGCTTTGGACGTCTCCGTCCAGGCCCAGGTGCTGAACCTGCTGCTGGATTTGCGCCAGCAGTTCGGCCTGACCTACCTGTTTATCTCCCACGACTTGAACGTGGTTTCCTATGTGTCCGACCGCATCGGCGTGATGTACCTGGGCAATTTGGTGGAGCTGGGGGACGGGGAGGCCATCTCCCAAATGCCCCTGCACCCCTACACCGAGGCGCTGTTCTCCGCCTCTATGGAGGTGGAGGGCGACCGGGACAGGATTATCCTCTCCGGCGATTTGCCCAGCCCGGCCCATCCCCCGGCAGGCTGCCCCTTCCACACCCGGTGCTTTGCCTGCGAGGAGCGCTGCAAAACAGAAAAGCCCCAGCTGCGGGAGTTTGAAGGGGGCCGGTTCTGCGCCTGCCACCTGGTGGAAAAGCGCACCGGCAAAAAGCCCGTGGCGCACAACGAAGCATTGGAGGGAAATGTATGAAAACCGCAGTCCTTTCGGACATCCATGTGGACATCAACCGGGAATACCCCGTGGCCCAGGAGTTCGCCCGGTATATCAAAGAGCAGGGCGCCCGGCTGGCCATCATCGCCGGGGACGTCAGCGAGAGCCAGCAGGAGACCCTGGACACCCTCAACACCGTGGAGCAGCTCTCTGGGGCGCGGGTGCTGTTTGTGCCCGGCAACCACGACCTGTGGGGCCCCAAGGGCGACCCCGACCAGATTGGCGCCATCTACAGCCGCTACGCCCAGGACGAGCACTGCCTCTGCGGCCGGGACGTGGTGCTGGGGGATACGGTGGTCATCGGCGACGTGGGCTGGTATGACTATTCCTTCGGTAGCGGCCGCTACTCCTTCGAGGAGTTTGAGAAGATGTCTTTGGCGGGCCGCACCTGGCAGGACTCCCTGCGCAACGCCTGGACCCGCGACAACCTGGGCCGCACCCAGTGGATGCTCTCCCGGCTGGAGGCCCGCATGGCCGCCTACCCGGGGAAGAAGCTGGTGCTTGTCACCCACATGCTGCCCATCAAGGAGTTCACCGTGCCCCAGGAGATGGCCAACTGGTCCTACTTCAACGCCTTTTTGGGCACCCGCCGCCTGGGCGAGCTGTACCGCCGCTATCCCGTGGAGGTGGCCATCTGCGGCCATGTCCACTACCGCAAGACCCTGGAAAAGGACGGCATTACCTGGCTGTGCCGGTGCTTAAACTACCACAGCGAGTGGCGGCCGGAGTACGGCGGCGACACCCTCTCCCAGCAGATTGCCCACGCCGCGGAGGTCATGGAGCTGTGAGCGTGTTTTTCCTTGCCGACACCCACTTTGGGGACGGGAACATCCTGCGCTATGAGAACCGGCCCTTCGCCACAGTGGAGGAGATGGACCGGGAGCTCATCCGCCGCTGGAACGAGAAGGTGGGGGCGGGGGACACCGTGTTCCACCTGGGGGATTTTTCCGCCCGGGGGGAGGAGGAGGACCGGGCCATCCTCTCCCAGCTGGCCGGGGAAAAGGTGCTGGTGCTGGGCAACCACGACCGGCACCGCACCCCTGCCCAGTGGCGCTCCTTGGGCTTTGCCGAGGCCGTGCCCTGGCCCCTGGTGTGGGAGGGCTTTTTCCTGCTCTCCCACGAGCCGCTGTACGTCAACCGGAATATGCCCTACGCCAACGTGTTCGGCCACGTCCACGGCAACCCCGCCTATCGGGACGTGAGTCCCCGCAGCGTGTGCGTGTCCGTGGAGCGCACGGGCTTCGCGCCTCTCTCCGCCCGGGAATTGCGGGAGCGGCTGCAAAACGAGCAAAGCGTATAAGACTCCTTTCGAGGTTTTGGTTTGAGCCG
>DVKM01000081.1 GCA_018716015.1 Candidatus Enterenecus stercoripullorum | reverse complement strand
GCGGATATCCCTGCCTGTTATACGGTGCTGGGCTGCATCCACGACATGTTCAAGCCGGTGCTGGGCCGGTTCAAGGACTATATCGGAACCCCCAAGCCCAACGGCTACCAGTCCCTGCACACCACCGTCATCGGCCGGGAGGGCATTCCCTTCGAGGTGCAGATCCGCACCTGGGACATGCACCAGACCGCCGAGTATGGCGTGGCCGCCCACTGGAAGTACAAGCAGGGCATGGCCAACAGCAGGCTGGGCAGCGAGAAGGAGTTTGAATGGGTGCGCAAGCTGCTGGAGAGCCAGCAGGACGCCGATCCGGACGAATTTGTCCGCACCCTGAAGGTGGATATGTTCGCCGATGAAGTGTTCGTCTTTACCCCCAACGGGGACGTGAAGAGTCTGCCCGCCGGGGCCACGCCCATCGACTTTGCCTACTCCATCCACTCCGCCGTGGGCAACTCCATGACGGGGGCCCGGGTGAACGGGCGCATCGTCACCTATGACACCCCGCTGAAAAACGGCGACATCGTGGAGATCATCACCTCCAAGTCCGCCAAGGGGCCCAGCCGGGACTGGATGAACATCTGCAAGTCCAACGAGGCCCGCAACAAGATCCGCCAGTGGTTTAAGAAGGAGCGCCGGGAGGAGAACATCGCCACCGGCCGGGCGGCCTTTGAGTCCGAGCTGAAGCACGTGGGGCTGTCCATGGCCGCCATCACCGCCACCCCGGAGATCCTGGACGCGCTGCTCAAGCGGGTGCGCTTTGGCTCCCTGGACGAGCTGTACGCCGCCATCGGCTACGGGGGTATGTCCGCTCAGAAGGCGGCCTCCCGGATGAAGGAGGAGCTGGCCCGCATGGGCCGGGTAGAGCGGCAGAACGCGGAGCGCCAGGCCATGCAGGAGAGCCTGTCTGCCGGGGAAACCATTTTCCCCGCCGCGGCCAAGCAGCAGGACTCTGCCACCAACCGCCCCCGCCGCTCAGAGAGCGGTATCATCGTGGAGGGGCTGGACAACTGCATGGTGAAGTTCGCCAAGTGCTGTACCCCCGTCCCCGGAGACCCGGTGGTGGGCTTTATCACCCGGGGCTACGGCGTGTCCATCCACCGGCAGGACTGCCCCAACGCTGACCCTGCCCGGCGTAAGCCGGAGGAGGCGGGCCGCTGGGTCAACGTGTCCTGGGTGGACGGGGAGCAGGCATCCTACCGCACCTCCTTGGAGATCTCCGCCAAGGACCGGGACGGGCTGGCCCTGGACGTGGCCATGGCCCTGTCCACCCAGAAGGTGAAGGTGAACAACCTGTCCGCCCGTAGCCAGCCTGATGGCTATGCCATGGTATTTCTGGAGCTGTCCGTCAAGGACAAGCAGGAACTCACCGGCGTGATCAACAAGCTCTCCCAGATCCCGGGGGTGTTCCTGGTGAAGCGGGCGGGGGGTTGAACTTCCGCCGGAAACTGCGGTTGCTGTGTGCCCGGAGGCGCGAACTGCGCGGGGCTGATCCTCCAGCAGAACGATATCCAGATGACAAGGAGTCAAAGATCAATATGTCCACCCCAGCCTTCCAGCCGCTGCTCTTCGGCGGCGACATCAACGTATACAGCGTGGCCCGGGCCTTCCACGAGGCCTATGGGGTCAAGAGCATCGCCTACGGCAAATATATCTCCTTTCCCTGTGCCTACAGCTCCATCATCGACTACCGGCCCTGCCTAGACAACGAGGATGCGGAAACCTTTCTGCACAACGTGAACACGGTGGCCCGGGCGTGCGAGGACAAAACGGTGCTGGTCATCGGCTGCGGGGACAGCTATGTAAAGCTGGCGGCCCACTTGAAGGACCGGTTCCCCGCCAATGTGAAGTGTAACTATATCACCGGGGAGATGCTGGACCGGCTGACCAATAAGGAGCAGTTTTACGCCCTGTGCGACCGGTACGGCATCGACCACCCGGCCACCTTCGTCTACGAGGTGGCCATGGGCCACGACTTCACCCTGCCCTGGCAGCCTCCCTATATCGCCAAGCCCGCCGACGGGGTGGCCTACTGGGCCACGGGGCACAGCGAGCTGAAGAAGGTGTACCTGTGCCAGAGCTGGCAGGAGCTGCTGGCCGCCCTGGACGAGGTGTACGCCGCGGGCTACCCCGGTAAGATGATCCTCCAGGAGTTCGTTCCCGGGGACGACACCTACATGCGGGTGCTCACCAACTACTCCGACACCCACGGCAGGGTGAAGCTCATGTGCCTGGGCCATGTGCTTCTGGAGGAGCACTCCCCCCACGGCATCGGCAACCACGCGGTGATCATCACCGAACATGACCAGACCCTGTGCGATAAAATCCGGGCCATGCTGGAGGATTTGGGGTACATGGGCTTCTCCAACTTCGACATCAAGTTCGACCAGCGGGACGGGAAGTACAAGGCCTTTGAGATCAACTGCCGCCAGGGGCGCAGCAACTACTACGTCACCGGGGCGGGGGCCAACATCGCCCGGTACCTGGTGGGCGACCTGCTGGAAGGGAAAGACCTGCCCCTCACGGTGGTGGACCGGGAGACTATCTGGCGGATGATCCCCCGGAGGCTGGCCCTGACCTTCATCCCCAAGTCCTATCACGCCCGGATGAAGAAGCTGTTTCGCAAGGGCACCGACCACCACTCCATGGAGTACCGGCCGGACTACACCCCTAGGCGGATCTGGCGGATCTGGAAGAACCACATCGGCACCTATGTGCGCTTTTACAAGCACAACCGGAAGCCCAACGGGTAAGGAGCAGGATATGGAGCAGAAATTAGGCGTACTGGGGGGCATGGGCCCCCAGGCCACCCAGGTATTCTACCAGTTTGTACTGGACCGCACCGACGCGGCTCGGGACCAGGACCATCTCCCCGCCCTCATCCTTTCCGACACCCAGATTCCCGACCGGACCCAGGCCATCCTGTCCGGCGACACCAAGGAGCTGTACCAGCGGCTGCTGCAAGACGCCAAGCTGCTGGAGCGATGCGGCTGCACCGCCATCGCCATCCCCTGCAACACCTCTCATTATTTTGTGGACCGGCTGCAGGGGGAGGTGGGCGTCCCCATCCTCCACATGATCCGGGAGACCGCCCGGGAGCTGGCCGGGCAGGGGAAAAAGCGCCCCGGCATCCTGGCCACCGACGGCACCATCCACACGGGGCTATATCAAAAGGAGTGCGCCGCCCTGGGCCTGGACGCGGCGGCCCCCGACCCGGACACCCAGCGGCTGGTCATGTCCATCATCTATGACGAGATCAAACAGGGAGAGAGCGGCAGCCGGGAGAAGTTTTCCCACATCGACAAGGCCATCCGTAGGATGGGCTGCGACTGCGCCATTTTGGCCTGTACCGAGCTGTCCGTGTTCTCCACCTACCATACCCTTCCCCCCTTCTACTTGGACGCCATGGCGGTGCTGGCCCGGCGGGCGGTGAGCGTGTGCGGCTATCCTCTGCGCACCATCTGATTGACTCTACCTGAGAGGTGACCCCAATGGAACTGAATTTCTACCCCTTGCGGGCATATTGCGCCCTGCTGGAGAAAGAGGAGCTGCTGGCCGCCCCGTTGCCCCGGGAGCTGGACCTGGGTCGGACGGTGGAGCTGGTGTCCTGCGATTCCCGGGAGGTGGTTCCCGGTACGCTATTCATCTGTAAGGGTGTCCACTTCAAACCGGAGTTCTTGGCGGACGCCGCCCGGCTGGGGGCTTTCGCCTATGTGAGTGAAACACCCTGCCCCCAGGTGGCGCTGCCCTGCATCCAGGTGTCCGAGCTGCGCCGGGCCATGGCCCGGCTGGCGGTGGAGTACTACAACGACCCCTCCCAGCGCCTGCCGGTGATCGGCATCACCGGCACCAAGGGCAAGTCATCCACCACCTATTACCTGAAGTATATTCTGGATGAGTACCTGGCCACCCAGGGCAGTTCCTGCGGCGTCATCTCCTCCATCGACACCTACGACGGGGTGGAGAACTTTGAGTCCCACCTCACCACCCCGGAACCGCTGGAGCTGCAAAAGCACTTCGCCAACGCCCTGGCCTCCGGCCTGGGCTGTTTGGTGATGGAGGTGTCCAGCCAGGCCCTGAAGTATCACCGCACCCTGGGCACCCGGTTTGCCGCCGCCTGCTTTCTGAACATCGGCCGGGACCACATCTCCCCGGTGGAGCACCCGGATTTTGAGGACTACTTCCACTCCAAGCTGAAGATCTTCGCCCAGGCCCAGCTGTCCTGCGTCAACCTGGACTGCGACCACGCCGGCGAGGCCCTGGCCGCCGCCCGGCGGGACTGCAACCGGGTGATCACCTTCTCCCGGAAAGACCCCGCCGCCGATGTCTATGGCAACGATATCCGCAAGGAGGGGCATGACATCCGCTTCCATGTGAAGGCCAGGGGGCTGGACCGGGACTTCCGCCTGACCATGCCGGGACTGTTCAACGTGGAAAACGCCCTGGCCGCCATCGCCGTCTGCCAGGGGCTGGACATCCCGGAGGCCGCCGTGTACGCGGGGCTAGAAAGGGCCCGGGTGCCCGGGCGGATGGAGGTGTATGCCAATGAAGACGGCGCCGTCACCGCTATCGTGGACTACGCCCACAATCGCATGAGCTTTGAGACCCTGTTCCAGTCGGTGCGCTCGGAATACCCCGGCCGGCGCATCGTCACCGTCTTCGGCTGCCCCGGCAAGAAGGCCTTTGAACGCCGCCGGGATCTGGGGGAGGTGTCCGGGAAATACTCCGACCTGGTGATCCTCACCGAGGAGGACTCCGGGGAGGAGGACACCCTGTCCATCTGCCGGGAGATCGCCAGCCATGTGGCCGGGCAGGGCTGCCCCTATGAGATCCAGCCCAACCGGGGCGAGGCTATCCGCCGGGCGGTGCTCAGCTGCCGGGAGCCCTCGGTGCTGCTCATCACCGGCAAGGGGGCGGAGACGAGGCAGAAGCGGGGGATCGAGTACATCGACACCCCCTCCGACGTGGACTATGCCCAGACCTTCCTCCGGGAGTATGACGCCCGCCGGGCCGCCCAGGCCCGGGGGGAGGAAATGCCCGAAACCCAGGCCGGGGCCTGACCACCTTATACCATATAAAATAGACAGGACCACCTGCCCATCTGGACAGGTGGCCTCTGCCATTCCCCACCCAACCCGGGATGGGGAATTTTTCGTCAACTTCTTCGGTTCGAAATGAAATCTGGCGCCGGAACCGTTTTGCGCAAAAAAGCATAGGCTGGGACAGCAACTGAAAAAGGAGCGCTGTCCATGAAACTTTCCCGCCTGCTCGCCCCCCTGGGACTGCCCTGCCCCGAGACCGACCTGGATCTGACAGGGCTGACCTGTGATTCCCGGCAGGTGGCGCCGGGGATGCTGTTTGCCGCCCTGCCTGGCGCCCATACCCAGGGGGCCCAGTTTATCCCGGAGGCCGTCCGACGGGGGGCGGCGGCGGTGTTGACAAACGGCCCGGCCCTGCCCGGCGTTCCCACCGTGTCCGTGCCCGACCCCAGGGACACCCTGGCCCTGATGGCTGGGGAATTTTACGGCCATCCGGACCGGGAGCTGACCCTCATCGCTGTCACCGGCACCAAGGGCAAGACCACCACCGCCCACATGCTCCGGGACATTCTCACCGCCGCGGGACACAAAACCGGGATGGTGGGCACTCTGGGGGCCTTTGTGGGGGATACGCTGCTGGAGGAGACGGGCAACACCACCCCTGAACCGGTGACCCTCCACCGGCTGCTGCGGCGCATGGTGGACGGGGGTTGTACCCATGTGGTGATGGAGGTGTCCTCCCAGGCCATGAAGCTGGGCCGGACGGTGGGGATGGAGTTTACCGCAGGGGTGTTCCTCAACCTGTCCCCCGACCACATTGGCCCTGGGGAACACGCCGATTTTGAGGAATACCGCGCCTGCAAGGCAGCCCTATTCCGCCAGTGCGCTCTGGCGGTGGGAAACGCCGGCGACCCCAGCTGGCCTTACATTAAGGGGCAGATTCCCCCGGGCGTTCCCGTCTTTACCTTCGGTTTTGAGGGGGAGGCCCACCTCCGGTGCGCCGCCATCACCCCCGACCCGGACCAGCCCCTGTCCACCCTGGTTTCCGTGGCCGGTACGCCCCGGCCCTACCAGATCCCTATGCCGGGGTGGTTCAACGGGGAAAACGCCCTGGCCGCCATCGCCCTGAGCCGGGCCCTGGGGGTGGAGGACGGGGCCGTCCGGGAAGGGCTGGCCCAGGTGTCGGTACCCGGCCGCACCCAGGTTTACCCCACGGACAACGGCGTGTTCGTCCTCATCGACTACGCCCACAACGGCGAGAGTTTCCGGGCCCTTCTGAGCGCGCTGCGTCCCCACGTGCCGGGCCGGATCATCCTGGTGTTCGGCGCGGGGGGCGACCGTCCCCCCATGCGCCGCCGGGACATGGGCCTGGCGGCGGCGGAGGGGGCGGACTGGGCGGTGCTCACCGAGGATAATCCCCGCAGCGAGGTCGTGGAGGACATCTGCGCCCAGATCGCAGAGAAACTCCACGGTAGAATCCCCTACCAGATCATCCCCGACCGGCGGCGGGCCATCCGGTGCGCCCTGGCCCAGGCCCACCCCGGCGATCTGGTGGCTCTGCTGGGCAAGGGCCACGAGGGGTATATCGAGGCGTGCGGCGTGCGCCGTCCCTTTTCCGAGCGGGCCATACTGGACGAGTACTTCCGGGAGGGCCGAAGAGGCGAATGAATTTCCCCCGCCGTTGCACCCAAAGGGGCAACGGCGGGGCTCTGTTTCCCAGGGGTGAGGGCGGCGCGCGCCCCAGTCCCCGCGTCCGGCCCCGTGTGCCGGTCCGGGGCGCATTTTCCCATTCCCGGCGGAAAAGACGGAAAAAGCCTCAGTTCGAATGGATTGGCCTGCGTTTGGGTTTGTTACACTTATGTTACAAATGACCGGGAACGATTGACATTTTGGGGGGACAACCGATATAATCACAGTACCCTGGAAACCAAAGCTAGGAGGGTGCCACGCTCTTGTCCGCCCCACAAGGACAAGAGGATGGCTCATCCTCTTGCATTTGGGAGAGAGGGAAAACTGAAAAGGAGGAAATCCGAACATGAGAAATCTGAAGAAGATCCTCGCGTTGGTTCTGGCTCTGATGATGGCGCTGTCCGTCATGGTGTTTGCCAGTGCCGCCAACTACGA
>DVKM01000080.1 GCA_018716015.1 Candidatus Enterenecus stercoripullorum | reverse complement strand
CTCCACCCGGAAGCAGGAATGCCCCAGCCATTGAATCTGTATGCTTGCCATAAAAACCCATCCTTTCCTCTGGGGATTTTCCCCAGAATTGTTTCCTTTTTCCGCTATAGTATAGCACAATTTTCCCTGCTTGCCCAGTCTGGAAAAGAAAGGGGCCGCCGCTGGTTTCGCGGCAGCCCTTTTCCTGGCTTATTGGCGCTTTTCCGGGCGTTTGCCCGTGCCGGGGCAGCCCTTGGAGTGGGCACTGCCCCCTGGCTCCCGGCGGGGGATGGCCATGGGGGAGAGCTCCTGGTAGGCCTCCTGCTGGGCGGCGTTTTCCGGCGGGGTGAACATCAGCCCGGTGCACTCGTTGGCAGAGGCCACGGCGGTGTCCTCCGGCAGCAGCCCCGGGGGCAGCGGGTCGTGCTCGTGGTAGTGGGCGTGCTTGGGCGCGGTGGGGTCTTTGGGCTTCATGGGCAACATCCTTTCCTGGGTTTGCCTATAGCTTTCGCAGTTTCCCGCCGCCTATGCGGAAAAGTGCTCCAGGATTTTCTCCACAGATTCCTCCACCGTCAGGCGGGAGTTATCCAGCCAAAAGCCCAGCCGGGGTGTCTCCCGGCGGAACGCCTCCAGCAGGGAGGCGGGGGCAAAACCCACGTAACCGGTTTTGCCCCGGGCAGCCTCCCGGGCCTTGACGGTCTCCACATCGGGGCAGAGCACCACCACCCGCACGGGGATGCCCCCCAGCAAATCCACCATGTTTGCCAAGTCCGGACCGTAGTAGTTGTCTTGCAGCACCACGGAAAACCCCGCCTCCCAGTAGCCCCGGGCGGCCTGGGCCGCCAGCCGGTAGCGCAGCCCCAGCTGCTCCAAGGCCTGGGGGGTGGGCTGGCTGGTCATCTCCTCCCGGCCGGTGACAATCATCTTGCGGAACACATCTCCCCGCAGGTGGACGCACCGGGGAAGCCGCTCCGCCAGCGCCTGGGCTGTGGTGGATTTCCCCGAGGCCATCACCCCGGTGAGAAGGTAAAAGTGCTGTTCCATATTACAGGACCTCCTTTGGGATGCAAAAAGAGCCGCCGGGGGACTCCCAGCGGCTCTGGAAAGCTTGCGCGGTTAGGCCTTCCGCTTGGCAGCGTCCAGCTTGTTGCGCTTGTGGATCTGCCACATGCCGAACAGGTTGGGGGCGATGAACTGGCTGGAGAAGCAGCCGGCCGCCACGCCCGCCATCATGGGCAGGGCAAAGGACACCACGGTGTCGATGTTGAAGATGAGCGCCACGATGAACACCACCACCAAGGCCAGGAAGGTGCACAGAGAGGTGAGCACCGTGCGGCTCAAGGTCTGGTTCATGCTCAGGTTGAGGATTTCGTCGTAGCCAACCTTGGGCCCCAGCTTCCGGCGGTTTTCCCGCACGCGGTCGTACACCACGATGGTGGCGTTCAGGGAGTAGCCCAAGATAGTGAGGATGACAGCGATGAACACGTCGTCCACATCCAGCCCGAAGATGACGAACACGCAAAAGGCGATGAGCACGTCGTGCATCAGGGCGATAACGGCGGTGACGCCAGCGGCCAGGCCGCCGATCTTGCGGAAGCGCAGGGCGATGTAAACCAGCAGGAACACCGCGGTGATGGCAAAGCACACCAGGCACTTCTGGAAGAACCGGGCGCCCATGCTGGCCTCCACAGAGCTGGAGGAAAGCAGCTCGAAGCCCAGGTCGGGGTAGGCGCTTTGCAGGGCCTCGGTCACCTGGGTCTGCTCCTCGGGGGTCATGGCCTGGTTGCCGGCGAAGGACACGTTCACCTGCTCGCCGCCGGTGGTGATGTCCTGGCTGATGGTGACCTCGCAGTCACGGCCAATGCTGTCCACAATGGCGGTCTCGATGCCAGCGGCATCGGCCTGGCCGCCCTCTACGGAGTAGAGGATCATAGAGCCGCCGGCAAACTGGATGTCCAGCTTGGGCCCGATGATGATGCTGGCCAAAATGCCCACCACCAGCACCACAATGGAAATGGCAAAGTAAATCTTTCTATTCTGGTAAAAATGGAAGCGGTAAGTTTTCTCATTCATCGCCGCGCGCACCTCCAAACAGCCATTTTTTATGCAGGCCTTTGAAGCCGGCAAGGGAGAGGGTCATCAGGCGGGTGGCCGTCATGCCCATGATGAAGTTGCCGATGATGCCCACCAGCAGGGTAAAACCAAAGGAGAAGATGGCGCCGGTGGTGGACTCGCCGAAGATGATAGACAAGATGTTGCTGGGGCCAAACACGCCCATGAGCATAACCGCCACAATCAGGGTGGTGATGTTGCCGTCGAAAATGGCCCAGAAGCTCTCGGAGAAGCCCAGCTTCAAGGCGCCGTCCAACGTCTTGCCGCCCTTCAGCTCCTCGCGGATGCGGCTGGCGGAGATGACGTTTGCGTCCACGCCCATGCCGATGGAGAGCACAATGCCCGCCAGGCCAGGCAGCGTCATGGTGTAGGAGTTGAGGAAGGGGAAAAAGCCGGAGATGGCGGCCATACACAGGCCCACCTGGCTGGCCAGGCTGATAACAGCCACCACGCCGGGCAGCCGGAAGATGACAATCATCAGCAGGGAGATGACCACAAAGGCGATGATGCCCGCCAGCAGCATGGCGTCCAAAGCCTGGGCGCCCAAGGTGGGCGGCATGGAGCTGAAGGAGCTCACCTGCAGGGCAAAGGGCAGCGCGCCGGCCTGGATGCGGGCGGCCAGCTGGGTGGCCTCCTCGCTGGTGAAGTCGCCGGTAATCACGCACTCGCCGTTGGTGATGGCCTGCTTTACCGTGGGGGCAGAGAGCATCACGTCGTCCATCCAGATGGAGATGGTCTCGCCCACCATGGCCGTGGTGGCCTGGGCAAACTTCTGGGCGCCCTCGTCGCTGAGGGTGAGGGCCACCACGTACTGGTACTCGCCGGTGGTCTCGTCCTGGGTCATGCGGGGCTCGGCGGTGACCACGTCAGAGCCCTCCAGGATGATGTTCTCCGCGGTGGTGCCGGAGGGCGTGCGGTAGACGATGCTGCCGTCCTCGGCATACTCGCTGGTCTCGTACTCCATGCCCTGGCGGAAGGTCAGCTGGGCGGTGGCGGCCAGCTCGTCAATGGCGGCCTCGGGGTCGTAGTCCTGCTCGTCGCTGCGCCAGGGGAACCGGACGATAATCCGGTTGTTGGTGGGGTCGGTGTAAATCTCGTAGTCGGTGATGCTCTGGGAGACCATACGGGTTTCGATAATCTCCTTGGCGGCCTCCAGCTGCTCGGTGGTGGCCTCCACCCCGTCCGCCGGGCTGAAGGTGGCCTCTACGCCGCCCCGGATGTCAATGCCCCAACGGATGTCCCCAGCGCCCTTTATGTAGGTCACCTTGAAATCCCCGTGCTGGCCGTACACGCCAAACAGCGACGTGACCACCAACGCGAGGATGAGAAGCGCCACTACAAAAAACACAGGCTTTTTTACTCGCTTCATGGGTTTCTTTCCTCCAGTCGGGCCCGCCCAAAAAGGGCAGCCCCAGGTTTTTCTAGGTTCTGCAAAAGCCGCGGCGGCCCGCAAGTGGCCGCACACGCAAAGCAGGGCAGCACCCGGGCGGGCGCCCCGTGTCCCGGCCGGTCAAAACGGCCAGGCCATCGGGAAGCCCCGGGACAGTGCTCCTGTCCCCCCTCTTGCTACCCCGCTTACGTACTTCTAAATAATTATTCCTGCTCCTCGGGCTGGGCCTCCTCGGCGGCCTCGGTGGAGTACACAACCTCCTCGGCGGGAGCCTGGGAAGCGGCCTCATCCTCGGCGGCCTTCTGCTCCTCCAGCAGCGCGCGGATGGACAGGGACACACGGTGGCGCTCGAAATCGATGTCGGTGATCTTCACCTTCACCTCGTCGCCAATCTTCAAAACATCCTGGGGCTTCTCGATCCGGTGGTCGGCAATCTGAGAGATGTGGATCAGGCCGTCGATGCCGGGGATGACGCTGGCAAAGGCGCCGAACTGGGTCATGCCCACGATCTTGGCGTCGCACACGGTGCCCACGGGATACTCCCGCTCCAGCTTGACCCAGGGGTTGTCCTCGGGACGCTTGTAGCCCAGGGAAATCTTGCCGTTCTCGCGGTCCAGGCCCTTTACGTACACGTCCACGGTGTCGCCCACCTTCAGCACCTCGCTGGGATGCTTAATGCGGTTCCAGGACAGCTCGGAGATGTGCACCATGCCGTCCACGCCGCCCAAGTCCACAAAGGCGCCGAAATTGGTCAGGGACTTCACCTTGCCGGTGTACTGCTGGCCCTCTTCCACCTGCTCCCAGAACTTCTCCTGGGCGGCCTTGCGCTCCTCGCGGAGCACGCTGCGGATGGAGCCCACAGCACGGCGGCGCTGGCGGTTGACCTCGATGATGCGGAACTTCACATCCTTGCCCATCAGCTCGTTCAGGTCCTCCCCGCGGGAAGCGGTGGCCTGAGAGGCGGGCACGAAGATGCGCATGGCCTTGTACAGGACGATAACGCCGCCCTTGACCACTTCAATCACTTTGCCCTCCAGCACCTCGTTGTTCTCCAGGGCCTGGGAAATCTCGTCCCAGCCCTTCATGGCGTCCACGCGCCGCTTGGAGAGCATGATGGTGCCTTCCTGGTCGTTGGTCTTCATGATGAGCAGGTCCATCTCGTCGCCAATCTTCACCAAGTCCTCGGGCTTGGCGTTGGGGTCGTTGGAGAGCTCGCTCGCGGGGATGAAACCAGCCTGCTTGCGGC
>DVKM01000079.1 GCA_018716015.1 Candidatus Enterenecus stercoripullorum | reverse complement strand
CCGGTAGACCTGCATGGAGTCGGCGCTCACCACCTCGCCGTCAAACCGCCGGGCCAGGGCCGCCGCCAGGGCGGTCTTGCCCGAGGCGGTGGGGCCGCAGATCACCAGAACGTTGGGCTTCACCGCCGGCTCTCCTCATAGAGCTGGACCAAAGGCGCTGTCTTTGGCCCGGGTGAGACATAGCTCAGGCCGTCCCGGGCGGTGAGGTCCAGCGCCCCGGCGTCCAGCAGGAAATCCACAAACAGCCGGAAGTTGCGCTCCATCCGGTTGGTGAGGATTGGATCGGCGGAGTGCAGGGAAAAACGGGTGGTCACAGCCTGAAGCAGTTCCCCCCAGGTCATGGGGCGGGTGACCAGGGCCCGGATCTGCTCCGCCCGGTCCATCATCACGGTGCGGGTGTCCCGGGCGATGGCGGGCAGCTGCATGCCGGGTCCCATGCCGCGGTGGCAGACGATATAGGCGCTGCAGCGGGTGTCCTCAAGGAGATAGGTGCTGTCCAGCATGCCCTTCAGATCCAGGACGTAGGGCAGCTTGGCGTGGAGGCCGGGGCCGCAGAACACTCCGTCGCCGGTATAGCACACCCCGTCGGGGGTGAGGATGCTGATATGGTCCAGTGAGTGGCCGGGGGTGTGCAGGATGGAAAAATCCGCCCCGCAGAAGGAAAAGACGCCATCCTGGGCGGGGATGGGGCAGTCTACAGGAGCTACCATATCCCCATATTCCCGGGCAACGGTGCCGGGAGAGTAGCAGAATTGATACTGGCGCAGCCCGACAACGCTGCGGCACAGGTGAATCTCCCCGCTGGGGGCGGCAGTGAGGCAGCCATAGGTGTGCCGCAGCCAGCCGTTGTTGATGCTGTGGTCCATGTGGATGTGGCTGGAAATCACCCCCACCGGGGTGAGCTCGGCCTCAGACAAAATGTCGGCCAGGGCCTGCCGCTCATGGCGCTGCCCGCTGTCCAGCAGGATGCACCGGCCATCGTCCAGCCGGTACAGGCCAATCATCTCATCCGCCTCCAGCACCCAGGTGCGGCCAAGCAGCTGTGTCAGCTTCAAAGAATCCACCCGCTTCCCAAAACAAGATCGTCCTCATAGAATACCGCTAGCTGCCCCGGCGTGGGGGCCCGGGCGGGCCGGGCCATGCGCAGCTGAACCCGGCCATCCTCCAGCGGGAGGAGCAGGGCGTCCTGGGCCGTGCGGGAGTGGCGCAGCCGGACGGACACTTGGCGCTGGCCGTCCAGGGGGGTGTCCCCCAGCCAGTTGAGCCCCTGGCAGTTGACGACGTCGGCAGTCAGGCCTTCCCCGTGGGAGAGCACTACCTCGTTGGTCTCCGGGCGGATGGCGGTGACAAACAGCCGCCCGGTGGAGGATACCCCCAGCCCCCGGCGCTGGCCGATGGTATAGTGGTGATAGCCCTTGTGGGAGCCCAGCACGTTGCCCTCCCGGTCCACAAAATTGCCCGGCGGGGGCATGCCCCCCCGGTGGTCCAGCCAGGCGGCATAATCCTGGTCGGGGATAAAGCAAATCTCCATGGAGTCCGGCTTCCGGGCGCTGGGCAGCTGCGCCCCCTCCGCCTCCCGGCGAATGTCTTCTTTGGGCGTATCCCCCAGGGGAAAGAGCACCCGCTCTAGGGTGTCCCGGTCCAGCCGGGCCAGCATATAGGACTGGTCGTTGGAGGACGGGCCCCGCAGGAGCACCGCCCTGCCGTCCCGGCCCTGGCCCACCCGGGCGTAGTGGCCGGTGGCTACATACCGGGCGCCCAGCCGGTCGGCTAGGCGCAGCAGGGCGGGAAATTTTACCGTGGGATTGCACTGGGCGCAGGGAATGGGAGTGCGCCCGGCCAGGTAGCCCTCATAGAAGGGGCGGCAGACGTGGCGCTCCAGCTCGTCGCCCACCTGGGCCACATGAAATTCCAGGCCCAGCCGCCGGGCGTTTTCCGCCGCGGCCTCCTCCCCGCCCAGGCCCACGTCCAGGTAGAGGGTGATGACCTGATGGCCGGCCCGCAAAAGGCGCAGGGCGGCCACCGCCGAGTCCACCCCGCCGGACAGGCCCAGCACCACCTTTTCTCCCGCCATGCTCTCACCTCCCCGGACTACACAAACGCGGCGATTTTTGTTTACTTAACATAACATAAAACAGGAGAAAGCGCAAGAGCGAAAGGGCGGCCCAATCCCTTTTCCGGGAAATAAAATTGCCAAACGGCCCAAAGCGTGGTATAATACTCTGTCATCTTATGGGTGTCTCCGGCAGAAAGCGGAATTTGGCCGCCGGGGCCGTTCCTGTGTATCGGGTGTGGAAATTGTGGACAATATCATTCTAATCGGTATGCCCGGCTCGGGCAAGAGCAGTGTGGGCGTGGTGCTGGCCAAGGCCCTGGGCTACAGCTTTTTGGACGTGGACCTGGTGATCCAGGAGCGGGAGGGGGCCCTGCTTCAGGAGATCCTGGACCGGCGGGGGATGGAGGCCTTCCTGGACGCGGAGAGCCGGGCCATCCAGGCTCTATCCTGCCGCCGTACCGTCATCGCCCCGGGGGGCAGCTGCGTGTGCCGGGAGCAGGCCATGGCCCATCTGCAAGGGCTGGGCACCGTGGTCTACCTCGCCCTCTCACTGAAGGAAGTGGAGGGGCGCATCCACAATCTGGCCACCCGGGGCATCGCCATGGCACCGGGCCAGACCATCTCTGACGTCTACCGATACCGGGAACCGCTGTACCGGCGGTACGCCCATCTCACCGTGTCCGCCGACGGCCAGAGCCTGGCGGAGACGGTGGAGACAGTGAAACAGGCTCTGGCGGCACCAGAACGGGCCGATATCAATAAAAAGAAGGACGTAATCAATTCATGAACTTTCGTGAGCTGGGTCTCATCGACCCCATTCTTAAAGCCCTGGAACAACAGGGCTACACTAACCCCACCCCCATTCAGGAGGGAGCCATCCCCCCCGCGCTGGCGGGGCGGGACGTGCTGGGCTGTGCCCAGACGGGCACCGGCAAGACCTGTGCCTTTGCCACCCCCATTCTCCAGCGGCTGAGCGGCCGGATTCCCAACCCCCGGGTGATCCGGGCCCTGATCCTCACCCCCACCCGGGAGCTGGCCATCCAGATCCAGGACAGCTTCGAGGCCTACGGCAAGCATCTGCCCCTGCGCTGCGCCGTTATCTTTGGCGGCGTGGGCCAGCAGCCCCAGGTGGATAAGATTAACCGGGGGCTGGACATCCTGGTGGCCACCCCCGGCCGGCTGCTGGACCTCCACGGCCAGGGCCTGCTGGTTTTAAGCCACATTGAAATTTTCGTGCTGGACGAGGCCGACCGGATGCTGGACATGGGCTTCATCCACGATGTGCGCCGGGTGATCAAGCTGCTGCCCCAAAAGAAGCAGACCCTGTTTTTCTCCGCCACCATGCCCCCGGAGGTCATGGACCTGGTGAACAGCCTGCTTCATGACTACGCCAAGGTGGAGGTGGACCCGGTGTCCTCCCCGGTGGAGGTCATCCAGCAGACGCTCTATTATGTGGACAAGGCCAACAAGACCAAGCTGCTGGCCCATCTGCTGGAGGAGGGGCACATCTCCTCCGCCCTGGTATTCTCCCGCACCAAGCACGGGGCCAACCGCATCGCCCAGGATCTGAACAAGCGGGGCATCTCCGCCGCCGCCATCCACGGCAACAAGAGCCAGACCGCCCGGGTGCAGGCCCTGAACGACTTCAAGGCTGGCCGGGTGCGGGTGCTGGTGGCCACCGATATCGCCGCCCGGGGCATCGACATTTCGGAGCTGCCCTGCGTGTTCAACTACAACCTGCCCGATGTGCCAGAAACCTATGTCCACCGTATCGGCCGCACCGGCCGGGCGGGCCACGGCGGCATTGCCATCTCCTTCTGCCAGTTTGACGAAAAAGACGAGCTGAAGGGGGTTGAAAAGCTGCTGGGCCGGGCCATCCCGGTGATGGCAGACCACCCCTGGCCCATGGAGAATTTTGACCCGCCCCAGAAGGATAAGCATGGCCGGCCCGTAAACGCCGAGGACGCGGAGGCCCGGGCCTCCGCCAAGGAGCGCCGCCGGACCAGAGACTCTGTGAACAAAGCCCGGGCCCAGGCGAAAAAGGAGGCCGCCCAGGCCCAGGAGAACAGCGCGGTTGGGGGTTTGCCGGCTGGCGAAACTCCGGCTGCGGAGAAAAGAAAACGCCGCCGGAAAAAGTCTGGCAGCGGGGCCCAGGAGACGGCCGCTCCGGCCGCCCGGCAGCCTGTTTCAGAGCCAGCCATTGAGCGGGAGCGGCCCCTGGGCCGGGGGGTGCGGCAGGGTAAGCTACAGGATACCATGCCCCTTGATCCGGCGATGCCCACCGACGACTTCTACAAGCCAAACCCACTGGACTCCGATGTGATCATGGACGCCACTGCCCGGCTGCTGGCCTCCCGGCGGTCTGTGCTGAGAAGCGCCGGAAAGCGGCAGGGGCCGGAGGGACAACACAAGCAGTCCGGCCAGCCCTCCCGGCAGGAGGGCAAGGGGCGGCAGGAGAAGTCCAAGGTGGAGCAGGGGCGGAAAGCCAGGCAGCCCAAGCAGGCGAAAGGCGGAAACCCCGGCGTGAACCCACAGGGGAAAGGGGCACAAGGTGTGCTGCCTGCCTCCCTGCTGGGCAAAAAGAAGCGCCGGCGGGACGACCGGCCACGGCCCATTGAGGCTCCTCTGCGCTCCAACCGGCAGAAGGACTCCACAGAGCATAAAAGCCTGATGCGGCCTTACTATATCAGCCATGACGAGGACTGATTCCAACGCAGCGCCCAGATCGAAAAAGCGCCGCCACCCCTTGCGGTGGGTAGCGGCGCTGCTGGTCCTGCTGGTGGGGGGCTGGTTCTTCCTGCAATGGCAGCTGTGGGGGATCCAGATCACTGTCACCCAGGTGCCGGTGGCCGGCCTGCCGGAGGAGTTTGAAGGGCTGCGTATCGTGCAGATCTCCGACCTCCACGGCCATGCGTACGGCGAGGACAGCGGGGAACTGCTGGAGCTGGTGGCCGGGCAGGAGCCCGATCTCATCGCGGTCACCGGCGACCTCATCGACCGGGAGAGCCAGATGGAGATGGTGCCTGCCCTGGCCCGGGGCCTGGCGGTCATCGCCCCCACCTACTATGTCACCGGCAACCACGAGTGGGCGGTGGGGAACGTGCCCCGGCTGAAGGGGATCCTGGCCGAGTGCGGCGTCACCGTGTTTTCCAACCAATATACCATTTTGGAGCGGGGCGGAGCCAGCTTGGTGCTGGCGGGCATTGACGACCCCAACGGCTACGCCGACCAGAAGACCCCGGAGGAACTGTATGAAGAGATCCGGGCGCAGGCCGCAGACCAGTGTATCATTCTGCTGGCCCACCGCAACGACCGGTTTGACCAATACGCCGCGGCGGGCTACAACCTTGTGATCTCCGGCCATGGCCACGGCGGCATTGTCCGCCTGCCCTTTACCGACGGTCTGCTGGGCACCAACCGGCGGTTTTTCCCCACCTGGACGTCAGGGGTATATACGCTGGGGGACAGCACCCTGTTCGTCTCCCGGGGGCTGGGTAACAACACCGTGCCCATTCCCGGCTTCCGGTTGTTCAACCGGCCGGATTTGGCGGTGCTGGAGCTGACTGCGGGGGAGGCCGGGGCATGAGCCGGCTGGATCGGTTCCGCGATCCCCTGCCTGCCCCTGCCCCGGGGCGGCGTCTGTTCTGCCTGGTTCTGATGTTCCCGGCAGGAGCGGCGGTGGGTTTGCTGGCGAAATGGGCTGATTTCTCCTCCATCCAGCTGTTGGGAGATCTGTTTTCCGAGCTGCCTATCTGGATTCTGATGGGCCTGCTTATCTCCCGGTTCAGCGGAAGTCCCGGCCGGGCGGCGGTCTATGCCTTTGCCTTTTTCCTGGGCATGATCCCTGCCTACTACCTGGCGGCGGAGTGGCTGGGCGGCGTTTGGGGAATGGCTTATGTCTACGGCTGGACCGTAGTGGCCTGCTTGTCCCCGTTCGCGGCCTATGTGGTATGGTACGCCTTTGGCCGGGGATGGCTGCCCAACCTGCTGTCGGCACTTGTGGTGGCTGTGGCTATGTTTTCCGATACGCTGGTGTTTCGCCGCCTCAACATCCGGGACTTTGTACTGGCCGGGCTGTGTGCCGCACTAGTGTTTGGCTGCAAGGCGAAAAAGCACGGTAAGGCCGAATAACAGAAAAGAGAATGAAGAAATCCTATGAACTACGATGCCGGACAATTTGAGATTGCGGTGATCGGCGCGGGCCACGCGGGCATCGAGGCGGCGCTGGCCGCCGCCCGCATGGGCCTGCGTACCGCGTGTTTCACCATCAACCTGGACGCGGTGGGCAACATGCCCTGCAACCCGGCCATCGGCGGCACGGGCAAGGGCCATCTGGTCCGGGAGATCGACGCCCTGGGGGGTGAGATGGCCAGGGCGGCGGACCGGGCCTGCATCCAGTACCGGATGCTCAACCGGGGCAAGGGCCCGGCGGTGTGGTCCCTCCGGGCCCAGGCGGATCGCCGCCGGTACCAGGAGGTGATGAAGCACACCCTGGAGCTCCAGGAAAACCTGTGGGTGAAGCAGGGGGAGGTCACGGAAATTTTGACGGATGAGGACGGAGCGGTCTGCGCTGTCCGCACCGCCACCGGGGCCACCTATCAGGTAAAGGCCGCCATCATCGCCACCGGCACCTATCTGGGTGGACGCACCATTGTGGGCGAGGTGGCCCGGGACTCCGGGCCCGACGGCATGGCCGCCTCCCTGCCCCTGACCGGCTGCCTGAAGCAGCTGGGATTGTCCCTGCGCCGGTTTAAGACGGGCACGCCCCCCCGGGTGAACCGCCGCAGCGTAGACTTCTCCAAAATGGAGCTCCAGGAGGGGGACGCGGAGGTTGAGCCCTTCTCCTTTTCTACCCGGCAGCCCCCGGAGAACCGGGCGGTGTGCTACCTGACCTATACCAATCAGCAGACCCACGCCGTCATCCGGCGAAACCTGGACCGCTCCCCTTTGTACGACGGCACCATTGAGGGGGTAGGGCCCCGGTACTGCCCCTCCATCGAGACTAAGATCGTCCGTTTTCCGGACAAGCCCCGGCATCAGCTGTTTATCGAGCCCATGGGCCTGAACACCGAGGAGCTGTACATCCAGGGCTTCTCCTCCTCCCTGCCGGAAGAGGTGCAGGTGGAGATGCTCCACACCATCCCCGGCCTGGAGCGGGCGGAGATGACCCGGGCGGCCTACGCCATCGAGTACGACTGCGTGGACCCCACGGAGCTTTTGCCCACCCTGGAGTGCAAAAAAGTCCCCGGCCTGTACGGGGCGGGGCAGTTTAACGGCTCGTCCGGCTATGAGGAGGCCGCCGCCCAGGGACTCATCGCCGGCATCAACGCCGCCTTGAAAACCAAGGGGGAGGAGCCTTTGATTCTCACCCGGGGAGACGGGTACATCGGGGTGCTCATTGACGATCTGGTGACCAAGGGCACCAACGAGCCCTACCGGATGATGACCTCCCGGACGGAGTACCGCCTCATCCACCGCCAGGACAACGCTGACCGGCGCCTGACGGCCTATGGCTGTCGGGTGGGACTGGTGAGCCGGGAGCAGCTGGGAGAGGTGGAGGAGAAATACGCCGCTGTGGACCGGGAGGTACGCCGCCTGGACCACGCCGGGGCCCCTCCCTCCCCTGCCCTGGATGGAATGTTGGCGGAAAGAGGGGAGCCCCCCTGCCCCCATGGGGCGCGGCTGGGCGACCTGCTGCGCCGCCCCCGGGTGAGCTACGACGATCTGGTTCCCTTTGACCCGGAGCGGCCCGCCCTTTCCCGGGAAATTGCCCGGCAGGTGGAGATTTCGGTGAAATACCAGGGCTACATCGACCGGCAGAACCGGCAGGTGGAGGAGATGCGCAAGCTGGAGGGCCGCCCCCTTCCCCCGGATATGGACTACCAGGCCATCCAGGGCCTGCGGCTGGAGGCCCGGCAGAAGCTCAGCCAGATCCGGCCTCTAAACCTGGGTCAGGCCAGCCGGATTTCCGGTGTCTCGCCTGCCGACATGGCGGCCCTGATGATTTACCTGGAACGGGGCTGACGCGGGGGACCGCGGGAAGGAGAACCATCCGATCCCTGAGGGATCTTGAAGGAGAGAGATTGCCAATGAGACGAATGCTGGCTATTGTGGCCTGTAAACTGCTGCGCTTGGCGGGCAAGTTGTTGGGCCGGGGCAGCTCCCTGCCCGGGCAGATCGCCCTGAAGCTCTGCCCCGATGTGCTGGGCCGGATCAAGCTGCCCGGCCACATCATCGCGGTCACCGGCTCCAATGGGAAGACCTCCACGGTGGAGATGATCGCCGCCATCCTCGCCGCCGACGGCCGGCAGGTGGTATACAACAAGGAGGGTTCCAACCAGATCGAGGGGGTGGCCACCCTGATTCTGTCCCACTGTACCCTGGGGGGCAGGATGCGGGGGGACGTGCTGCTGCTGGAGAGCGACGAGCGCTATGCCCGCCACACCTTCCGGTGGTTCCACCCCACCCATTTCGTCATCACCAACCTCTACCGGGACCAGCTCACCCGCAACGGCCATCCCCAGTGGGTGTACGAGTCCATCCAGCCCGCCATTCATCCTGAAGAGATCCTGGTGCTCAACGCCGACGATCCCCTAGTGGCCTGCTTTGCCCGGGGCCATGACCCGGACAAGGTGAAGTGGTTTGGCCTGGAAGAGTGCTCGGTGAGCACCAAGGAGCACCATGGCGTCTATGATGATGGCCTGCGCTGCCCGGTGTGCGGCGGGAAGATGGAGTATACCTGCTATCACTACGCCCACATCGGCCACTACCGCTGCCCCGGCTGCGGCCACCACCGGCCCCAGCCGGACTTTGCCGTCACCAGCCTGGACCTGGCCCAGGGCAAGCTGACCATCAACGGCGAGACACAGATTGAGCTGGCCTTCCGCAGTATCTACAACGTGTACAATATCCTGGCCGCCTGGTCGGTGTGCGCCCTGTGCGGGGTGGACCAGACAGTGATGGCGGGGGTCATCAACAATTACCTGCTGAAAAACGGCCGGATGGTCACCTTTACCCTGGGAAAACACAAGGGCACCCTGCTCACCTCCAAGCACGAGAACTCCGTGGCCTACGACACCAACCTGGCCTATATTGAGAGCCTGGGCCAGCCCTGCGAGGTGATGGTGATTGTGGATGCGGTGAGCCGCAAGTATTTCACCGGGGAGACCAGCTGGCTGTGGGACATTGATTTTGACCGCCTGGCCTGCCAGCATGTACGCCGGGTATGGCTGTGCGGCCGGTATGTAAACGACCTGGCTCTGCGTTTTGACTACTCCCAGGTGCCCCAGGACAAGCTGACCCTTCAGGCGGACATTTCCGCAGCGGCGGAGGAGCTGAAAAAAGAGGGCGATCTGCCGCTGTATGTGGTCACCTGCTTCTCCGACCGGGACAAGCTGCTGGACCTGACCCAGCGGGATTGAGGAGGGAACGGAACATGGAACTGACCATCCTGCATCTCTACCCGGACTGTATGTCTCTGTACGGGGAGTACGCCAATGTAGCGGTGCTGCGCCGGCATCTGGAGGCCATGGGGGTAAACGTCATCGTGCGCATCGCCGGGCTGGATGACACCCTGGAGTTTTCCGGCGTGGGCTTTGTCTACATGGGGGCGGGCACCGAGCGGGGTCAGAAGTGGGCCCTCACCGCCCTGACGCCCCACGCCCAGGGGCTGAAAGACCTGCTGGAAGAGGGCACGCCCGCTTTGTTCACCGGCAACGCCATGGAGCTGTTGGGTACCAGCGTCACCGACCGGGCAGGCAAAGTGTGGCCCTGCCTGGGCCTGGCGGACTTCACCACCCAGGAGACGGACAAGCGGGCCCCGGAGGACGTGATCGCCCACACCCCTTTGTGGGATGCACCCGCCGTGGGCTTTATGAACAAGTGCTCCCACACCTTGGGGGTGGCCACCCCCCTCTTTGACCACCTCACCCTGGGGGAGGGCAACGAGGAGGAAAAGGGCAGCGAGGGCTATGTGTCCGGAAACCTCTTTGCCACCCACCTCATCGGGCCGGTGCTGGTGAAAAACCCGGCCTTCACCCGGTTGCTGCTCACCCGGATCTTCCGGCACAGCGGCTGGCCGCTGCCCGATGCCCTGCCGGTGCTGCCCCATGAGGAGCAGGCCTATCAGGTCACCCTCCGGGAGCTGTCCCAGCGGGCGGGCAACTGAAAGGCAACCGGAACGTTGCATTGTGAAACGCCAACTGGCTGGTCAGACGGGTCGGATTGGTCTATGCTCGAACCATCTAGACAGACGAGGTGAAGGGCTATGAGTATGGGAAGCAAGCTGGCCCAGGCCAGACGGAAGCACAACCTCACCCAGGAGCAGCTGGCCGAGCAGCTGGGGGTCACCCGCCAGGCGGTGAGTCGCTGGGAATCGGATACCGCCTATCCGGAGACGGACAAGATCGTGCGTATGAGCGAGATCTTGGGCGTGAGCTGTGATTGGCTGCTCCGGGACGGGGAGGACAGTCCTGATGGCTCTGCCCCCACCGCCAGCCCGGTGGTGACCCGCCTGCTGCGGCAGGCGGCGGAGCGGCGGGTGCAGCTGACTCTGTATGAGAACGAGGGCGCGCCGTCCTGCGACTGGTGCGTCATCCGGGAGTTTGACGGCGCCTGGGCCAATGTGGAGTTTGTCAAGGAGAAGAAGGGCCAGCGGGAGAGCCAGCTCATCCCCGTGTCTTCCATTCGCTCTATCATCTTCCTGAAGGAAAAGGGGGATGTGTAATGGAAACTCTGGAAGTATTCGGCTTTTTCGCCTTCATCATGGTCATTTTTCTGTGGAGCAAGGTGAGCCGGCTGGAGCGGCTGCTCCGGGAGAACGGCATCCGCCCCGTAGGGGCCAAGGACCTGGCCCGCCGTCTGGCGGGGATGATGGGGCTGACCGTCACCCTCACCCTGTACTCCGACGGCTGGGATAGGAACGGCCTGGTGTGCCAGGTGCTGGACACTGATGAGGAGTGGGTCCTGGTGCTGGCGGATGAGGGCAAGAAGAAGGAGCGGGAGATGCTCCTCCGCCTGGACAGTATCAAGAGCGTCAAGGGAGCGTAACGCCCTGGTTTGGAGGGAGAGGATACCATGAGCGAACAGTGGCTGGAAGTGACCCTTCCCGTGCCCGCCCAGGAGCTGGACCGGGTGTGCGACGTACTCACCGCCAACGGCATGACCGGACTGGTGGTGGAGGAAGAGGGGGAGTTTCTCCACTTTCTGGAGCAGAACCGGCAGTACTGGGACTATGTGGACGAGGACCTGGCCCGGCATATGAGGGGAGCCAGCCGGGTGAAGTTTTATGTGCCGGACAACGAGGAGGGGCAAAAGCAGCTGCGCCAGTACCTGTCCGGCCTGGAGCAGTACGAGCCCCAGACCGTCTCCCTGCGGGAGGAGGATTGGGCCACCTCCTGGCAGAACTATTATCAGCCCATTCCGGTGGGCAAGCGCATTTACATCGTCCCCGAGTGGATGCGGGGCTGCCCGGTACCTCACGGCCGGGTGCCATTGTATCTGAACCCCGGCCTCACCTTTGGCACCGGCTCCCACCCCACCACCCAACTGTGCTTGGAGCTGCTGGAGGAGGCCTTGGTCTCCGGCAGCCGGGTGCTGGACCTGGGGTGCGGTTCGGGCATTCTGGCCATCGCCGCCCTAGCTCTGGGGGCGCAGCACGCCACCGGGGTGGACATCGACCCCAAGGCGGTGGACGTGGCCTATGAAAATGCCGCCATGAACGGCATCGGGAAAGACCGCCTGACGGTGTATGCAGGCGACGTGCTGGGGGACGCCAAGCTGGCACAAAAGCTGGAGCCCGGGGGCAACCAGGTGGTGCTGGCCAACATCGTGGCCGACGTGATCATCCCCCTGTCCGCCGTGGTGGAACAGTTTTTGACCCCTGACGGGGTGTTCCTGGCCTCCGGCGTCATCGACACCCGGGCCGATGAGGTGGAGGCGGCCATCCGGGCCAACGGCCTGGCCATCACCCGGCGGCTGGAGCGGTCCGGCTGGTGCGCCTTCCGGGCGGAACGGCCGTGAAACGGTTGATTCTGCTGGGCGGCCCCATGGGAGTAGGCAAGACAACTGTGGGCCGTGCCCTGCAAAACCGGATGCCCGGCAGCGTCTTCCTGGACGGGGACTGGTGCTGGGATGCCAAGCCATTTGTGGTCAATGAAGAGACGAAAGGCATGGTGCTGGAGAATATCCGGTTTCTGCTGGGGCAGTTTCTTCGCTGCTGTGCCTATGAGACGGTGATCTTCTGCTGGGTAATGCACCGGCGGGAGATTTTAGACGCGATTGTGTCCGGGCTGGACCTGACCGGGATCCAAGTAACCTCTTTTTCCCTCACAGCCCGGCCGGAGGCACTGCGGCGCCGCTTGGAAAAAGACATCGACGCGGGGTTGCGGCAGGCTGATGTGGTGGATCGGAGCCTGTCCTATTTGCGCCATTATGATGACCTGGATACCATAAAGGTAGACACGACCGGCCTTGACCCAGAAGAGACGGCCGGGACATTGAAACGTCTGCTTGCGGAAAAATGAACGAGGGAGAGGGCGAAACTGTGCATGAGAAGGCGGCTTCGCCCTTTTTGATTCCGAGGCTGGTTAAAAATTGCGGAAAATTTCCCGACTTTCTCTTGTTTCTTGGGCAAAACAATGATAGTATGCTATCATAGATCAAATTTGGCGCGGCGGAGCGCATCCCCGCAACACACAGATGGGAGAGATCAAGTATGGCGTACAGAACCTTTGAGAATATCGTGGAGAGGGCCAAAAACGCCGGGGTAAAAAACCGGGTGGTCATTGCCGGGGCGGACGCGGAAAATATTCTGCTGGGTACCTTTGAGGCCCAGGATGCCGGATTTGCCACCCCCGTGCTGGTGGGCCAGGCCTCCAAGATCCTGCCCATGTTGGACCGGCTGGGGCTGAAGGATAAACCCCACCGCTTGGTGGAGACCTATCCGGGGGACAATGTGACCCAGGTGGCCATCGAGCTGATCAACAAGGGGGAGGGCGACATCCTCATGCGGGGCAATGTGCAGACCCGGGAATTTTTGATGCCCGTGCTGGACCGGAGAAACGGCCTGCGCACCAACCGCCTGCTCACCCACATCGACCTGGTGTCCATGCCGGAGCATGAGAAGCTCATTGCCATCGGCGACGTCACCGTCACCATCGAGCCCAACCAGAACCAGAAAAAGCAGATCATCCGCAACTTGGTGGACGCCCTGCGGTACGTGGAGGACGAGAAGCCCAACATCGCCCTGCTGGCCCTGGTGGAGCAGCCCAGCTTCCACATGAAGGACACCATTCAGGCCTACGAGCTGGTGCAGGAGCACAACCGCAGCCCCATTGCCGACTGCGAGCTGGTGGGCCCCATCTCCTACGACCTGATCCTCTCCAAGGAGGCCGCCCGGCTCAAGGGCTACAACAACCCCCTGTGTGGGGAGTTTGATGGCATCGTGGCCCCCTCCCTGTTGGCGGGCAACCTGATCGTCAAGTGCTGGCAGATGCACGCCGGGGCCCGCACCTGCGGCGTGCTGGTGGGCGCCCGAATTCCCATTGCCCTGACCTCCCGCAGCGACAGCAAGGAGGTATCCTTCCTGTCCCTGGCCTTCTGCACCATGCTGCCCAAAGGGGCCTTCTCCGATGAGGAGCAGGGCAAAGGGGAACCTTGACCCTCGCGAGGTGAAGCTGTGATGAGAAAAGGAATTTCCGTCAGCGTATTTATCCTGGGGCTGACCATGACCTGCGCCAGCATCGCCATCATGACGCTGGGCGCTGTGGGAATGGGCAAATCCCGGCCCCGGCGGGGCAAAATTCATGGACTTGGCAGGAAAAACAGTTGACAAATCCCCCCGGTGCGGATAAGATAAAACAGTTCAATGGCTTTGAGCAGGACGAGTACCCGGCCCCACTCCTCTTAGAGAGCCGTCCATTTGGTGGAAGGACGGCGGGGAGCCCCGGCGAAGATCCCCTGCGAGCCGCGGACCCAACGGGCGCAAGCCTTAGTAGACTCCGCCGGGCGTTCCCGTTACAGGACAAATCGAGGGGCTGATATATATCAGCAACGAGAGTGGTACCGCAGAGGTTCGCGCGCCTTTGTCTCTCATTGGGAGACAAAGGCGCGTTTTACGTTTCCCGGTTCCCCGCGGGAGATATGCTTAGGAAGAAGGAGAAACCACCTATGGATTACAACCAGACCATCCACCTGCCCCAGACCGACTTTCCCATGCGGGCCGGGCTGCCCAAGCGGGAGCCCGAGCTCATGAACGGCAAATGGGAGGTGGAGACCTACCGCAAGCTGATGAAGAAAAACGAGGGCAAGCCCAAGTTCGTCCTCCACGACGGCCCTCCCTACGCCAATGGCCACATCCACATCGGCACTGCCCTGAACAAGATCCTCAAGGACATCATCGTGCGCTACAAGAATATGACTGGCTTCCAGGCCCCCTATGTCCCCGGATGGGACACCCACGGCCTGCCCATCGAGTCGGCCATCCTGAAGGACAAGAAGATACGCCGGGACGAGTTGAGCGATGCGCAGTTCCGGGACAAATGCAAGGAGTTTGCCCTGAACTTTGTGGACATCCAGCGCAGCGAGTTCCAGCGCCTGGGCGTCATCGGCGACTGGGACAACCCCTACCTGACTCTGAAGCCGGAGTTTGAGGCCAAGCAGATCGAAATTTTCGGCAAGATGGCGGAAAAGGGCTATATCTACAAGGGCATGAAGCCGGTGTACTGGTGCCCCAACGACCAGACCGCCCTGGCCGAGGCGGAGATCGAGTACGCCGACGACCCCTGTACCACCATCTTTGTGAAATTCCCCGTCCGGGACGACCTGGGCAAGCTGGGGCAGTACGCCGACCTTTCCAAGACTTACTTCGTCATCTGGACCACAACCCCCTGGACCATTCCAGGCAACATGGCCATCTGCGTGAACCCCGACTTTGACTATGTGCTGCTGCGGGCCCCGGGCGGCGAGGTGTATATTCTGGCCGAGGGCCTGGCTGAGAGCGTATGTAAGGCCGCCGGCATCGACTACGCCGCCTGCACCGTGCTGGCCACGCTGAAGGGCAGCGAGTTTGAGCTGATGGCCGCCAAGCACCCCCTCTTTGACCGGGACAGCGTCATTTTGTGCGGCGGCCATGTCACCCTGGACGCCGGTACCGGCTGCGTCCACACCGCCCCCGGCTTCGGCGCCGACGACTTCAATATCTGCCGGGCCTATGACGAGGCTGGCAAGACCAACATCGGCACCCCTGTGCCAGTGAACGCTAAGGGCGTCATGACCGATGAGCGGTACAACGGCCAGTATTATGCCAAGGGAAACGATATGGTGGTGGCCGACCTGGAGACGGAGGGTTTCCTGTTGGCCAAGGAGGGCATCAACCACTCCTACCCCCACTGCTGGCGGTGCAAGCACCCTATCATCTACCGGGCCACCGAGCAGTGGTTCTGCTCGGTGGACGCCATCAAGGGCGCTGCGGTGAAGAGCTGCGACGCCATCTCCT
This sequence comes from Candidatus Enterenecus stercoripullorum, assembly GCA_018716015.1. Lineage (GTDB taxonomy): Bacteria > Bacillota > Clostridia > Oscillospirales > Oscillospiraceae > Enterenecus > Enterenecus stercoripullorum. The sequence continues at coordinate 5,295 of DVKM01000079.1, read as the reverse complement.
GGCACCCTGCCTGGGGCAAGGAGCGCATGACCGCCATGATTTCCGAGCGCAACGACTGGTGCATCTCCCGCCAGCGCAAATGGGGCGTACCCATCCCCATCTTCTACTGCGACAAGTGCGGGGCGGATCTCGTCACCCCGGAGACCATCCATCACATCTCCGACCTGTTCCGGGTTCACGGCTCCAACATCTGGTTTGAAAAGACCGCCGATGAGCTGGTGCCTGAGGGCTTCGTGTGCCCCCACTGCGGCCACACCCACTTCTCCAAGGAGACGGATATCATGGACGTGTGGTTTGACTCCGGCTCCACCCACGCCGCCGTGCTGGACGAGCGGCCCGAGCTGGCCTTCCCCGCCGACGTGTACCTGGAAGGGGGCGACCAGTACCGAGGCTGGTTCCAGTCCTCCATGCTCACCTCCATCGCCGCCAAGGGGGTGGCCCCCTACAAGCAGATCATCACCCACGGCTGGACGGTGGACGGCGAGGGCAAGGCCATGCACAAGTCCCTGGGCAACGCTGTCTCCCCCGACGAGGTGATCAAAGACTACGGCGCGGATATGCTCCGGCTGTGGGTGTCTTCCGCCGACTACACCCAGGACATGCGCATTTCCCCGGAAATTCTCAAGCAGCTCAGCCAGGCCTATCTGAAGATCCGCAACACCGCCCGGTATATGCTGGGCAACCTGGCGGGCTTTGACCCCGACCACCCCGTGGCTGTTTCCAACATGACCGCCCTGGACCGGTTCGCTCTAGCCAGCTACAACGACCTGGTGAAAACCTGCCGGGAGGCCTATGACCGCTATGAGTTCCATCTGGTCTACCGGGCCATCTACAACTTCTGCGTCACCGACCTGTCCAATTTCTACCTGGACATCATCAAGGACCGGCTGTACTGCGGGGATGACGCGGGCCGTGCTTCCGCTCAGTCCGCCCTGTACACCATTCTGGACGGCATGACCCGGCTGCTGGCCCCCATCCTGGCCTTCACCAGTCAGGAGATCTGGGCGGCTATGCCCCACGCCGCCGGGGACGACGGGGAGTGCGTGCTCTTCAACGACATCCCGGAGTATGACCCGGCTTTGGCGCTGTCCCAGGAGGAGATCGCCCGCTGGGAGCGGTTGGTGTCCTTGCGGGACGGGGTGAACAAGGCCCTGGAGAACGCCCGGGCCGCCGGGGTGTTCAAAAAGGCCCAGGACACCGAGCTGACTATCTCCGTGGCCGGGGAAAAGGATGCCGAATTTCTGGCGGACGTAGACCTGGCCGCCCTGTGCATCGTGTCCAAGGTCACCGTCACAACTCAGGCCATCCAGGGGGAAAAGGCGGAGGACTGCCTCATCCCCTGCACCATCGCTGTCCGGCTGTCTGAGGCCCCCAAGTGCCCCCGCTGCTGGAACCACGACGGGCACATCGCCACCCCCGGCCACCACGCCCAGCTGTGTGACCGGTGCGCCGCTGTGTTGGGGGAGTAATCCAGCCTTGTACAGCCCGGCGGAGCCAAAGTGGCATGTGGGTTGCGGGGCCGAAAATAAGTGGATAAAAATAGTATCGGGGTTGCCGAATTCGGCAACCCCGATACTATTTCTTCTATGCTTTTATAGCGCAAGCATCAGCGCGTTATAGTTCATCTCTTTGGTGCGTTTCTGAACTGTGAACCAGTCGATGATAGTAAGAATGCCGCACACGCCGAGGGTGAGCAGCTTCAGGACTCCCATACCAATGTCGCCTAGCATAAAGCGGTCAATGCCGAGGGAGCCCAAAAAGATGGAAACCAAAAGCAATGTGGTGGGATCTTTGAACTCAATAGAGGAGACTAAGGAAAATTTGGCCTCGTCCACTTCCAGCAGCTTTTGCTTGAGAAATACAATTTTTTCCGCAGGAAGATACTTTTGGTTGGTCATAACATACATATCAACTTTGTCTTGGGTCATAATCTGTCCTCTCTCTTTAGAAATTACGGTAAGAGCGTGATGAGACGCCCATTATCGCCAGAAAAGGAGTGTGCGCAAGATGTGATAGGCTATCAAAGTCAGTGTGAATAGACAGACCGACAGGGTAAACCCCCGGCGATGCCTTTGAATGTGTTTCGTTTCCCAATGGGCTAAAATGGAAAACCAGGCGGGCATGGGGAGGAACAGCGCATGATAACTTAGTGCAGCGGTAAAATCACCGGCCAGAAACGCCAGCCATGCCCTGGTAAGACCGCAACCGGGGCAGCGCACTTGAAAAGTCCGATAGACCGGGCAGCCGAAGACGCATAACGCTGCCAGACATCCAAAGACTGCGATATGTGAGAAAATGAGTTTTTTCATTTCCTTCTCCACGGGAACGAAACAGATCAAATGTTGATAAGAAGTACAAAATTAAAATACCATAGTATTTTTTAAATGTCAAGAACAACGATATATTGGTATTGTAATATTTGACCTGGTGGGTTGCTATATGTTCCATGAAAAGCTGCGGACACTGCGTCAGGCGAGAAATATGAGCCAGGTAGAGCTGGCAAAACGGCTAGGGGTTACGAAGCAAAGCGTATCCAACTGGGAGAACGACAACATCCAGCCATCCATTGAAATGCTGGTACGGATTGCGGCGGTATTTGCCGTATCTACCGATTATCTGCTGGGCATCGATGCCATTCGTGCGATTAATGTCAGCGGCCTACCCGAAGAGATCATCGCTCATCTATCCCAATTGGTGGAGGACTTTCGCCAAAGCCTAGGATAATATTGGGGAAACCTGACAGCAGAAATCGAGCCAAGTTTTAGAATGAGGGATGTAGACGAGTAAATGGTGTGAGGAATACTCCGGGATGGAGATTTCTCACACCATTTTTAAGGTGACTGTTCGGCAACGTTGATTTTGAAAACTTTATGATGCCGTTAGTGAGCATCTAAAAACTATTCCGCCAGCTGGTCGATATACCGGGGCTCCAGCTTGGAGTAGACGATCTTCTGGCTGCTGTACAGGGAAAACTTGCCGCTGAGCAGATAGCTCAAAGCGCAGGCCAGGGCGAAAAACAGCAGCCAGGGGTGAGCTTCCCAGACCTGGGTCACCCAGGAGAGCGCATGGGAAAAGGCGCGCCGGCCAGGCCGCACACCAGGCCGATCAGGCTGCCCATTACCAGCCAGCCGTCGTGAAATCGCTCTTGCCAGAAATCTTTCACCACCGGTTTCCTCTCTGCCGGGGCGGTTCCCCGACGGAATTCATTATAATTGAAAGATTTGCCCTGTCAAGAAATGGCTTGACAGGGCTTTGCCCGTCTGTTATGGTGGAGCAGGACCGGTGACAGCGGCCAATCTAAACGGAAAGGGTGATCTGTTATGAAGACCATGCGTGTGCGGAGGGTCCACGCCTTCTGACCCTCCAAATTAACTTTGGAGGCAATACGATGAACCAAGAACAGATCCGAATTCGGATTGTGGAAACAAAGGAAGGGGCGCAGGTCTTTTGGGACCAGCTGCAGGCCTATTTTGACCGGGATATCTTTCTACCGGGAGAAGAGCAAGGCCGGGAGCGCTGCGGCTCCGAGGAGTACCGAAGGAATCTGGAGGCCCTGAGGACCAGGCAGAGAGATCCCCTCTACTTCCTGTATTTTGAACAGGGAAACCGGACGCTTGGATTGGCCATGGCGGTAATCTATCCCAGTGAGAACGGGAAATGCTTCATCCTGGAGTTCTGCGTCTACCCGCAGTTTCGGGGCGGCGGCATCGGTTCCGCCTGTGCCTGGGCGCTGATGGACTGGGCCCGGCAGAGAGGCGCGGTTTATTTTCAGCTCAACGCCGCCCGGGAGGACCGCCGCCGGTTTTGGGAGCGCTTGGGCTTTCTCCCAGATGGTACAGACCAGTGGGGGGAGCCGCTGATGAGAACTGACCCGGAGGGAGGCCCTGCCAGACTGCCGGAATCTCAGGTTTCAATTTGAGAGCGGGCAGCCTGTTAGGATAAAAACAACAAAAAGGAGAAGAGAAGGTATGAAAAAGACACTGGCGATCTTGTTGGCACTGATGGTGATTGGACTGGCGGGCTGCGGAAGCCCGGCCGCGGTGGCGACCGAGGACAACCGCGTTGTGGTCGACTATGAGATTGACATTCCCGAGGGCTTTGAGGAGCAGGAGATCGAGGGCCTGGAGCTTTACTGCATGAACGCGGACGGCTCCAACATCAACATGACCATCCTGGATAAGACGGCCGCAGATGACGCATCCTTTGAGGGGATCACGGTGGAAATGCTCCGGGAGACGCTGCAGGATGGCTTCCAGCAAACCTATGAGATGGAAGTGAACATTGAGGAGGACTCCCTGACCCAGGAACCGGTGTGCGATTTCCCGGCATACCAGTACACCTGCTCCTACGAACTGGCCGGTGTGCCCCTGGAGCAGCTGATCGTATGCATCAACGCGGATAAGATCTATACCATCACCTACACCGATGCCAGTGGGGAGTGGATGGAAACCTTCCAGAGCAGCGCGCAGAACATTCAGCTGGTCACGGAAACCGGGGAATGACCGGCGCAAAACTTTGAAAAATTTTTCACAAACCCCCTTCACTTTCTTGGTGGTATGGGGTATAATGTAGCCGCGCAAAACCAAAGAAGATCCAAAATTTATAAGGAGTGAGTTCCAATGAGCATCAAAGTAGGCATCAACGGGTTTGGCCGGATCGGCCGTATGGTTTTCCGTGCCAGCATCAACCACCCCGACATCGAGATCGTGGGCATCAACGACCTGTGCCCCGCCGACTACCTGGCCTATATGCTGAAATACGACACCATGCACGGCAAGTTCAAGGGGGAGGTTTCCTCCACGGACAGCGCCATCGTGGTTAATGGCAAGCAGATCCCTGTCTGCGCCGAGCGCAGCCCCGCCGATATCCCCTGGGGCAAGCTGGGCGCGGAGTATGTGGTGGAGTCCACCGGCCTGTTCCTGACCAAGGAGAAGGCCCAGGGCCACATCGACGCTGGCGCCAAGAAGGTCATCATGTCCGCCCCCTCCAAGGATGACACCCCCATGTTTGTGTGCGGCGTCAACCTGGATGCGTATACCCCGGATATGACCTTCGTGTCCAACGCTTCCTGCACCACTAACTGCCTGGCTCCCATTGCCAAGGTTCTGAATGATAAGTTTGGCATTACCGACGGTCTGATGACCACCGTACACTCCACCACCGCCACCCAGAAGACGGTGGACGGTCCCTCCAAGAAGGACTGGCGGGGCGGCCGCGCCGCCGCCGGCAACATCATCCCCTCCTCCACCGGCGCCGCCAAGGCGGTGGGCAAGGTGATCCCCTCCCTCAACGGCA
>DVKM01000078.1 GCA_018716015.1 Candidatus Enterenecus stercoripullorum | reverse complement strand
TCGCCATGACCCGTTACACCAAGCGTGGCGGTCAGGTGTGGATTAAGATCTTCCCCGATAAGCCCGTGACCGAGAAGCCGGCTGAAACCCGCATGGGTTCCGGTAAAGGCTCCCCCGAGTATTGGGTCTCCGTTGTCAAACCCGGCCGTGTCATGTTCGAGATCGCCGGCGTTTCCGAGGAGGTCGCCCGTGAGGCCCTCCGTCTGGCCAGCCACAAGCTGCCTGTCAAGTGCAAGATTATCAAGAAAGAGACGAATGGTGGTGAATGAAGATGAAAGCTAACGAAGTCCGTAAGATGAGCGCAACCGAGCTGGAGACCAAGCTGGTGGAGCTGAAGAAGGACCTGTTCAACCTCCGTCTTCAGCATGCCACCAATCAGCTGGAAAATCCCATCCGCATCGCAGAGGTTAAGAAAGACATTGCCCGAGTCAAGACCATCCTGCGTGAGCAGCAGGGCCGATAAGGAGGAGTAAACGATGAGCGAAGTGAGAACCTCTTCTCGTAAGACCAGAGTCGGCCTGGTGGTTTCGGATAAGATGGATAAGACCGTGGTGGTCGCCATCGCCGACCGCGTGGCCCACCCTCTGTATAAGAAGATTGTCAAGCGCACCTACAAGCTGAAGGCTCACGACGAGCTGAACCAGTGCGGCGTAGGTGACCGTGTTCGTGTGATGGAGACCCGCCCCCTGTCCAAGGACAAGCGCTGGCGCGTGGTTGAGATCATCGAGAAGGCGAAGTAAGAAGGAGGTGCCAGTATGATTCAGGAAGAAAGCTATCTGAAGGTTGCCGACAACACCGGTGCCAAGGAGATCAAGACCATCCGCGTACTGGGCGGCTCCAAGCGTAAGTTTGGCAACATCGGCGATGTAATCGTCGCCTCCGTGCGCAAGGCCGCCCCCGGCGGTCAGGTCAAGAAGGGCGACGTGGTCAAGGCCGTCATCGTCCGTTCTACCCGCGGCGTGCGCCGCACCGACGGCAGCTATGTCCGCTTTGACGACAACGCCGCCGTTCTCATCCGTGAAGATAAGAACCCCCGTGGCACCCGTATCTTTGGCCCGGTGGCCCGCGAGCTGCGTGACAAGGACTACATGAAGATCCTGTCCCTGGCTCCCGAAGTCCTATAAGGGGGGTAACGAGGTATGAGTATGAACGTAAAGAAGAACGATACCGTCGTTGTCCTGTCCGGTAAGGACAAGGGCAAGCAGGGCAAGGTTCTGTCCGTGGACCCCAAGACCCGCAAGGTGGTGGTGGAAAAGATCAACATGGCCTCCCGCCACCAAAAGCCCCGCCGTCAGGGCGAGGAGGGCGGCATCATCCAAAAGGAGATCCCCCTGTACGCCAGTAAGGTCATGACCGTGTGTCCCAAGTGCAGCAAGCCCACCCGTGTGGCTCACAAGGTGGAGGGCGGCAAGAAGGTCCGCGTGTGCAAGCACTGCGGCGCCGAAATCTGAGAAGGAGGAGGAGTAACCAATGGCTAACCCCAATTTGAAGGCAAAATACACCGCCGAAGTCGCTCCTGCCCTGATGCAGAAGTTCGGCTATAAATCCGTGATGCAGATCCCCCGTGTTGACAAGATCGTGGTCAACTGCGGCTGCGGCGAGGCCCGGGATAACTCCAAGGTGCTGGAGTCTGTGGTGAACGACCTGGCCGCCATTACCGGCCAGAAGCCCGTCATCACCAAGGCCAAGAAGTCCGTGGCCAACTTCAAGCTCCGCGAGGGCATGCCCATCGGCGCCAAGGTCACCCTGCGCCAGGACAAGATGTGGGAGTTTCTGGACCGCCTGTTCAATGTGGCCCTGCCCCGGGTGCGTGACTTCCGGGGCATCAACCCCAACGCGTTTGACGGCCGGGGCAACTATGCCCTGGGCCTGAAGGAGCAGCTGATCTTCCCCGAGATCGACTACGATAAGATCGACAAGATCCGTGGTATGGACATCGTGATCTGCACCACCGCCCAGACCGATGAAGAGGCCAAGGAGCTGTTGACGCTCCTGGGCGCTCCCTTCACCACCAACGGCTGATAGGAGGAAGAACAGTATGGCTAAGAAATCTATGATTCTCAAGGCTCAGCGTGAGCCCAAGTTCTCCAGCCGCCGCAACAATCGCTGCAAGATCTGCGGCCGGCCCCACGCCTACCTCCGGGACTATGGTATATGCCGTATCTGCTTCCGGGAGCTGGCCTACAAGGGTCAGATCCCCGGCGTGAAGAAGGCTTCCTGGTAATAGGAAGCGCCGAGCCGTCGCGAGCAGCCCGGATGGACCGTAGCGAGGAGCACAAATCAGGGAATGATGTTTGTTTCTGTTTGTGCTCCGAGATGGAGGGAAGCCGAGTGTCGTGAGCAGGCGAGGCGTGACAGGAAGAAGCGCGAGGATAGGCGCATAGGGGAGATAAGACGGGAGCGGATGGGCAAAGCCTAGCGACGGCCAAGGGCCGGGCCGGGTTTGCCCGGAGCCGATGGCTTATCTCCCCGGCCATGCGCCCAATCCGAGTGTGATCACTGGCAAGCGCTCAGCCCCGCCGTGAGGGACGCTGGGCGTGAACAGAACGGTGCAATCGGCTTCTGCCGGAATTTTCCGGCAGAAGCTGCTTTGCCGGTTTTTAAGCCCACGTTTTCGGGCGTGCCTACCAAAAAAGTCTTGCTTTTGACAGATGGAAGAGGTATAATAAATTGCTTTTGCGCATAGAGCCAGTGCCAATATTCACTCCCAACGCGTCCGGGAGTGCCCAACCCGTAAACTGCAGGGGGAAAGCCTGCGGGTACGGGGTTTTGGCATGATGTGAGGAGCGCAAAATCCAAACGGTCAAATCCGCTGATGCGGTTTTGATAAATTTTGCCCCGCATCAACGCGGGAAGACGGATAAAAGGTCGGAGGACTTACCTGACTTCGATACCTTTCCGCCTGTACCAGGAAGCGTCTGAGCCGTCGCGAACAGCGCGGATGGACCGGAGCGAGGGATGCAAACCAAGGAGGGCCGCAGGCCCGGATGTTTGTACCCCGAGGCGAAGGGAAGCCGTGCGTTGTGAGCAGGCGAGGCGTGACAACATGGAAGCGCGAAGCCGTCGTGAACAGCGCAGCGAACGTCAGAGCGTATTCCTGGTAAATCTGAACAGGAGGTAAAATCTCATGCAAATCACCGATCCCATTGCGGATATGCTGACCCGCATCCGCAACGCGAACAACGCCAAGCATGACACCGTGGATGTTCCGGCTTCCAACATGAAGAAGTCCATCGCTCAGATCCTGCTGGACGAGGGCTACATCAAGAACTTCCAGATCATCAACGATGGCACCCAGGGCGTGATTCGCATCACCCTGAAGTATCTGCAGCCCGGCAAGGAGAAGGCCATCACCGGCCTGCGCCGGGTGTCAAAGCCCGGCCTGCGCGTGTATGCCGGTGCGGAGGAGCTGCCCCGTGTCCTGCGCGGCCTGGGCATCGCGATCGTATCCACTTCCAAGGGCGTCATGACCGACAAGAAGGCCCGCCAGGCCCATGTCGGCGGCGAAGTCCTTGCGTTCGTTTGGTAAGGAGGGTTATAGGAATGTCCAGAATTGGTAGAGCTCCTATCGCCGTCCCTGCCGGCGTGGAGGTCAAAATCGAAGAAAATAACGTTGTGACCGTGAAGGGCCCCAGGGGCACCCTGACCGAGCAGTTCCACCCCAACATGGCCATCGCCATGGAGGGCAGCGAGCTGCACGTCACCCGGCCCAACGATCTGAAGGAGAACCGCTCTCTCCACGGCCTGACCCGCAGCCTGCTCAACAACATGGTGGTGGGCGTCACCGAGGGCTATAAGAAGACCCTGGAGGTCAACGGCGTGGGTTACCGTGTGGCCCTGGAGGGCGGCAAGCTGGTGATGAACCTGGGCTTTTCCCACCAGGTGATCATGGAGGCCCCCGAGGGGATTACCATTGAGGTCCCCGCCGCCAACCAGATCGTCATTTCCGGCTACGACAAGCAGTTGGTGGGCCAGTTCGCCGCCAACGTCCGCGAGAAGCGTCCCCCCGAACCCTATAAGGGCAAGGGTATCAAATACTCTGATGAGGTCATCCGCCGCAAGGTCGGTAAGACCGGCGTCAAGAAATAATTGAGGAGGTGTGCCGATTATGATTAGAAGACCCAATACCAAGGCTCAGCGCCTGCACCGTCATAAGCGTGTTCGCAGCAAGGTGTCCGGCACCCCCGAGCGTCCCCGCCTGAATGTGTTCCGCAGCGAGACCAACATCTATGCTCAGATCATTGACGATACCAAGGGCGTGACTCTGGTTTCCGCTTCTTCCTTGGAGAAGGGCTTTGAGGGCACCGGCAGCAACTGTGAGGCCGCCAAGAAGGTGGGCCAGGCGGTTGCCGAGCGGGCAAAGGCCAAGGGCATCGAGACTGTCGTGTTTGACCGCGGCGGCTACCTGTACCACGGCCGCGTTAAGGCTCTGGCCGAGGGCGCCCGCGAGGGCGGCCTGCAGTTCTAAGGGAGGAGGAAAAATCATGGCTCGTTTTGAAAGAGAACCTAAGGAGTACGTGGAGAAGGTCGTGTACCTCAACCGCGTTTCCAAGACTGTGAAGGGCGGCCGTGTGGCCAAGTTCTCCGCCCTGGTCGTCGTGGGCGACGAGAAGGGCAAGGTGGGCTACGGCCTGGGCAAGGCCGCCGAGGTGGCCGAGGCCATCCGCAAGGGCATTGAGGACGCCAAGAAGAATATGGTGACCGTCACCCTGTCCGGCAACACCATTCCCCACGAGGTCATCGGCGAGTTCGGCGCTGGCCGCGTGCTGCTCAAGCCCGCCAGCAAGGGTACCGGCATCATCGCTGGCGGCCCGGTCCGCGCGGTGATGGAAGCCGCCGGCGTGTCTGACATCCGCGCCAAGTGCCTGCGCACCAACAACCCTCAGAACGTGGTGGCCGCCACCATGGCTGGCCTGAAGGCGCTGCGCAGCCCCGCCGAGGTTGCCCGCATCCGCGGCAAGAGCGTGGAAGAAATCATTGGTTAAGGAGGCTCACGACCATGGCTAACACAATTGAGATTAAGCTCGTCAAGAGCCTGAACGGCCGCCTGGCCAAGCACAAGGCGACCGCCGAGGCCCTGGGCCTGCATACCATCGGCGATGTGACCGTCCAGCCCGACAACGCGGCTACCCGGGGCAAGATCGCCAGCATCGGTTACCTGCTCGAGGTAACCGAGAAAGCCTGAGGAGGTGCCCAAGATGAATCTGCATGAACTTTCTCCCGCCCCCGGTTCTACCCAGGTGGGTAAGCGCAAGGGCCGCGGCCCCGGCACCGGCAACGGCAAGACCGCCGGCCGTGGGCACAAGGGTCAGAAGGCCCGCTCCGGCGGCGGAGTCCGCATTGGTTTTGAAGGCGGCCAGATGCCTCTGACCCGCCGCCTGCCCAAGCGCGGTTTCAACAATATCTTCGCAAAGCGGTTGGAGACCGTCAACGTGGCTTCCTTGAATCGATTCGAGGACGGCGCCACCGTGAACGTTTGCGACCTGCTGGAAAAGGGTATCCTTTCCAAGTGTGAGTACGGAGTGAAGATCCTGGGCAATGGTGAGGTCACCAAGAAGCTCATTGTGCGTGCTTCCGCTTTCTCCGCCTCCGCGAAGGAGAAGATCGAAAAGGCAGGCGGGACGGCGGAGGTGATCTGAGATGATTCAGACCATCCGCAATGCCTGGAAGGTGCAGGAGCTGCGCAACAAGCTGCTGTTCACCATCTTTGCCCTGCTGATCTTCCGAGTGGGCGCGGCCATCCCGGTGCCCTTCATTGACTCCAACACCCTTCAGACCTATATGCAGGCCCAGTCGGCCAGTATCTTCGGTCTGCTCAACGTGATGAGCGGCGACGCCTTCGCCTACGCCACGGTGTTCGCCCTGTCCATCCAGCCCTATATCAACAGCTCCATCATCGTGCAGCTGCTGACCATCGCCATCCCCGCCCTGGAGCGTCTGGCCCGGGAGGGCGGCGAGGAGGGCAAGAAGAAGATTGCCGCCATCACCCGGTATGTCACTGTGGCCATCGCGCTGATCCAGGCCTTCGGCTACTATACGCTGATCCGGTCGGTGGAGCCCTCTGTGCTTTCCACCGACGGGGTGTGGCCCGCCATCGTGATCATTGCCGCCTTCACCGCGGGCTCCGCCTTCGTCATGTGGTTGGGTGAGCAGATCACCGAGTTTGGGGTGGGCAACGGCATCTCCGTCATCCTGTTTGCCGGCATTGTCGCCCGGGGCCCCGCCATGGTGTCCTCTATGATCAACGGCGTGCGCAGCTGGGCCAACGGCAGCACCACCGCCGCCACCCTGCACCCCGCTTTCATCCCCCTGGTGATCGTGGGCATGCTGATGTTGGTGGTCTTCATCGTGTTCATCACCAACGCCGAGCGGCGCATCCCTGTGCAGTATGCCAAGCGGGTGGTGGGCCGGAAGATGTACGGCGGGCAGTCCAGCCATATCCCCATCAAGGTGAATATGTCCGGTGTTATGCCCGTCATCTTCGCACAGGCCATTGCCTCTATCCCCGCCACCATCGGCATGTTCGTCCCCTCTGCCCAGACCGAGGGATCCGGATGGAACACCTTCCTGCGGATCTTTGATTCCAACGGCCTGGTGTACTCCATCGTCTATTTCCTGCTGATCGTGCTGTTCAGCTACTTCTACAACACCATCCAGTTCAACCCCGTGGAGGTGTCCAACAACCTGAAGAAGAACGGCGGTTTCATTCCCGGGTTCCGTCCCGGCAAGCCTACCGCTGACTTCCTGCAAAAGGTTATCTCCCGCCTGACTCTGTTCGGCGCGCTCTACCTGGCCGTGGTCGCCCTGTTGCCTGCCATTACCGGGAACATCATGAGCGCACTGGGGTCCAGCGCCGGCAGTAACCTGGCCATCGGCGGCACCTCCATCATCATCGTGGTGGGCGTTGCCCTGGAGACCACCAAGGCCCTGGAGGCCCAGCTGATGATGCGTCACTACAAGGGCTTCCTTGAGTGATAAGAAGGTGAAGGCTATGAAGCTGATCATGCTCGGCGCCCCCGGCGCTGGCAAGGGAACCCAGGCCGCCATCCTAAGCGAGCGGCTGGGGATCCCTACCGTTTCCACGGGGAACATCCTGCGCAGTGCCGTCAAGGAAGGTACTCCGGTGGGCCTGGAGGCCAAGCGCTACATGGATGCCGGCCAATTGGTGCCTGATGATATCATCATCGATATCGTGGCCCAGCGGCTGACCCAGCCCGACTGTGCCAAGGGCTTCATCCTGGACGGGGTGCCCCGCACCATCGCCCAGGCGGAGGCGCTGGAGCGGGCCGGAATCCTGTTTGACAACGTGCTGTCCCTTGAGATCTCCGACCAGGAGATCGAGCAGCGTATGGAGGGGCGCCGGTTCTGCCACCGCTGCGGGGCCTCCTACCATGTGCACAACGCGCCCTCTCAGGTGCCCGGTGTGTGCGACAAGTGCGGCGGGAAGCTGGAGCAGCGGGACGATGACAAGCCGGAGACGGTGAAGCACCGCCTGAAGGTCTACCACGTGCAGACGGAGCCGCTGAAAGAGTTTTATGACAAACGGGGCATTCTGCGCCCGGTACAAAACCAGCCCAGCATCGAGGCCACCACCCAGGTGGTGCTGGACGCGCTGAAACTATAAGCGATGGAACTGATCACACTGAAATCACCCAGGGAACTGGAGTGTATGCGCAAGGCCGGGCGGATCACCGCCGGGGCGCGGAAACTGGCCGGAGAACTGGTGCGGCCCGGCGTCACAACCCTCGAGATTGACGCCGAGGTGCGCAAGTATATCGAAAGCCAGGGTGCCCGCCCTTCCTTTCTGGGATATGCGGGCTTTCCCGGCTCAGCGTGCATTTCGGTCAACGACGTGGTCATCCACGGCATCCCTTCCAAGAAGATCGTACTCAGGGAAGGGGATATCGTCAGCGTGGACGTGGGGGCATATATCGATGGCTTCCACGGGGACTGCGCGGCCACCTTCGCCTGCGGCCAGATATCCGATGAGGCCCGGCGTCTGATCGAAGTGACTGAGCGCAGTTTCTGGGAGGGAATCCAGTTTGCCCGCAGCGGGCAGCGGGTGTCCGATATCTCCCACGCGGTACAGCAGTATGTGGAAGCCCACGGCTACTCCGTGGTGCGGGACTTCGTGGGCCACGGCGTGGGCGCCAAGCTCCATGAAGCGCCCGAGGTGCCCAACTACGGCCCCGCTGGTCACGGGGCCCGGCTCCAGCCGGGGATGACCATCGCGGTGGAACCCATGGTGTGCCAGGGCGACTGGCGTGTCCAGGTCCTCAAGGACAAATGGACCACGGTGACCCAGGACGGCTCCCTGGCCGCCCACTATGAGAACACCATTCTCATTACCCAGGGCGACCCCGAGGTGCTCACGATCTGTGAGGAAGGCTGAGATGAGTTTCAAAAGAGCCCAGATCGTCCGCTCCCGCTGTGGCCGGGACAGCGGCCGGCTGTTTTGCGTCATGGACGCACAGGCCGGCTGGCTGCTGCTGGCGGACGGGAAGCGGCGCCGGGTGGACCGCCCCAAGCGAAAACAGGGCAAGCATGTTGCCCTGGTGGGAGAATGGGATCATCCGGTGATGGAAAAAGTCCGAACCGGCCAGTCTGTCCGGGACAGAGAACTTCGGGCGGCCCTGGCGGCCTTCCGGGAGGAAATGGAGGTATGACGCTTTGGCAAAGGACGATATGATCGAGTTGGAGGGGGTTGTCACCGAGGCCCTGCCCAACACCACGTTCCATGTGGACATCGGAAACGGCCACATTATTTTGGCGCACATCTCCGGCAAGCTGCGCATGAATTTCATCCGCATCCTGCCTGGCGACAAGGTGACGGTGCAGATGTCGCCGTATGACCTGACCAAGGGTCGCATCACCTGGCGCTCCAAGTAATCAGCAGTTTATCCCACGCATTGCCGTCCCAGGCGGCACAAAATAGCAGAAGAAATCCACGACCTATGCCGGCCGGGGCCTTGCCTCCGCTGGTATGGGGGCCATCAAGGCATTTACAGGAGGTTATTTGATATGAAAGTCAGACCGTCTGTCAAGCCCATGTGCGAGAAGTGCAAGATCATCAAGCGCAAGGGCAAAGTTATGGTCATTTGCGAAAACCCCAAGCACAAACAGAAACAAGGTTAAAGGAGGGGCAGGAGGAATATGGCACGTATTGCCGGCATTGATCTGCCGAAGGAAAAGCGAGTCGAGATCGGACTCACCTATATTTACGGGATTGGCCGCACCAGCGCCAACAAGATTCTGGAGAAGGCGGGCATCAACCCGGACACTCGCGTGAAGGATCTCACCGATGCGGAAGAGGCCAAGCTGCGTGAGATCATCGGTCACGAGTATGTGGTGGAGGGCGACCTGCGCCGCAATGTGGCGATGGACATCAAGCGGCTGACCGAAATCGGCTGCTACCGCGGCGTCCGTCACCGCAAGGGCCTGCCCGTCCGCGGCCAGCGCTCCAAGACCAACGCCCGTACCCGGAAGGGACCCAAGCGCACCGTGGCCAACAAGAAGAAGTAAGGAGGGATTGACACATGGCTACCGCGAAGAAAGTAATCAAGCGCCGTCGTGAGCGCAAGAATGTGGAGAAGGGCCAGGTGCATATCCGCTCCTCCTTCAACAACACCATGATCACCGTCACCGATATGCAGGGTAACGCCCTGTCTTGGGCTTCCTCCGGTGAGATGGGTTTCCGGGGTTCCCGCAAGTCCACTCCCTTTGCGGCCCAGACAGCCGCTGAGACGGCCGCCAACGCCGCCATCGATCAATGCGGACTCAAGAGTGTGGAAGTGTACGTCAAGGGTCCCGGCCAGGGCCGTGAGGCCGCCATCCGGGCGCTGCAGGCTGTGGGCCTGGAGGTCACCCTGATCAAGGACGTGACTCCTGTTCCCCACAACGGCTGCCGTCCGCCCAAGCGCCGCCGCGTGTAATCTGGAAGGAGGAAAACCAATATGGCTAAGAATATGCAGCCCTATCTGAAGCGTTGCGCCACACTGGGGATCTCTCCCGCGGTGATGGGCATCAGCAAGCAGACCAACCGTCACCCCGGCCCCCAGCGCCGGAGCAAGAAGAGCGAGTACGCTCTACAGCTGACCGAGAAGCAGAAGGTCAAGTTCATCTACGGCGTGCTGGAGAAGCAGTTCCACTCCTACTATCTGAAGGCTGCCCGGATGAAGGGCAACACCGGCGACGAGCTGATGACCCTGCTGGAGCGCCGCCTGGACAACGTGGTGTTCCGCCTGGGCCTGGCCAGCACCCGCCGGGAGGCCCGTCAGCTGGTCAACCACGGCCATTTTACCGTCAACGGTAAGCGGGTGAACATCCCCTCTTACCTGGTGAAGCTGGACGATGTGGTGGCCGTGCGGGACAAGAGCCGCTCCTCTGTCAAGTTCAAAAAGATGGTGGAAGAGGACAAGTTCGTGTCCTCGCCCAAGTGGCTGGAGAAGAGCAAGAACGCTCCGCTGGAGGGCAAGGTGGTCGCCATGCCCGGCCGGGATGATCTGGACTTTGACGTGTCTGTCAACCTCATCGTGGAGCTGTATTCCAAGTAATGCAGCAGCCCTCGCGATACCGCAACCATTTCTGGCAGGCTATGCCACAGTAAAAGGAGGGTAAACACGATATGGTAGAAATTCAGAAGCCGCGTATTGAGTGTATGGAAACTGTCGGGGATGATACCTACGGCAAATATGTGGTGGAGCCTCTGGAGCGGGGCTATGGCACCACCATCGGGAACTCCCTGCGCCGGATTCTGCTGTCCTCTCTGCCCGGAACCGCTGTGACCAGCATCAAGATTGCTGGTGTCCAGCACGAGTTCAGCACCATCCCCGGGGTCAAGGAAGACGTGACGGAGATCGTACTCAACGTCAAGGGCATCATCGCCAAGCTGTACAGCGAAGGGGTTAAAACGGTCTACATCGAGGCCTCCGGCGAGGGGACCGTCACCGCCGGGGACATCAAGGCGGACAGCGATGTGGAGGTGCTCAACCCAGAGCACCACATTGCTACCCTGGGTCCCGACGCCACCTTGAACATGGAGCTCACCCTGTCCCAGGGCCGGGGCTATGTCACCGCTGACAAGAATAAGTCCTCCCAGACCATCATCGGGGTGATTCCCGTGGATTCTGTGTATACTCCGGTGCGCAAGGTCAACTACACCGTGGAGAACACCCGCGTGGGTGACGCCACCGACTATGACAAGCTTACCCTGGAGGTGTGGACCAACGGCACCATCTCCGCCCGGGACGCTGTTTCCCTGGGTGCCCGCATCCTGGTGGACCACTTTACCCTGTTCACCGATCTGTCCGAGACCATGGGCTCCAAGGCCACTGTGGTGGAGAAGGCGGAGGCCCAGCGGGACAAGGTGCTGGAGATGACCATCGAGGAGCTGGATTTGTCCGTGCGTTCCTTCAACTGCCTGAAGCGGGCGAACATCAACACCGTGGAGGACCTAATCTCCAAGACGGAGGAAGAGATGATGAAGGTGCGCAACCTGGGCCGCAAGAGCTTGGAAGAGGTCATCAACAAGCTGGCCATGATGGGACTGTCCCTGGCCAGCGACGAGAACAACTGAGTGCGGAGGATAGACACGCAGGGGAGCTTGGAGCGGAGCGAGCTTTGCAAACCAAGAACTGTGGAGCAGTTCTGTTTGTGAAGCGAGTCGCAGCGAAAGCGACCCGGCCGCGTGTCCAATCCGCAGCCTGACATCGTCGGCGCAAAGTCTGTTCAACTGCGTTTCCGCCTGACAGCGAAAACTGCGTTCACTTCCTTGCGCCTCCGCTCCCCACAAAATCTGCTTGTGCTGGGTTTTTATGGGGCCCCAATAGTAAAAGCAGGGGCTGAGCCCCCGCTAGGCAGGACGGATGTATGTAACGTTCCATACCGTCCACACAAGTCCCTCAGGGGTGCCGGAACGAATTTAGAAAGGATCTCGCCATGCGAGGTCGAAGGAGAGTAAAAATGGCAACTTACCGCAAGCTGGGCCGACCCAGCGACCAGCGCCGCGCCATGCTGCGCGCCATGACCACCTATCTGCTGGAGAATGGGCAGATCAAGACCACCTACGCCCGCGCGAAAGAGGTCGCCCCCATGGCTGAGAAAATGATCACCCTGGCCAAGAAGAACAGCCTGGCCGATTACCGCCGGGTGCTGTCCTACCTGACCAAGGAAGATGTGGCCAAGAAGCTGTTTGATCAGATCGGGCCCAAGTATGCCGACCGCAACGGCGGCTACACCCGGGTGCTGAAGATGGGTCCTCGCCGCGGCGACGGGGCAGAGATGGCCATCGTACAACTGGTGTAAGAAAACGCTGAGGATCCCCCGCCGGTTGGCGGGGGATTTTTGCGTTATCCTGCAAGGATAAGCAAAGCGGCGGATCTGGAAAGATCCGCCGCTCTACGTTTAAAGCGCATCAGGCGCGCAAGGCCAGCTTTTCCCGCCGCCGGTTCCGGACCCAGAGAAGGGCGTCGGTGGATACCATCAGCAGATTCAGAACATACAGATATAGGACGATGTCATAGTCATAGAAGATCTTGTTGAGGATGCCCGCGATGTACCCGAGGATCAGCACCAGCAGGAAGAGAAGACTCTTCCCATTAGTGGATTTGGATTTTACTGAGCGGTAAATGGAAAAGGGCCAGGCGGCGCCAAAGCAGATCAGCATGACGGCTTCCAGAAAACTCAATTTCGGTATTCCCCCTTCAGCGTATCCTGATCCAGGATATGGCCCTCCATAGCGTGGAACAAATCATGGAGCATGAAGCCGTTTTCCAGGGGCAGCAGGCGGTCCAGGGCATAGACATGCAGCTCATACACATGGGGCGCGTTGGGGGGGGCCATGCCGCCATAAAAGCTGGACAGCTCCCTGCTTTGCTGTCCGCCTTGGATGCTGATCCAGCTGTTCACCCCCTGGACGAAATCCGTGGCGGTCTGGCTCTCGTTCTCCTCCAGGCCGCTCCGGGTGATGTTGGCGGCCAGCCAGTGTACCCAGGAAAAGCCGCCGCTGACGGGACAGGCGTCCTTATCCTCCAGAAACAGGGCGAAACACCGGGTGCCCTCCGGCGCGTCAAGGACCTGGAAAGGCAGGGAGTAGGTGGGGATGCCGTTCTCGTTGAAGCAGGTACCGTACTTGCCGTACTTATCCTCAATGACGCCGTTTACAATTCCGTGACTGATCACTCTCATAAAAAACCCTCCAAATGTTTTTGATGAGAGGATTATATCCCAGCGGCGCAAAGGCGTAAATTACTTACTTTTTTGTGGGTACTTGCGGGAGAATCCCTTTCTCAATCAAGGCGTCCTGCATGCCGTGCTCCACCATGTAGTCAATTCCAATCTCTTGCATGATCTGCAGGGCGGACAGCAGCTTTTCCCCCTGGGGCCGGGTCAGAAAGTATTCCACTTTTAAGGGATACCCCTCATAGACCGTTTTCCCGATGAACCCTAGTTCAGTCAGCTCCTTGAGATGCTGAAGCAGCATCTTCTGGGTGATGCCCTCAATGTCCCGCTCCAGCTTGGACAAAGAGGTGGGGCCCAGCCGGAGCCGCCACAGGATGATGGGCTTCCATTTTCCCTTGATCATATCGTGGGTCAGCTCCAGCGGACAGGTATACACAGCCCGGATTTTCATAGAGATCCCCTCCCCCCAGGTGATGGCCAGCGGCGTGCCGGCGACGGAACCGCCGTGTCGTGGCTCACATTCATTGTATGAGTTTGGGCGGGAGCTGTCAACCGCGGCTTTTGCGCCCGGGGCGGACGGCTTGGGAAGAGGAAACAGGGAAACCGGTCCGCCCAGCGAAAGCAGGACTTGACAACACCCCGGCAGAGGATTATACTAGGCAGGAACTAACTGAAAGGAGGCGCGCAAAATGCTGAAGATTCGCGAAATGGGAAGCTGGAAAAAGAACTGCCGTTCTGATGGGACTGCCGCGCGCCTGGGAACGATGTGACGATAAGGGTCACAGGGCCGGGCTGATTGACGCGCCCCTCCGGACGGAGGGGCGTTTTTGTTTGCCGCCAAGCAGGGCGGTAGCCGCCCGCAGAGGGAAGGAGTGTTGTATGGAAACGCAGTTTAAGCTCCCAAAACGGGAGAAACTGGACATGATCGTCCGGTATTTACATGGGAATATGGGCTTCTTCATGGGGGCCCTGCTGTGCGCCTGCCTGAGCATGGTGTTCAATGCCCTGACGCCCCAGATCATCAAGATCACGGTGGACTGTGTGTTGGGGGAAGAGGAGGCCCAGCTGCCGGGGCTGCTGGAAGGGGTTGTAAATCTGGAGTGGCTGAAGTCGGATTCCATCCGGGCGCTGTGGATCGCCGCAGGGGCGGTGGTTGTGGTGGCCGCCCTGCGGGGGATCTGTACCTACGGCCAGCGGGTCAACCTGTCCAAGGGATCGGAGGGCTTTGTGAAAAAGATCCGGGACGACCTGTACCGCCACATTCAACATCTGGACTTTGCATGGCACACCGCCCACTCCACCGGGGACATCATCCAGCGGTGCACCTCCGATGTGGACGTCATCCGCAACTTTGTGTGCACCCAGCTGGTGGAGGTGGTGCGCACGGTTTTTCTCATTGCGCTGTACCTGTCCATTATGATCTCCATGAGCCCCCGCCTGTCCCTGGTCTCCCTGGTGTTCATCCCCATTGTGGGGCTGTCCTCCGGGGTGTTCTACCGGAAGATCTCCTGCCGCTTCCAAGCGGCGGACGAGGCGGAGGGGGAAGTGACCACTTGCGCTCAGGAGAATTTTACCGGCGTGCGGGTGGTGCGGGCCTTTGGCCGGGAGCGGTTTGAAGAGGAGCGGTTCGGGGAGAAGAACAACCGTTTCTCCCAGCTGTGGATTCGGCTGGGCAAGCTGATGAGCGTCTACTGGGCCTCGGGCACTCTGCTCACCTGCTTACAGGTGATGGCGGTGATCGTGGCGGGCACCATCGAGGCGGTGGAGGGCCGGATGACCCTGGGGGGCTTCATCGCCTTTGTCAGCTATAACGGGTCCCTGGCCTGGCCGGTGCGGTCTCTGGGTCGGGTGCTGTCCGACATGAGCAAGGCGGGGGTGTCCATGGACCGGGTGGGCTACATCCTCAAGGCGCCGGAGGAGCGGGATGACCCGGACGCCCGGGAGGTGGAGCTGACCGGCGACATTGTCTTTGACCACGTCACCTTCGGCTATGAGGGGCAGCCGGTGCTGAGGGATGTGAGCTTCACCATCCCCCACGGCAGCACCTTCGCGGTGCTGGGAGGAACTGGTTCTGGGAAGAGTACCCTGATCCACCTGCTGGACCGGCTGTATGACCTGGGAGAGGGACAGGGGAGGATCACCATCGGCGGCACCGACATCCGCAAGATCCGCCGGGGCTGCCTGCGCCGGCAGATTGGCCTGGTGCTCCAGGAGCCCTTCTTGTTTTCCCAGACCATCCGGGAGAACATCGCCGCCACCCGCCCCGGTGTGCCGGAGGAGGAGCTGCGCCACGCCGCGGCGGTGGCCTGTGTGGACGAGGCCATCACCGAGTTCCCCGATGGATATGACACCATGGTGGGAGAGCGGGGTGTCACCCTGTCCGGCGGCCAGAAGCAG